>JARLHW010000112.1 GCA_031292075.1 Desulfosporosinus sp.
GGTTCTTGATTGCATCCTTGACATGTGTTGGGGGACGGCACATTCCATGTGCACCGTCTTGAATCATGGGTCGGCTTCGCGGAGTTTCGGACGGGAGAAGGGACGGTTCTTGATTGCATCCTTGACATGTGTTGGGGGATGGCACATTCCGTGTGCACCGTCTGAATCATGGGCGGCTTCGCGGAGTTTCGGACGGGAGAAGGGACGGTTCTTGATTGCATCCTTGACATGTGTTGGGGGACGGCACATTCCGTGTGCACCGTCTGAATCATGGGCGGCTTCGCGGAGTTTCAACTCTGAATACGTTTTAAGGATGTATCGTAGGTCACATGCGTCCTAGGGTCAGGAACGTGGGAACGCAAGAGGTCACTAATTCAAATTTCGAACCACGAAATGCATCCTGGGACTTGGATGGAAAAATGTGCATTGCTCGATGTACTATGATATTCTAGTCTTGGACTTGGTATCTCGAATTTCAACTATGACTATGAGGGGATGTTAAAATAGTGGCAGGATTCTTCGCGAAGCTTAAAGCTGGTCTAACAAAAACACGGGAAAATTTTGTAGAAAAGATTGAGCAGGTTTTTACAGGTCGTAAGAAAATCGATGAAGAATTATATGAGGAACTGGAAGAGGTGTTGATTCGCTCAGACGTCGGGGTTAGTACATCATTTGATTTGGTAGAGCGGTTACGCAAAGAAGTTAGACTTCGGAAGATAGCTGATCCAAGTGAGCTTACTCTGGTCCTGCAAGAATTGATCGTGGATTTATTAGGGGAGGAACAAACGCTTACCTTTGCCAAACAAGGTCCAAGCGTTATTCTTGTGGTCGGGGTAAATGGAGTTGGAAAGACGACCACGATTGGCAAGCTTGCGAACTGGTTCAAAAAAGATGGGAAACGGGTTATCATGGTTGCCGGTGATACCTTTCGGGCAGCTGCCATTGATCAACTGGAAGTTTGGGGAGAACGCTCCGGCGTAGAGGTTATTAAACATCGTGAAGGTTCTGATCCTGCGGCTGTCGCCTACGATGCGGTACAAGCTGCCAAATCCCGTAATCTTGACGTTGTGATTGTGGATACCGCCGGCCGTCTCCACAATAAAGTTAATCTCATGGAAGAATTACGTAAGGTAAAACGGGTGATTGAACGCGAGATTCCGGGGGCACCTCATGAAGTGTTGCTTGTGCTGGATGCCACTACTGGACAGAATGCGCTGCAACAAGCAAAGCTTTTTCAGGAAGTGGCTGGAGTAACGGGAATTGTCTTGACGAAACTGGATGGGACTGCTAAAGGAGGCGTTGTGTTGGGGATTCGAGGGGAAACCCAGATTCCTGTGAAATGGATTGGGATTGGAGAAGCCATGGAAGATCTGAGACCGTTTGTTCCCAAAGACTTTGCAGCAGCACTTTTTGGCAAGTATGAGGAGGAGGGGGAATTCTGATCCACTATGCACTTATTGGAGGAACCGGGGTTGAGCACTTTTCGCTGACGGATCAGCATGTTATTAAGGTGGAAACTCCTTATGGACTAGCTGAACCCGTCATTGGTAAACTCGCTAATCGTGAAATTGTTTTCATGAGTCGACATGGACGGAATCACGCCACACCTCCTCATCTCGTGAATTACAGGGCTAATATTTGGGCGATTCATGAACTAGGAGTACGCAAGGTCCTTGCTACTGCGGCTGTTGGTTCTTTGTCCTCGAATTTCCAACTAGGGGAGTTGGTGCTCCTTGATCAATTTCTCGATTTTACTAAAAACCGTCCTCAGACGTTCTACGAAGGAGGGCTGAAGGGCGTACTCCACGTGGATATGACAGAACCCTATTGTTCCTCTGCACGCATGGTGATCCTTGAAGCGTCAGAGCAGCTTGGACTTTCCGTTAAGAATGGAGCATGTTATGCTTGTACAGAGGGTCCGCGGTTTGAAACCCCTGCAGAGATTCGGATGTTTCAGCGTCTTGGGGCGGACCTTGTCGGAATGACAAGCGTCCCGGAAGTCGTTCTGGCACGGGAGCTTGGGATGTGCTATGCCTCAATTGGGATGGTCACTAATGAAGCGGCCGGGATAGCAACGCACCCTTTAAGCCACGCGGAAGTAATGGAGAGCATGAAGGAATTAGAGGTAAAGGTTGCCCAGCTCGTTCAAGCGACCTTTAAGTTATGGACGCCCGATCAGAATTGTCTATGTGCTTTAGGGAATAGAGAAGTCGGTAAGTTTTAGAAAGGTGGTTGGTAGGACGATGAAATCGATTGAATGGCTAGGAAATTCCTTGCAAATATTAGATCAGAGCAAGCTTCCAGGAGAAACTGTATATCGGAATGCTTTGTCCTATAAGGATGTGGCGGATGCTATTGAACATATGGAAGTACGTGGTGCGCCTGCCATTGGAGCAGCCGCTGCTTATGGATTCGCGTTAGGTGCTCTAGAATACCAAGGGAGTATTGAAGGATTACCCAGTTTCATGGAGGAAGTACAAGGCAGACTGGCGGAAACTCGACCCACGGCGGTCAACTTGTTCTGGGCACTTCGGCGTATGGAAGATCGCTTACGTGAATGCTGGGACGTCGAAGATTTAGATGAGGTGCGGCAGATCTTGATTGAGGAAGCGGGTCGTATAGCCGAGGATGATCGTCGCATGAATCGTCTTATTGGGCAGCACGGGAACGAGATTGTTCCAGAGAAAGCTAATATTCTGACCCATTGTAACGCGGGTGCCTTAGCCACCGTTGAGTATGGCACTGCGCTTGGTGTAATTCGAGCGGCCCATGAGGCGGGCAAAATTATTCATGTTTATGCGGATGAAACACGACCCTTATTACAAGGAGCACGTCTCACAGCCTTAGAACTTATGCAAGACAAGATTCCGGTGACGCTGATTGCTGATAATATGGCAGGATACTTAATGCAACAAGCTAAAGTTGACCTCGTGATTGTGGGCGCGGATAGAATTGCGGCAAATGGAGATACTGCGAACAAAATTGGGACCTACTCTGTAGCCGTCTTAGCGCAAGCTCATGGCATTCCTTTTTATATAGCTGCTCCGACCTCCACCATTGATCTCAAAGTAGCTACTGGTCAGGAAATACCGATTGAAGAACGACCGGCCAAGGAAATTCGAGAGTGCTTTGGGGTACAAGTCGCATCCGCGGATGTCAACGTCTATAATCCCGCTTTTGACGTCACCCCAGCGAAATACATCACGGGCATTATTACAGAAAAAGGGATTGTAGCCCCACCTTATTCAGTCAACCTCCTTAAATTGATGGTGCGATCATAAAGCTTCGGCTGAACGTGTCGTTATATTTGTAATTTCCCTTGCTCGCAACATGCAAGTGTAGGCTGAACGTGACAGATAACTATTTCTAAAAAAGAAAGGAGGTACTGCTACCCTATGTCTAAGATTTTAATTCGGGCCATGGTTTTGCCCATGACTGGTCCAGACATATTTTACTCCCAAGGAGAAATCACTATCGAAGATGATCGAATTCTTTCGGTAGGTGAGCTGGGTTCAGCTCCGTCAGGGTTTGTACCCGACCGTGTCCTGGATATGCCCAATGATGTGGTCATGCCCGGCTTAATTAACACTCATACCCACGCAGCTATGACCTTACTTAGGAGCTATGCTGACGATTTGCCGCTCATGCCTTGGCTGAATGAGAAGGTATGGCCTTTCGAAGAGAAATTGACCGAAGAGGATATTTACTGGGGGACGGCTTTAGCACTTTGCGAAATGATTCGCTCGGGAACGACTACAATGCTTGATATGTATGTCTCGATGGATCAAGTTGCCGAAGCTGTACTCAGAGCTGGAACACGTGCTGTCCTTTCCCGGGGACTGATCGGAAATGGTCCAAACGGTGAGAGGGCATTGCAAGAAAACATTGATTTAGTTCAGCGATATCATGGAGCCGGTGATGGGCGAGTGAACGTAATGTTTGGTCCACATGCCCCTTATACTTGCTCGGGGGAGTACCTGCAGAAGGTGAAAGTCGAGGCAGACAGACTAGGTGTCGGGATTCATATTCATGTAGCAGAGACTAGCGACGAGATTCGCATTATAAGAGAGCAGTATGGAAAGACCCCTGTGCAATGGTTAGACGAGCTTGGGTTTTTTGGTGGGTGTGTTGTGGCAGCACATTGTGTTCATTTGACCCCAGAAGATATTGGAATCCTGGCAAGCAGGCACGTCTGTGTTGCGCATAATGCAGAAAGTAACATGAAATTGAACAGTGGGACCGCTCCGATTATCGAATTAAGGGCCAACGGGGTAGTCGTAGGGCTTGGAACGGACGGCGCGTCTAGTAATAACAATCTTGACCTCTTTGGAGAGATGCGTTCAGCTGCATTCCAACAAAAGCTTCGAGTGGATTCGACGGTGCTGCCCGCTTATGAAGTGTTGGAAATGGCGACGGTCGGCGGGGCTCAGACTCTCGGACTAAAAGATGTTGGGATGCTCGCCCCGGGCTTTAAAGCAGATCTCATCACGATTGACATGGATCAACCTCATTTCTATCCTCGCTTCTCCGTGCCGGCACATTTAGTCTATGTTGCCCATGCTGGGGATGTACGCACGGTAATGGTGGACGGTAATATTCTCATGGAAGAACGCAAACTTTTGACCATGGACGTTAAGAAGGTTTGTCAAGAAGTTGAAACTCGAGCGAAGCGGATTTCAACGGCGTTAAACGGGTAAGTTTTACCAACTTATCTCCCTTGACAAACCTCAGGAATTAGTTTAAAATCGCTCCTGTAAAGTAAAAATACTTTACAGGAGGGTTGGCATGGAAAAACTCACCCAAATGGCTCTCTTAGCAGATTTCTATGGACCACTTCTTACGGATAAACAGAGAAATGTTTTGGATCTTCATTATCAACAGGATCTCACTTTGGCGGAGATTGCCGAGGTGGAACACATAAGTCGTCAGGCTATTCATGATTTGCTCAAGAGAACAGAACGGATCCTTGCAGAATACGAAGATAAATTAGGGCTTGTTCAGAGGTTCTGGGCGGAACGTAAGAAATTGATGGAAGTGCAGATTTTACTAAAGGAATTTAAGGAACAAGATTTTAGCAGTCAGTTTGCATGGAAGTGTCATCAACAAATACGCTCTATGATCGAAGATGTTTATAGTATTGTATCGGCTGTTTGAGGAACAGAAGCCAGAGTTAACAGGCGGGAGCGAAAGTTGTAAGTGGATCAAATTGAAAGCGGGGACAGGCATGTTTCAAGGACTAAGCGAAAAACTCCAAGAAACATTTAAACGGCTCAAAGGAAAGGGCAGGTTAAAGGAAGCGGATGTCAATGAGGCTATGCGTGAAGTTCGCGTTGCTTTATTGGAGGCTGATGTTAACTATAAAGTGGTCAAAGATTTTGTGGCCAAGGTTAAGGAACGTTCGATCGGACAAGAGGTCTTAGAATCCCTTTCTCCCGCACAATATGTTATTAAGATCGTGCATGAAGAAATGATTGAACTTATGGGTGGCGCAACAGGTAAGATTCTTATAGCCTCAAAACCGCCAACTGTGATTTTACTGATAGGCCTTCAAGGCGCAGGAAAAACAACCCATGCTGCCAAATTGGCTAATATGCTAAAAAAACAAGGTAAGCATCCGCTGATGGTTGCCTGTGATATATACCGACCCGCTGCGATTAAGCAATTGCAGGTATTGGGCGAACAGTTAAAAGTGCCCGTGTTCTCCATGGGACAAATTGCACCAGTGGAAATTGCCAAAGCTAGTATCAAGCACGCCAACTCGAATGGGCAAGACGTGATTATTATTGATACAGCCGGACGGTTGCATATCAACGAAGAGTTGATGACTGAACTTCGAGACATTAAGTCCGCTGTGAAACCTCATGAAATCTTACTAGTGGTAGATGCAATGACAGGTCAGGATGCAGTCAATGTTGCGGAATCGTTTCATAGAGAGCTGGGTCTTGATGGGGTCATTCTCACAAAGCTGGATGGGGATACACGTGGTGGGGCTGCGCTTTCTATTAAAGCTGTGACCGGGTGTACTGTTAAGTTTGCCGGAACGGGCGAAAAAATGGACGCCTTAGAATCCTTCCACCCGGACCGTATGGCTTCTCGAATTTTGGGGATGGGCGATGTCCTGACGTTGATCGAGAAAGCGCAAGAGTCTTTCGATGAGAAAAAAGCAAAAGAAATGGAACAGAAGCTGCGTAAGCAGGAATTTACCCTTGAGGATTTCTTGGATCAAATGCAGCAGATGAAAAAAATGGGTCCGCTTTCTTCACTACTTGAGATGATCCCAGGGGTGGGCAAGCAATTAAAAGATGTGCAAATTGACGAAAAAGATACGGCCCATCTAGAGGCTATCATTCGATCAATGACAATAGAAGAACGCCGGAAACCGATGATTATTAAAGATTCTCGTAAAAAGAGGATTGCTAAAGGAAGCGGTACATCGGTTCAAGACGTTGGACGTCTCTTAAAACAGTTCGAACAAATGCAAAAAATGATGAAGCAATTTGCTAGCCCGAGTGGAATGGGAATGCTCGGGGGCGGTAAAAAAGGCAAAAAGGGAAAGAAACCGGGAATGAAATTTCCTTTTGCCTAAGAGGGACTTGTGTGACACAGCCCTCGGTCTTACGGCGCAGAGTAAACTAGCGGACTTGCATCACACAGCGCTCGGTACCTACGACGCAGAGCAAACTAACCGTTCAAACTCCTGCGAAGGGGAGCAGGGTTCATCCTACACCGGAAAGTATTCCTTTCGGGATCGCGGCTTCGGCGATACTCTCCACTGGAGACTATCGTGCCAAAAGCGCCATCCGACGACCATGTATGGTCTAGTGTCCCTGTAACCCGAAGACACTGTCTTCGCACGTATTAACCTTCTTGCAGGATGGCGAGAGGGGACCCTGGCGCCTTGGCGGCAGTGCACATCCGCTGGTCATGGATGACCGAGTGTTCCCTGTAACCCGAAGACACTGTCTTCGCGCGTATTAACCTTCTTGCAGGATGGCGAGAGGGGACCCTGGCGCCTTGGCGGCAGTGCACATCCGCTGGTCATGGATGACCGAGTGTTCCCTGTAACCCGAAGACACTGTCCTCGCACGTATTAACCTTCTTGCAGGATGGCGAGAAGGGACCTTGTGCACTGCCCCGTATTTGGGGTCGGTCGCTGGAACGGAAGTTTGCTATTCTGCTTACGTAGAGACGTCGCGCTTGCGTGATACTGCGTCCGTGGCTTGGGTCGAGAGAATGTATAGTCCTGCTTTGGAGATAGTTGGAGATTTGTGTTTGGTGACGAGGGTTTTGAGAGACGGCACATTTCATGTACACCGTCTTGTCTCTGGGGTTGCTTTCACGAGGGTTTATTCTCCAGATTACATTGATGGACACACGCTATAACATAGCGTTGTTTATATAATAAACTTACTTTAAACGAGTTATTAAACTCTAACTTGAAGTTTGTTAAACTAATCTAGAGGCAAAAATGTGCGATGTGCGGTATTGAATGTAAAACATTCGAACCTCGGACTTCGAACTTCGAACCTCGAAATATCTTAAGGAGGTGAAAATATGGCTACGAAAATTCGTTTATGTCGCATTGGTGCAAAAAAGAATCCTTTCTATCGAATGGTTATTGCTGACGCTAAAGCCCCTCGTGATGGAAAATTCATTGAACAAATTGGATATTATGATCCGACAAAGAGTCCTGTAGTTTTGAACATTGACGAGGAAAAAGCTTTGAAATGGCTCTCAACAGGTGCACAACCTTCAAATACTGCTAAGTCTTTGCTGAGTCAATCTGGTATCTTAACTAAATTCCACGAGTCCAAGAACAAAGTGTAGTGTGTAGGGGGTGGTTCCTGTGAAGGAACTTGTAGAAATCCTCGCGAAAGCGTTGGTCGATCATTCTGACCAAGTTCTCGTCGCTAAGTCTGAGACAGACAAGAGTGTGCATTTGCAGTTGACTGTTGCCCCAGAAGATATGGGGAAGGTTATTGGAAAACAGGGGAAGATTGCAAACGCTATTCGTACGCTGGTTAAAGCGGCCGCCGTTAAAGACGGTCGCCGAGTTCATATGGACATCGATCAATGACGTTGAGAAGGGCTTAGTGCCCTTCTCAACGTTTTAAACTTATCAGCTGGGAAGGGGCAAAGAGAATGGATAAAGTGCTAATAGGAGAAGTGTTACGTCCTCAAGGGGTCAGCGGAGAGCTGAAGATTTATCCGTTAACAACAGACCCTGAGCGGTTTCTTAAGTTGCAGGGAGTCTTCTTACAGCATGGAAAGATCGATCAATACTTCAAGATTATTACGGTTCGCGTGCAGATGGATTTAGTCTTTCTCACTGTTGAGGGAATAGATTCCATAACTCAGGCGGAAAAGTATCGAGGCTGGGAAGTGCGGATTGATCGCTCTGAAGTTCCTCCACTCACTGATGGGTGGTACTATTTCGAACTTGAAGGAATGCAGGTCTATGAAGGTGATAAATTGTTAGGGGTTTTGTCTCAGGTTTTGGAAACGGGAGCGAATGATGTCTATTTGGTCAAGGGACCCAAAGGCGAAATATGTGTCCCAGCGCTTAAAACTGTTATTCAGCGTGTAGATGTTTTAGGTAGACGTATGGATGTTATACTTCCCCCAGGGCTATAATCGAGGTTCGATCTTCGAACCTCGATTACAGGCACTAACTAATCCCTAAAGAGATTCCTTTTGGTGTAGGATAAGTATCGCCAAAGCCGCATAGCAGGTAAGGACACTTCGCAGAGAAGGGGAAGTCTTGGAGTGAATCAAAGGATGATGCAGATTACGGTCTTAACGTTATTTCCAGATATGTTTGCACCTATGCAAGAAAGCATTCTGAAACGAGCACAAGAAGCCAGATTGCTCGAAATCAAGCTTGTAAATTTTCGGGATTATGCGACCAGTAAACACAAGAATGTAGATGATGTACCTTACGGCGGAGGGGCAGGAATGCTTTTAAAGCCGGAACCAATTTTCGCTGCCATACGAGATTTAACTCAACCTTGTGGTAAGCGAAGGATCATCCTCATGTCACCGCAAGGACAAGTCTTTCACCAAGAGAAAGCAAAGCTTTGGTCAGAACAGGAAGAACTGGTTTTTATATGTGGGCATTACGAGGGATTTGATGAGCGAATTCGTGAAATGGTCAATGAAGAGGCCTCCCTTGGAGATTATGTACTGACTGGAGGTGAGCTAGCCGCAATGGTGATGATTGATGCAGTGGCGCGTCTGATTCCCGGTGTGCTCGGCGAAGAAGCTTCAGCGCAGGAGGATTCGCACACGACTGCACTCTTGGAGTACCCCCAGTATACTCGCCCGGCAGATTTTGAGGGGCGGCAGGTACCAGATGTTTTGTTATCGGGACATCATGCCTTGATAAAGCGTTGGCGGAGAAAAGAGTCTCTAAGGCGTACTTTTTTACGACGTCCAGATTTAATTAAAACTGTTATCTTTGAAGCGGATGATTATCCTCTTTTGGAAGAATTAGCGCTAGAACACGTGGAAATTGCACCTTGGAAAACGTTTTGGGAACATCTCTTGCCGCAGCCCAAAAAGCGGGGTACGAAGTTCGAGGCACGAGGTTCGAAAGTAGGGGTGCCTCCAAGCCTTAAGGGGCTTTCAGAGGAATGATTTTTATTTTTTAAGCTCAAACTTTTTGTAGGACGCATAAGAATTGGGGTCTTTGAGGGAAACATACATAATTAGGAGAATTATCTCATCTGAAGGTTAAGGAGGAATTATCTCCATGGCAGACATTTATTTGGCTTTGATTCATGCCCCTGTCTACAATAAGAATATGGAGACGGTTGCGACTTCGATCACGAATCTAGACCTCCATGATATTGCTCGTTGTTCAACAACTTATGGTGTTAAACGCTATTACGTGGTCCATCCCGCAGAAGCACAACGCAAGTTGGCCGGTCGAATTATGGGGTTTTGGCAAGAGGGCTATGGAGCAGACTATAATCCTGATCGGCAAGAAGCGTTCGCGCGGGTAAAGATTGCCTCGAATTTAGTGGAAGTTTTGGCAGAGATCGAAGCCGAACACGGGGTAGCCCCTGTCAAAGTGGCAACTGATGCTCGGAAATATGCCAATACAGTCACGTATGTGCAACTCCGTGAGGATATAGAAACTACTGAAACTCCAATTCTGCTATTGTTTGGGACGGGTTGGGGATTGCTCAAAGAAGACGTGGAGAACATGGATCGTATTCTTGAACCAATTTATGGACCGACGGATTACAATCATTTGTCGGTGCGTTCAGCAGTCGCTATTATTTTAGATCGTCTACGTGGGCACTAAAAGCGGAGGCAGCGGTATCTGCCCTAAGTTCGTTTAAGGCATTTGAATTCAAGGATGTTGCATAACTAAATGTGTTATGATAAAATAAATTGGTCTGATAATGGATGGTCCGCTGGCTGAAAATCAGTGTATGAACATCTAGACAAGGAAGGGGGGATTTTATAATGGATTATATTCGTATGATTGAAGAAGAACAAATGAAACAGGATCTTCCTAACTTCCGTCCAGGTGATACTGTACGTGTACATGTGCGCATTGTTGAGGGAACCCGTGAACGTATTCAACTTTTTGAAGGGCTTGTCATTGCGAGAAAAGGTGGCGGCATTAGAGAGACATTTACCGTTCGTCGTGTCTTCGCTGGTGTCGGAGTAGAACGTACTTTCCCTTTACACTCGCCTCGCTTGGATAAGATTGAGGTGGCTCGTCGGGGTGTTGTTCGCCGGGCTAAGCTTTATTATTTACGTGCACTTTCAGGTAAAGCAGCACGGATTCGCGATCGTCGCAGCGTCTAAGGTTAAAAATGGGCTGGAGCAATCTAGCTCTTTTTTTTTACTAGTCTGAAAGAATTATTTTTGGATTGGATAGTCATTTTCAAGCTTATTATTTAATTTGTTCCTTAGTGTATGCTCTGGTGAATCTTGTTCATACTAAAAGAGTAGTGCAAGAGGGGGCATATCGATGGGGCATAAGAAATCAAAAAAAAAATGGGTTTTCGGTATTATCGCCGCAGTTTTGCTATTGGGTGGACTTTTGCGTTGGGGAGTATGGCAACCTTATCTAATTCCGTCGCCTTCTATGGAACCGGGTATGATTCCGGGAGACCGCATTCTTGTCAATCGTCTCGCGTATCGCTGGTGGGCTCCTAACCGAGGAGACGTTATTGTGTTTGCATTTCCAATGAATACAAAACGAACTTTCATCAAACGAGTTATTGCTGTCGAGGGTGAAACGGTTGAACTTCGGGATAATAAAGTTTTTGTTAATGGGTATGCTATTCCAGAACCCTATGTTAAACCTGGTGATTATCCTCCCTTTGGCCCGAAAATCGTTCCAGTCGGGAAGGTGTTTGTCTTAGGAGATAATCGTCGTGAGAGTGAAGATTCACGTGAATGGGGGCTTCTACCTAAAAGCTATCTTTTGGGAAAAGCATGGGTGGTATACTACCCTTTTCAACGTTTTAGGTTCTTTTAAAAAGGATAATGAGGGATTTTTATGATTATTCAATGGTTTCCGGGACATATGGCTAAAGCGAGACGGCTTCTAATTGAACAACTTCAATGGGTTGATGTTGTTTTAGAACTTGCCGATGCCCGAATACCGGTTAGTAGTCGTAACCCGATGCTTCATAGACTACTAGGCAATAAACCTAGGTTATTACTGCTGAATAAAGCGGATTTGGCCGATCCTAACTGGACGTCAAAATGGCTTGCAAATCTAAGAACATCAAGTCCTACATATGCGGTGAGCGCAACTACAGGAATTGGAGTTAAACAGATTGTTCCTGAATTGGAACGGATGGTTGAGGCTAAACAAGCGAGGCAGGCAGAAAAGGGTATTCGTCCACAGATGATTAAAGTCATGATTGTGGGCATCCCCAATATTGGGAAATCATCTTTGATCAATCAATTGACGGGCGGAGCCCAAGCTAAAGTCGGTAACAAGCCCGGTGTGACCCGTGGAAATCAATGGGTTCGGATTCATGAACGAGTTGAACTTCTTGATACACCGGGAATGTTATGGCCAAAATTCGAAGAGCCTGACGTTGGACGAAAGCTAGCCGCACTTGGAGCCATTAAAGACGATGTGTTTGATATTGAAGAATTGTCAACTTGGATCATCGATTGGCTAAAGGTACATTCGCCAAATTCTTTACTCCGTTATCAAATTTCGGACACTGAAGTCACTTTGGAAAGTTTAGGACAAAAACGAGGGTGCTTGATTCATGGCGGGCGTGTAGATACGCTCAAAGCTGCTCAGATTTTCCTGCGTGAACTTCGAATGGGACAACTTGGTCCCATAACGATGGATTACCTTTCGGAATAAAAATTTTAGCTTGTGCATCTATAATTTGGTATCAGTGAATATTATACACTAATTAAAGGAAATTGACTTTATATGTCGAAGTGAGAATTAGGGAGAGAAGAGGAGAAAAGTGTGGAACCGTTATCCCAAATGAATATACGGGAAGTTGAAGAAGCACTGTATAAAAATCCTTCCCCTCGAATGCTTTGCGCATGCCAGAATGAC
>JARLHW010000113.1 GCA_031292075.1 Desulfosporosinus sp.
CAAAAGCGATTATAGCACGATATTTAGTGATTGAGGTCGAAGCGTGTCAACTAATTCATCTGAACATTAAAGTGTAAGTTATCAAGAAACGTTCGGGTTGGTTTTAAACCATCAACCCTATATCTATCTTACAAGGAGGTAAATCATACTTTTTTGTTGGGTATTACTGGGGGTTCCGAGCGGGCTTTGTCCATTTCATTCCTAACCTTATCACGATATTTATTAAATAATTTTTTTTGAAATAAGTAAGAGATCAGGCAGCAGGTTATAACTATGGATATTCCAGTGACGACTGCCAAAATGTTGGTTAGACCGTAAACTTCCACAGGAATCACCTCGCGAATTGAAATGGTAACTTGACTAATAGAATGCCAACTTTTAGGAATGATTAGTCAAAATACAAGTGATCAAAAGTCTTTGCTCTTGATCTTTGACTCAATAAGTTCAATAAATTCAATAAATCCAATAAATCCTCCGGCGAGAATTGTAGTGGTTGTATTTTACTATTTGAAGCAGCTGAGTAAGTCAATGGTTTGGAACCAGTCGTTTGCGGCGGTACGACCGATCTGACAAATAGTTGCTAATAGTTCTAATATTAGTAAAGGCAAGGCTCCTTGCACGCCCGGAAACTTCAGCAATAAATGCTATAATGTTCATAGAGCTGGGAATTAACTTAGAATGGGGGATGAAATATTGAATCCGGATTATCAAGTGGTCGTGCATATTGATGAACGTCACAAGGGAACGTTAGGATTAAACAATATTGAGAATTTAATAGCTGATTTAGGAAAAGACAAGGTGAATGTAGAATTGGTGGCAAATTATGAAGGCATAGAGATACTACTTAAGAGCCCTGAAACGTACCTAGAACAAATTGAAAGGCTTGAAAAAATGGGTGTAAAGTTTGCTGCTTGCTCTAACACAATGCGCCAAAGAGGTATTACTAAGGAGGAGTTAGTTGAATTCGCCCAGATTGTTCCATCAGGTGTTGGAGAATTAGTGAAAAAACAGTCACAAGGATGGGCATATATTCGTCCTTAATTGACCAATGTACCTGTTCTTAACCCAACATAGTCCTCTAACACGCCTGAAATAATAAGGAGTTTCAGAAGGTTTCTCTGAAGCTCCTTATTATTTTATGAAAAATATGGTAATATATTATTATAATTCCTGTGAACGGAAGGTACTACAAAAGAGGTGGTAACTCTTGAACCACCTCTTTTGTATGTCCGTCATGGTTGAAAGTCTATGGACAAAACAGCTCTTCAGGTGATATTCTAGTTATTGTTTTGAATTTGAAACCTTCTTCTGATGTAATTTTAACTGTCAGTTGAAATTGAATTGAACCAACCCAAGGATTTGAATTCGATGATCTAAATCGATGGCTAAATGCGGCTTCGGGTTTGATCTTCGATTCTGAGCGGGTAGCCATTGAAAAAATTATAATAAGGAAGTGAACTGGTCTTGTCAGAAACGCAATATAATGCAGAATCTATCCAGGTCTTAGAAGGATTGGAGGCAGTCCGCAAACGTCCTGGCATGTATATCGGTTCCACTGGGACCAGAGGACTTCATCACCTTGCTTATGAAATCATCGATAATGCCATAGATGAGACAGGGGCAGGGTTTTGTGATCAAATCGCAGTTACGATTAACATCGATGGATCGATTACGATCGAGGACAATGGACGCGGAATTCCGGTTGACATACATTCTGTCAAGAAAATCCCGGCTGCGCGCTTAGCTTTTGAGACGTTGCATGCCGGAGGTAAATTTGGTGGAGATACCTATAAAACATCTGGAGGATTGCATGGCGTTGGAGCAAGCGTGGTCAACGCCCTATCTGTTTATTTAACAGTTGACATAAAACGAGGCGGAAAACTTTATCGAGTCGAGTATGTTAACGGAGGTCAGCTCAAGTCGGATCTGCACGTCATCAAGAAAAAAATATCAGGTTCTGGAACAACCGTGGTCTTCAAACCCGATCCACTCATCTTCAAAGAAACTACTGTTTTCAAATATGATTCCCTAAGAAGTCGCTTAATGGAGCTGTCTTTCCTCAATAACGGACTAACAATACTCCTTACAGACCTGCGTGGAGAAACAAAGTCGGAAACCTTTTCTCCAAAGAATGGGATCATCGGTTTTGTTGAACACTTAATCAAAGAATCCAGTGCTTTGCCTGTACATAAGAAACCGATCTATTTTAAAGGAGAAAAGGAGGATGTGATTGTAGAGTGTGCTATTCAGTACAACGACGGGGATGATGAATCGCTGCACTCTTATGTTAACAATATCCCCACGGATGAGGGAGGGACTCATGAGTCCGGTTTTCGCACGGCTTTAACAAAAGTCTTTAATAATTACGGCCGTAAAAACAATCTCTTTAAAAAAGAGGAAAGTCTAATTGGGGATGATCTTAAAGATGGCTTAACTTGTGTCTTATCGCTTAAAGTTAAAGATCCCCAATTTGAAGGACAGACGAAGACGAAACTTTCGAATATGGAAGTTGAGGGGATTGTGCAGTCGCTAACCAATGAGGGAATCAGTCAATTCTTTGATCAAAACGCGTCAGTAGCCAAAGACGTCATCAATCGGACGTTGACAACCTCACTGATCAGACTTGCGGCCAAGAAAGCTAAGGAGTTGAAAAAGAAAGCTCGAGATGCCGAGGTTAAGGCACTCAGTGGTAAACTAGCGGCCTGTAGTGGAAAGGACAAAACACGCAATGAACTTTTCCTCGTAGAAGGTGACAGTGCGGGCGGTTCAGCCAAAATGGGGCGAGATCGACGCTTTCAGGCCATTCTTCCTTTACGAGGAAAGGTGATTAACACATACCGGGCTAAGCTTGATAAGGTCTTGGAAAATGAGGAAATTAGGAGCATTATTACAGCTGTTGGCTCGGGGATCAGCAAAGAATTTGATTTAGAGAAGGGCAATTATGCTCGCATATGTATTATGACGGACGCTGACATTGACGGAGCGCACATTCGTTGTCTACTCTTGACATTTTTCTATAGATATATGAAACCACTGATTTTAAGTGGAAGAGTCTATATCGCGCAATCTCCTTTGTATAAAGTAGAGAAAGAACGAGGTAAGATTATACGTTATGCTTTCAACGATTACGAATTAAAGAAAGAACTCAAGGAATTAGGGAAAACAGCCAAAATTTCACGCTACAAAGGACTTGGTGAAATGAATCCAGATCAGCTTTGGGAAACAACCCTAAATCCTGCCAATCGACGCATGATTCAAGTAACAATCGATGATACCTTGGAAGCAGAGCGTAAGCTTAGAATTCTGATGAGTGAGCAAGTCGAACCACGACGAGATTTTCTAATGGAGAATATTGTCTTTACGGATGACGATATGTAGTTTTCCAGAGGTCGGATAACAGAGGCCAGAGATCAGAAACGGAATACCCCTCAATCCGTCTTCTGACATCTGACTTCCGAGTGATTTAGGCATATTATAGGGGGAGTTATTACCTATGAGTACAATAGAAGATAATATCAGTCAGCGTCCACTTGAAGACGTTTTACCAGAAGCGTTCTTAGGTTATTCCAAACATGTTATCTTGCAGCGGGCTGTTCCGGATGTTCGAGACGGGCTTAAACCGGTTCATCGCAGAATTCTTTATTCCATGGACGAAATCGGGATGCACACGGAAAAGCCGTACAGCAAGTCAGCTCGTTTGGTCGGAGACTGCATGGGAAAATACCACCCCCACGGAGACTCGTCAATCTATGATTCGGCGGTGCGTATGGCCCAACCCTGGTCAACAAGATATCCTATGGTTGATGGTCAGGGGAATTTTGGTTCAATTGATGGAGATAATGCGGCAGCAATGCGCTATACAGAAATGAGAATGACACCTTTATCCCAACTGATGACCCAAGATATCGAAAAAAACACGGTCCTTTTTAAAGCAAACTATGATCAGCGCTTGAAAGAGCCCGTTGTTCTCCCCAGTCCTTTTCCTAACCTCTTAGTCAACGGTGGGTCCGGAATTGCTGTCGGGATGATGTCGAATATGCCTCCCCATAATTTGCGGGAGGTCGTAACCAGTGTGATCCTGCAAATAGATAATCCTCAAATTACTGTCGATGAGCTTATGGAAAAGGTAAAGGGGCCGGACTTTCCTACAGGTGGGCTGATTATCGGTACTGAGGGTATTGTTAATGCCTATAAAAGTGGACGCGGAAAAGTGACGATGCGTGGCAAGGCCATGATTGAACAAAGCAAAAATGGCAAAAGTCTAATTGTTATCACTGAGATCCCTTATCAGGTCAATAAATCAACGCTGGCTGCCAAGATTGAGACGCTGGCAGTCATGGGTAAAATCGAAGGAATTTTCGAAGTCAGGGATGAATCCGATCGAGAGGGGATTCGGCTTGTCGTTGAATGTCGCAAAGAAGCCGATCCGTTGAGTGTCTTACGACTTCTTTATAAATATACTCAGTTGGAAGATACTTTTGGGATTATCAATTTGGTTATCACGGCAGAAGGGACTCCGAAGGTTCTGGGGCTAAAAGAGATTAACGGAGCTTTTATTAAACACCGTAGAATTGTAGTTACAAAACGCACAGAATTTGATTTAGAGAAAGCTCGTTTAAATGCTCACATACTGGAAGGACTAGTCATCGCCATCAATAATCTTGATGAAGTGATCGCTCTTATTCGAGCCAGTAAGACCCCTTCTTTAGCTAAGGCTGCCTTAGTTACTCGTTTTGAGCTGTCTGAAATTCAAGCTCAGGCTATCTTAGAAATGAGGCTGCAGAGCTTAACAAACTTTGAACTCGATGGTATTAAGAACGAACATGCTGAGGCCTTAAAACTTATTGCTGAGTTAGAGAGCATCTTGGCGGATGTGAACAAGGTTTATGATATTATCAAGAAGGAGCTCAAAGAGATTGCGGATAAGTATGGTGATGATCGACGCACGCTTATTCTCTCTGAGGACATGAGGAATCAGCTCGATCTAAGTTCCTTAGAGGAACCCGAAAATCTCATCGAGGTTATGCTTACTACGCAGGGATTTATTAAAAGGATGCCTCACCAAACCAAGAAAAACAAAGGAAATGCCCTAGTCTGTGCTTTCAGGGATGGAGATACCCTAGCAGAGAAACTTACTTGTTCGGACAAGGATACGCTTTATTTCTTTACCCATACCGGAAAGTTCTTCAGCATTAAGGCGAAAACTGTTCCTGAAGCTGGGAATAAAGATAAAGGGGGTCCCTTAACCAATTTATTTCCGTTGTCGTTAGAGGAAAGAATTGTCTCTACCCTTCCTATTAAAGATGCTTCCGAGGCGTTATGCCTCGTATTTGTCACAAAGGATGGTCAGGTCATGCGGAGTGCAGCAAGCGATTTCGTTAATGCTCGCTCTTCGGAAGCCATGGGGCTTAAAGAAGGGGACGCCGTGGTCAAAGTGCTTTTAGGCGATAATCAAGGGGAATTATTCCTCGTCACGCATCAAGGGCAAGCTATAAGGTACCAGGAAACTGAAATCAACCCAATGGGACGTAAATCGCGCGGGGTCAAAGGGATGGCTTTAGGCAATCAAGATTGGATTGTCGATGCTTTGTTGCTGAGCAGTTCAGAACAAAGCCCTTTAGGGGACTTGGTGACAGTGACTGAACGCGGATTTGTAAAACGTACATCGTTTGAAGAATATAAACCTCAAGGCCGGGCAGGAAAAGGAGTTGCTATCGGTAAAGTAGACCCCGTAGGGACCGGTTTTATCATAGGTGTTACCCAAGTTAGAGAGGATGATGTGTTAAACATCATCCAAGTTAGCGGAACAGTAACCCAGGTTGAGATGAAGACCGTTAAAGCAGAATCCAGGACAAGAGTTGGATCGCAAAGGGTCTCGGTTTTGCTAAGCGATTACACGGTTAGGATCATATAGGAATTTCATAAAGTCAATTGAACATCAATCATTTCTTGAAGGGATCGATATGTTTTGCCGAAAGAAAGAGTTGCGGAATGGGACGTAATAAGAGGGATTGCCTTTCTCGCGATCGTTTTGCAACATTCAATAGGGCAGTTTGCGTACAGGAAAGACACAGGCTTGATAGATGCCTATACATTGGCCGCCATCTATCATTTAATTAAGTTCGGAGTGCCAGCTTTTGTTCTTTTGACGGGAGCGGCACTGGTTTATAATTACTACGGTAAACTTAATTACCCAGCGTTTATCAGAAAAAGGAGCACAGATATCTTGGTTCCTTATTTGCTTTGGACGCCTATTTATTATGTTTATATATTTCCGGGGAAAAGCATTAATCTTGAATGGTTTAAAGAAGTCGGACAGCAGGTACTCAGTCCGACGATAGGCTATCATTTTTGGTTTATTCTGATGATTTTTCAATTTTACCTTTTGTTTCCTCTGTTTCTTAAAGGGTTAACCTGGGCGAAAGAAAGTAAAGGTCAGAATGAAACCCTAAACCTTAACCTTTTTTTGGTATGTACTGGTCTGGGGTATATGCTTCTAATGTGGGCATCTTACAAGTATTTACCTTATCACGTTTCTAGTTATCCTAGTTTCCTTCAATACCTCATCGCCAATAGAAACACAAATTTCCTCTTTTATTCTTTTTACTTTATCCTCGGAGCAGTTATTGCGCTTGACCTTGAACAATGGCGGGAGATTATCATAAGCTCTTTGCGTTGGAACATTATCTTGTTTGTCGTTGCCTACGTCTGGGTAGGGTACGAACTTTTCAGAGGGACGGGTTATAATTTACCAATAAATTTAAACTGGTCTACAACTCTCAAACCATCTATGGTTACTTTGGTATTTTCTGAACTCATCGCGCTCTATTTGATCACAATTAAAATCACTCAAAAAAATAATTGGCTAAATACATTGACCTCATGGCTGGGGAAATATTCCTATGGGGCTTACCTTGCTCATGCCCTCATCTTAGGTGAAATAATAAAATTTGTTGATGCGTTTCACATAATGTACCCTGACCTTAATCAGCACTATGTCTTGGTAACCTTGGTCATTTTCTTGATAGTTTCCGTTGTATCCACTTTACTGTGTTTTGTTCTCAGTAAGGTCCCGCTCGGGAGATACTTAATTGGCCCAACGGGCTCGAAGAAAAGCTGAGCTAGGGCGTAATATGTTTACAGCTCAGTTGAATTAAATTTGAATAAAGAAGTTACCGAAACACCATAATAAAAAAAGCGGGCAAAAGTGGGAGGAATTATAAATGGAGATTTTCGATATTACGGTTAACGGATCAGGTTTTGATCAGGAATATAACTTTAACAACTACGCATTAACTCTAGTCTTCAAAGACGATGAAGCAGAAAAAACAGTTAGGGCAAATTTACGCTACTATCCTACAGAAAATCTATGGGATCTAAATCCAATCTTTTACGAGTACACAAAGGATGAAAAACAAACTATGATTAATCAAATAATAAATAATGACAATTTCAAATCGGCTTTTGAGACCACAGAGAATCGATTGGAAGGATAACTCAAGCTTAAGTAGGAACGAAATAGACGCAAATATTAATTTAACCTCCTGCAAAATTGTAGGGGTTTTTTCTTTATGTCGATCAGAGTTTCTTTTTACTCTCTGAGAGTTACAGACAAAAGGGAAAATAGGGAGAGTTGTCGAATACAAAATAGAGTTAACATAATATTAATATTGAGTTAATATAAAATTTACATTAAAGGAGAAGGGTGCATCTTTGTCACGATTAAATGATGATTTGGCTTACGACAACTCAAAAGTGAATCCTGCCCAGACAATGGGGCAACAAACCAAAGGTTTGCAAAGCCTTCGCAGAGCCGGGCAACTTTGGCTTAAAGATAATGCCTTGATATTTTTCTTTACAACTTTGGCCCTGCTACTTAAGTCCATACTTTTATTAGGCCTTATTAATAACGACAACGCCACCAGCTTTAATATTTACAAAGCTCTTTGGAGTTTCTCCTCTCCGCCTCCCTTGGTTGTTTTTATTTCCTTGATTGTGATAGTGCTAAGTTTTGCTTTTTTGTTTCAGGGTCGAACGCGCTTTTGGTTTCTGGTTATTTGCAACTTTTTATTTTCCTTACTATTCGTTGCCGACTTGATGTATTATCGTGGTTTCAGCAGTTTTGTTTCACCCTACTTACTGAGTCAAACAACGAACCTGGATAATCTTTCTAGTAGTATTGTGTCAATGCTACGGCCCATTGATCTTCTCTTCTTCTTGGATTTGCTGGTTTTGGTGGGGATTGGCCTTAAGTTTGAAAATTTTCACGTTAAGGCTAACAGAAACGTTTATACCTTGTGCCTTCTTTTTATGCTTTCTGTTTCCTATGTTTACTACCAACACGTTCAAATGGATCTTAAAGGGAATGGCCGAGAGATGTTATTTAGAGTCTCTTGGTCGCCAAATCAGACGATGTCTGACCTCTCCCCGCTGGGCTATCATGCTTTTGACATTTATAACTATTACGAAAATAAACAGATTGAAAAACCGACCTTGGAGGAAAACCGAGCAATTAGCACTTGGTTTGCCCAAAAACAAGAGAACCTGCCAGCGAATCAGTATAGTGGTCTTTTTAAGGGCCAGAATCTGATTGTCATCCAAGTGGAGTCGCTTGAGAATTTCGTTATCAATCAGAAGGTCAACGGTCAGGAAATTACCCCTAACCTCAATAAACTTCTGGCCAACAGCTTTTACTTTTCGAATTTTTACGAACAAGTTTACAATGGCACTAGTGTGGATGCTGACCTGATGACCAACACTTCGGTCTATCCCATTCGAACGGGTGCTACCTTTTTTCGTTTTCCTAATAATACCTACAATTCGCTCCCTAAGCTTCTGCACGGAGTGGGATATAGCACCTTAGCCATTCATCCGGATAAAGGTTCCTACTGGAATTGGGTGCCAGCCCTGACTTCCATAGGCTTTGAAAAGACAATGGACGAAACACATTTTAATTCGGACGAAAAAATTGGTTTGGGAATCAGTGATGGCAGTTATTTTAAGCAAGTAGCACCTATCGTGGTGAGTGAAAAACAGCCTTTCTATAATTTCATAGTTACCTTAACAAGCCACAGCCCCTTTGACTTACCCGATCAATACCGGAAGCTTGTTCTAAGTGAAAATTTAAATCAGACAAAATTGGGTGGATATTTTCAAAGTGTTAATTATACGGACCAACAAATCGGTAACTTTTTAGGAACCCTAGACCAAAGCGGGGTGTTGGATCATTCGGTGGTTGTTATTTATGGGGATCATACTGGAGTACATAAGTACTATAATGATGAAGTTAAAGAAGTACAACCTCAGGAAAACTGGTGGCTTGATGACAGTAAACGTATACCCCTTATTGTCTATCATAAAGGAATGAAAGGACGAGAGATAGAAACAACGGGTGGACAAATTGATACTATGCCCACGGTGGCTTACCTGATGGGTATCAATGAAGCTAGTTATAAAAATACCGCGTTTGGGCGAAATTTGTTAAATACTCAAAAGAATTTTGCTGTTTTGGCTAACAAACATTATGTTGGGGAAGCAGTTAACCTTAAAGAACAGCAGGAGGAGATTCAAGGGATTGATCTGGCCGATCTCATTATTCGGAAAAACTACTTTAAAGAACAAGGGTATAAGTGAACATAATAATATTGTATATCTGGAAATATAGAAGGATTTCGATGATTTTCGACGAATTAATTAATAATTGCCATTGGTAGTGGAATAGATGACAGCAAAGGAGAACAATAGAATGAAAAAAATTGAGACATTAGAAGATGCCCAATACTTTATTGATCACTTTAGGGAAATAGGGGTTGAATCGACGACTTTGTACCGAGTTCAGAGTTGGATGTATCAATGTCATCTTCCTGGCGAAGATGGTTCTTTGATCGTTGACGATATGCCCGTAACCATTACGATAGATAAGCAGGACAAACTCACAAAATATTGTTATACAGAAGATGTTGGTAGAGAGGTTAAAGCGTTGGTGCCTTTGACTGTCCAAGATATTTTTGAGCACAGGAAATATATTAACTACGCTTTAAGTGTTCAGGGAAAGTAAACTCGTTCCCCTAAAGTCTCTCCTGGAAACCTTTGCAATGAAATACCTCAGCGTAAAAGCCTCAGCAGTTATTCGTTAGAATAACTGCTGAGGCTTTTTGTTTTTCTGCCATATCCGAAAAACTAACTTATAACTCGTCTCGGTTTATTAATGAGAAGGCGGGTATACTAGAGAAAGTGTGAGAAATTACTCTAGTTAAAAAATTATTATGATCATCATTAAAAAAGAAGGATATTAACATTATAGAGTGGAATAGATATTAATATTGAATTATGAGGAGGGGTTTATGTTGAAAAAAATATTGGTAGCAACTGATGCTTCAGAGTATTCACGACGAGCATTGAAAACTGCGTTGGAGATTGCTCGGAAATTTAACTCGGAGGTTGAACTTCTGTTCGCTATGCAGATACCGCTAGCGTATGATTCTAGTGTTTATAGTTATGTGATTTCTCCGGAACAGATTCAATACGAAGGGGACATTGCCTTAAAACACACACTTGATGGAATCGATATAAGTGGTGTTACCTTTACTAAGAAGAAAATCCAGGGTAAACCAGCGAATGTAATTTTAAAAGAAATTGAAGATGAAAAGATTGATTTGGTCGTCATGGGGAGCCATGGTTACGGGACGGTAGCGGGTTCCTTATTGGGCAGTGTCAGTCAGCACGTCATCCACAAAGCAAAATGTTCTGTCCTTATTGTAAAATAGTATATAAAATCCTATTTTAATTAGAGCTTACAACTCCTGAAAAATACATTATTTAGAGGTAGAAGAGGTTAAGCCTCTAGCTTTGCTATAGGCTTTAAATTTATTGGATATTTTATTTGATATTTAGGGGATCCTTGATGTTCCCCTTAACAGATTCCGCATGATAGCACTTTATTTTTGGTTGATTTGGATCAGCATCTAATCATACCAAAAATAAAGTTTTCATGCGGATTTTTGTTGAAACTATAAACTTGTTAAATAATTGTCGTTCAACAACTTACTATTCAGATTTCAAAGATTTAAAATATTTTGATTGACTGCCTTATCAGTAATTAGTATAATAACAATTAACGTGTACCGTAAATTTTGCACACATTATTCATTGATATTAATCGTAATGAGTGGAGGTGGAATAACCTATAAACTCGTTCAGCTAAAGCTGAACAACGGGACTTCAGGCACGCTTAGGCTTTACTATAATATAGGAGGTGGAAATATGACTGAACTCATCTTGGCCAGATTACAATTTGCAGTGGTCACTTCTTATCATTTCTTGTTCGTACCATTAACACTGGGGCTATCAGTCTTAGTTGCGATGATGGAAACTTGGTATGTGCGGACTGGAAATGAAACATACAAAAAAATGACTAAGTTTTGGGGGAAATTATTTCTAATTAACTTTGCCATGGGTGTCGTGACCGGATTAGTTCAAGAATTTTCATTTGGAATGAACTGGTCCGAATATTCACGGTTTGTTGGGGATATTTTTGGTGCACCTTTGGCAATTGAGGCCTTAGTAGCCTTCTTTTTAGAATCGACTTTCATAGGTATATGGGTTTTTGGATGGGATAAATTGCCCAAAAAGGTACATGCTTTAAGCATTTGGTTGGTAGCGATTGCTACCAACGTGTCCGCACTTTGGATTTTAATTGCCAACTCCTTTATGCAAGAACCGGTCGGGTATGTTTTGCGAAATGGCCGGGCGGAGATGACCGATTTCATCGCTTTAATTACTAATCCTCATGTTTTCTATCAATTTCCGCATACCGTACTCAGTGGTTTTGTTACCGCGGCGTTTTTCGTCATGGGCATTAGCGCTTACCATATCTTGAAGAAGAACCATCTGGATATTTTTCATCGTTCGTTCCAAATAGCAGTTGTTTTCGGATTAATCAGTGGCGTTGCAGTCGCCGGTGTTGGGCATGCACAAGCAATGCATCTGGTAGAAGTACAACCCATGAAAATGGCTGCCGCAGAGGCTCTTTGGAATACGGAAAATCCGGCCGGGTTAGCGCTCTATGCTTCCATCGATGAAAAGGGACAAAAGAACACCTCAGAACTTAAAATCCCCGGCCTGTTAAGTTTCCTGTCTCACGATAGTTTTACAGGGGAAGTTAAAGGAATTCACGAACTTCAAGCTGCTGCCGTCCAGAAATATGGGCCCGGCAACTATATTCCCCAGGTAACTTCGTTGTTCTGGAGTTTTCGAATTATGCTGGTGGCTGGATTGTGGTTAATCCTGGTTCCGCTCCTCGGACTTTATTATTTTAAGTCGAAACGTTTGGACCAAAAGACTTGGTTCTTAAAAGTATTACTCTGGACGATTCCCATACCCTATATTGCTAACACGGCGGGTTGGTATATGGCTGAGGTTGGACGTATGCCCTGGATTGTCTATGGTTTGCAAAAAGTGGAGGTAGGTCTATCCACCTCAGTTTCGGCATTATCCATTCTAATCACCTTGATTGGCTTCACCTTGATTTATACAGCTTTGGCGGTAGCGGATGTTTACCTTCTGCTTAAGTATATTAAGAAGGGTCCAGAAGACGTGAGCGCGGACGAAACGCTGAAAAGTGGAAGAAAGGGGGCGTCATTGTGGACTTAAACATTCTCTGGTATATACTCATCACCGTCTTGTTTGTCGGGTTCTTTTTTCTGGAAGGATTTGATTTTGGAGTAGGGATTCTGTTGCCTTTCCTAGGAAAAAATGATATAGAACGTCGAGTAATCATCAATACTATTGGACCGATCTGGGACGGGAATGAGGTCTGGCTGATTACGGCCGGTGGGGCGATGTTTGCGGCTTTTCCTAATTGGTACGCGACTTTGTTTAGTGGCTTCTATCTTGCGTTGTTTCTGGTATTGTCTGCAATAATTATCCGGGGCGTTGCTTTTGAATTCCGCAGCAGTGACAGTGCTCCCCGCTGGCGAACTACATGGGATTGGATGATCTTCACAGGTAGTTTTTTATCCGCTCTTCTTTGGGGCGTCGCAATGACGAATATAGTTAAGGGAGTACCGATTGATGCCAAAATGCAATACGTTGGGACTTTCTTTACCCTACTCAATCCCTATGCCATCGTTGGAGGTCTAACTACGCTGCTGGTTTTCATGCTTCACGGTGCCTTATATCTCAACTTAAAGACTACCGGAGCAATGTCTGAGCGGGCATCAAAGACTGCCAAGAAGGTTGGATTGGTGGCCATTCCAGTAGTTCTCCTATTTGCAGGTTTAACCTATTTTCAGACTGATCTGTTTGCTAATCTGGGGGCTGGCATTACTTTGCTTGCAGCCGGCGTAGCTCTCGTAGTTGCCTATCTATTGATATGTTCCCGTAAGGGAGGCTGGGCTTTTATTGCCAATGGTGTGACTATTCTCTTGTTTACAGTCGCTTTATTTTGGGGACTCTTCCCCCGTGTCATGATTTCCAGTCTGAATCCCCAATGGAGCCTAACTATCTATAATGCCTCCTCCAGCCCGTACACCCTGAAGATTATGACAATCATTGCTCTGACTATGGTACCTATTGTTCTTTTGTATCAGGGTTGGACTTATTGGGTCTTTCGTAAGCGAGTAACAGAAAAAGACCTTCACTATTAGAACGAAACCCAATTGGACTCATAATTCACACTCATTCTCACGTTGAAATCCGCGACCAATAATATAGAAGAGCAGTTTACCGCTTATGGGGTATACTGCTCTCTATTTATGTAATATGCTTTTTTTGCATCTTAATAACTTTTAAGATACTCTGTAGCCAAGGCTAATAACTACTAGGAGATGACCCAAAATGTTGGACAAGCGGTTAGTTCAAGAGGGAAGGTCTGTCTGGGGGTTGCTGTTACTCACCGTTGGGATGGGTATGGGGATCGCTTTACTGGCAGTAGCTCAAGCTTGGTTTTTATCCCGTGTTGTTGCCGGTGTCTTCCTAGAGGGGGCTACGCTCAGTACGGTCTGGAATTCCTTAGTGCTAATACTTGGGTTAATTATACTGCGGGCTGTGTTGCAATGGGTCAGCGAACTAAGCGCTCATGAAGCAGCTTCCCGCGTAAAGTCCAGTCTGCGCCAACGTTTAATGAGCCATATTGTCTCTTTAGGGCCGATGTATGCTCGGGGGGAAAGGACCGGAGAGTTAATTACGACGGTGGTGGATGGGATTGAAGCTCTAGAGGAATACTTTACAAAGTACCTGCCCCAATTGTTGCTTGCTGCAGGAATTCCCCTCCTTATTTTGGGATTTGTTTTCCCTCTAGATTGGCAATCCGGAATTATTTTATTCCTGACGGGGCCGCTCATTCCTTTCTTTATGATTCTGATTGGAAAGTTGGCTGAAAAGAAATCCCAGCACCAATTTCAAAGTCTGAGCTGGATGAGCGCCCATTTCCTAGACGTTTTGCAGGGGATGACAACGCTTAAAGTGTTTGGTCGAGCCCAAGATCAAACCCGGGTGATTGAGAGAATCAGCGATTCTTTTCGTAAAGCTACGTTAAGTGTGTTGAGGATCGCTTTTTTATCGGCACTCGTGTTAGAGTTTTTAGCTACGATGAGTACCGCCTTAGTCGCAGTAACTATCGGCTTAAGACTAGTCTATGGAACGTTCAGTTTCTCTGCTGGGTTGTTTCTCTTACTTCTTGCTCCCGAATTTTATACTCCTTTAAGAACGCTAGGGCTGAATTTTCATGCTGGTTTGTCTGGGGCAAATGCTGCAGGGAGAATCTTTGAAATCCTGGATCTTCCTTTGACGAGTTCTGTGGACGTTGGGGAAGATCTGGAAGATGATCACGTGTTAGCCACTGCTTTTCAGATATCCTTTCAACACGTCAGCTTAACTTATCAACCGGGAGAAAAGCCGGCTTTAAACAGAGTCAACCTGGCCCTAAAATTTGGCGAGAAGGTTGCTCTCGTCGGCCCGAGTGGGGCGGGTAAAACTTCCCTTGCTCAGCTATTGCTTCGCTTTATCGAGCCTACTGCAGGGGAAATTTTCGTCAACGACAGGTTGCTTAAGACGATTTCGCCAAAGAATTGGCGGCAACAGATTGCTTACGTTCCACAGTCCCCGTATCTTTTTGCCGGGAGTATTGCGGAAAATATTCACTTCGGTCGGCCTTCCGCAACAAGCGCAGAGGTCGAGAGCGCGGCCCAAGAGGCCTCAGCTCATGAATTTATCTTAAAACTCCCAAACGGTTATCAAACGTTCCTGGGAGAGGGCGGCACTCGTTTAAGCGGCGGACAGGCCCAAAGAATTGCTATTGCTAGGGCTATCTTGAAAGATGCCCCTGTGCTCATTTTAGATGAGGCGACTTCCAACTTAGATCCGGAGAGTGAGCACGTTGTCCAGCAGGCCCTCAAACGGCTAATTCAGGGTAAAACTGTTCTGGTCATAGCCCATCGTCTGAGTACGGTTCGGCAAGCTGATCGCATCCTAGTGATGGAGCAAGGAAAGATTGTCGAACAGGGTAAACATGAGGAATTAATGAGAGAGCAGGGGCTCTATTACCGCATGGTTACAGAATATCGAGGTGACTCTCAATGAAGAGCATGAACTGGTTAGCTCGACTGATGTTACCCTATTGGCGGCAAATTCTGCTGGCTTTAATTTTAAGTACACTTACAATCACAAGTCACATCGGCTTAATGGCAACGTCTGCCTATCTTTTGGCACGCGCTGCCCTCCATCCCCCAGTACTCGATTTAATGGAAGTTATTGTAGGCGTTCGCTTTTTTGGACTTCTTCGCGCAGTCTCAAGGTATCTAGAACGCTATGTGTCCCATGATGTGACGTTTCGAGTTTTAAGCCAAATTCGAGTCAAGTTTTACCAAGGGTTAGAACCTTTAGCTCCGGCACGGTTGCAAAACTTCCGCAGTGGGGATATGTTGAGCCGAATTGTGGCGGACGTTGAAATTCAACAGAACTTATTTTTGCGAGTATTTGCGCCACCGCTGGTCGCGTTACTGGTTCTCTTTGGCTATGGATTTTTCTTGGCTCATTTTAATGAGCGGTTTTCCTTTATTCTGGCCGCCTGTTTTCTGATAGCAGGGCTAGGGATTCCCTGGGTAATAAAAGGTTTTAGCCACGGGGTGGGAAGGCAGATGGTCGCCTTAAAAGCAGAGTTGAATACCCAGGTTGCGGATAGCCTTTTGGGAATTACAGAATTGTTGGTCTATGGCCTAGCTCAAACGCACTTGGCTAAAATTCAGAGCACGGACAAAGAATTGAGAGATCAGCAGCGTCGAATCGCTCGACTTTCTGCGTTTTCCTCTGCCCTGACGGGGATGATTGCCAATTTGGGAATGTGGCTTGTCCTAGTGCTGGGGATCCTACTTGTGGAAAAAGGAAAAGTGAGTGGAGTAAACCTAGGGATGTTGGCGTTGGGGACTTTCAGCAGTTTTGAAGCGCTATTCCCCTTAGCGCTTGTCCCTCATCATCTAGAACAAAACCGTGCGGCCGCGGATCGTTTGTTGGAGTTGATCGAGGCTGAACCAGGCGTAAAAAATAGGGAGGTATTGTCTCCCAAGCCGGAGGGACTGGATCTTGCCTTCCAAGAAGTGTGCTTTAGGTATGATCAAGATGAACCTTGGACGCTTAACCAGCTGTCGTTTCGGATTCCCCAACATGGTAAGGTAGCTATTGTCGGACCGAGTGGTGCGGGTAAAACCAGCGTGGTGAATCTTCTTCTGCGCTTTTGGGAATACGACGAAGGACGGATTGACTTGGGTGGGCATTCGTTACGAGACTACACGCAGGAGGATGCTCGGGGGTATATTGGGGTCGTGACTCAGCGAACGCATCTATTTAACGCGACAATCCGCGAAAATCTCCTGTTGGCGAAGCCAGAAAGTACGGACGAAGAACTAATTCAAGTCTCTCAGCAGGCTAAGCTCCATGATTTTATCCTGTCTTTGCCCCAAGGATATGACAGTTACGTTGGGGAAGGAGGATTTAAGCTTTCCGGGGGACAGAGACAGCGTCTGGCCATTGCCCGCGTCTTTTTAAAAAATGCTCCGATCCTAATACTGGATGAAGCCATGGCAGGGCTTGATCCTTTGACAGAGAGGGAGGTTATGGATGAAGTAGCTCTACTCATGGAAGGACGGACCACCTTAGTGATAACCCATCGCCTTACAGGACTAGAGCGGATGGATGAGATTCTTGTCCTGGAACAAGGTCAGATCGTGGAACGTGGAAAGCACGAAGAGCTTCTCCAACAAAAAGGGCTATATCGTCAAATGTGGGAGACTGAAACGGTATTTAACTAATTGAGGGGAGCTATTGAGCCTCTTAAGTGTCGTCACTCTCCGTCCCTTGCTCCAAGAGTGATTCCGCTTCGTGGGCTGGGAGGGTCTGCACATCTTTAAGTTTTCGGGCAATGGTGCGGGATTTTCGAGTCGCAGTTTCAATCGTGTTGCTCGCTTCCTGGAGTTTCTTCTGAGTTTTTTCAAGAACCTCTACAAACTTACCAAATTCAGTTTTGACGGCGCTAAGTAAGTGCCATACTTCGCTGGAGCGCTTTTCAATGGCCAAGGTCCTAAAACCCATTTGTAGACTGTTTAGAAGGGCAGCGAGCGTGGTTGGACCGGTAATGACGATTTTGCACTCCCGTTGGAGGAATTCACAAAGACCGGGACGTCGTAACACCTCGGCATACAATCCTTCAACCGGTAGGAATAAGATGCCAAAATCTGTGGTATGAGGGGGATCAAGATATTTATCTCGAATGGTTTTCCCCTCCAGCTTGATGCGGTTTTCTAGGGATTTACTGAATTCTTCGATGCGGGGGAGGTCGGCTTGATCCTGAGCTTCAATTAAGCGCTCGTAATCTTCCAGTGGAAATTTCGCATCGATCGGGAGCCACATAATACTGTCTTGACCGTCCCGAGCGGGAAGTCTGATGGCAAATTCGACTCGGTCGTTGCTTCCGGCTTTGGTCAAAACATTTGCGGCATATTGTTCCGGAGTTAGGATTTGCTCTAATAAATTCCCCAGTTGGATTTCCCCCCAAATCCCTCGGGTTTTAACATTGGTTAGAACCTTTTTTAAGTCGCCGACACCGGAAGCCAAGGTTTGCATTTCGCCAAGCCCTTTGTGTACAGCTTCTAAGCGTTCACTTACTAATTTAAAGGATTCTCCTAAGCGGTGCTCTAAGGTGGCGCTTAGCTTTTCGTCCACAGTTACGCGCATCTGGTCCAATTTATGGCTGTTATCTTGTTGGATGAGGAGTAGTCGTTCTTCCACTGTCTTGCGGAGTTGTTCAAGTTTTAGATCATTTGTTTTGGTTAACGATCCTAACTGTATGGCAAAAATATCTAATTGGTTGCGTTGGAGGTTGGCGATTTCTGCCATGCGGGTTAGTACGGAGTCATTAAAGGAATGGACAGACTGGTTTAGTTCTTCTCGGACTTGTCTGGAATTAGTAGATGATTCCTCTCGGTTCTTGGCTATTTCTCCATTGACAAGCCGTTCGTTACGTTCGAGATTTTTCTCTAAGATAGCAAATTTGTTCTCGAATTGGATAAAGGGGGTATGTGATGAGCGTGTCAATAAAACAATGAGTAAGATGATGGCGATAACGACTAGGATACTTAATCCGATCAGTAACTGTTCTGTCATAAAAATGCCTCCTGCTATGTAGTATGCTTTCGATTACACTTTATCATAATGGGAGACAAACTTGTGTTTTTACGATTAATATTTGGTGTCATTTGTTGATTACGTTGACTTTGAGCTTCTTCCATGTTAGATTTAACAAAATACATAGGTAATGGGCGAGGGAGCTGGAAAGGCTGGCTGAGATTTAGACCCTATAAGGTCTAAGAACCTTTTAACCTGATCTGGATAATGCCAGCGTAGGTAAGCAGTTTACTCTTTTTCAGAAAATGAAAGAGCACAAACCCTATACGGGCTTTGTGCTCTTTTCGTTTTCTGAAAATTTATAAGGGATTAGGAGGACGTCATGAAAAAGGCACTTACCATAGCTGGTTCAGATTGTAGCGGGGGAGCTGGGATTCAAGCTGATCTAAAAACTTTTTCAGCGCTCGGGGTCTATGGAATGAGCGTAATCACGGCAGTTACTGCTCAAAATACCCAAGGAGTCTTTGCTGTACAGGATATCTCTAGAGACGTCATTGGCCAACAAATTGAGGCGATCTTTGAAGACATTGAAGTTGACGGAGTGAAGGTCGGGATGGTTTCCCAAGTTCAAACTATTGAAGTAATTGCGGAGCAGTTGAAACGTTATTGCCCCTCAAAGATTGTTGTGGATCCAGTCATGGTATCCAAAAGCGGCTACCACTTGTTAAATCCGGAAGCGGAAGTAACTCTGATTAAGGAATTGCTGCCTTTGGCTATGCTCGTTACCCCCAATATTCCGGAGGCTGAGGTCATGACCAAAACATCCATTCGCACCTTGATACAAATGGAAGAAGCCTCCAGAGCTATTTACCAGATGGGAGCCAAGAACGTACTGTTAAAGGGCGGGCACCTAGAGGGTGAGGCTGTCGACATCCTTTATGATGGACGGGAATTTACTCGTTTTGTCTCTTCTCGGATTGCTACTAAAAATACCCATGGAACAGGCTGCACACTATCATCGGCTATTACCGCAAATTTGGCTTTGGGATATAGCTTATCTAAGGCCATCTCTCAGGCTAAGGAGTATATTACACTGGCCATTCAGCATTCTTTTGCCATCGGCAAAGGCGTAGGACCCACCCATCACTTTTATTCTCTATACAAAAAGGCGGGATTTATCGAGTGAACATATCTGCAAAGAATAACTTGAGCATATTTAACTTTACCACCCTTTGGTTTGGCGCAGCGATTTCAGTGGCTGAAATTTTAGCCGGTGGATTGCTGGCTCCCTTAGGCTTTAAGCTGGGTCTTTTGGCGATCCTGCTGGGACACTTAGTGGGAACAACCATTTTGGTTTTAGGAGGAATTATTGGAACTACGGAGAGAATTCCAGCTCTGGTGTCCACTAGAATCTCCTTTGGTCAGTATGGTTCTTACATATTTTCCGTGTTAAACGTTTTACAGCTGTTAGGTTGGACGGCTGTGATGATTATAACTGGAGCCCGATCAGTTAACCAGATTACAAAAATTTTATGGTCGTTTGATCATCTGACTGTCTGGAGCTTAGTCATTGGAGCCTTTATTCTAGTCTGGGTTTGGTTAGGAAAAGATAGCGGTTGGAAAAAGGCCAACCACGTTGCCGTAATTTTATTGTTTCTGTTGACAATTGTTTTAAGCGTTATCATTTTCCGCAGCCCTGAGTTGATTAGTAAACCGGTCGTCGGGGAGATGGCGTTCGGTTCAGCCCTGGAATTGGCTGTGGTCATGCCCTTATCTTGGTTACCCTTGATCTCCGACTATACGCGTTTTGCCAAAACGAAGCGGGGCGGCGCGGGAGGAAGCTGGTTGGGCTACTTTTTGGGCAGTAGCTGGATGTACATTATTGGTTTGGGTGCCGCTATCATTGCCTCAGATCCTGATCCAGCGGCTATGTTGCTGGCGGCTAATCTTGGGATCGTAGCTTTAGGAATAATCGTCTTGGCGACGGTAACTACGACCTTTTTGGACGCTTATTCAGCCGGGGTTACTTTGTTGAATATCTTCCCAAAATTGAACGAGAAAACAGTTGCCTTAGCGATGACTGCTATCGGAACTGGCCTGGCAATTATCGTGAATATTGAACAATATCAAGACTTTCTCTATGCAATTGGCTCGGTTTTTGCGCCTTTGTTTGCCATCCTGTTGACGGATTATTTCCTATTGAAAAATAAAAAGATCCAGGCAGAGCTCCTGGTAAACTGGGGAACGCTTGCCCTATGTATATTAGGTACGATATTATATTATCAGTTTATTAAGTTAAATTTGGTTATCGGCTATACTATTCCGGTTATGCTGCTGATCAGCATAATACATTTAATAACTTGGAAGGTGACTGTTAAATGGAAATTCGTGAGAAAATCTGCGCAAACTTAAGCGCAGTCAAAGAGATGAACCCGTTGATCCACCATATTACCAATTATGTAACTGTCAATGATTGTGCTAATATCGTTCTGGCCCTCGGGGGTTCCCCCGTCATGGCGGATGAGTTAGATGAAGTAGCCGAAATGGTGGGTTTTGCATCTGCCTTAGTTCTTAATATTGGTACTCTGAATTCCAGAACGATAGCAAGCATGCTGGTTGCTGGACAACGGGCAAAGGAATTGGGCGTTCCCGTGATCTTAGACCCGGTAGGAGTAGGAGCGACAAAGCTGCGAACTAATACTGCGGAAAAACTGATTAGGGAACTAAAACCTGAGGTAATCCGAGGGAATATGTCTGAAATCAAGGTTTTAGCCGGCCTAGAGGTAGCCATCAAAGGAGTCGATTCTCTCGCTGACGAACAGGGCAGTTCGATGATCGCCAGAAAACTAGCCTCTCAATTAGGTTGTGTGATTGCCATTACCGGAAAAACAGATGTCGTTTCCGACGGCCGTCAGGTTTGTTTGCTGGATAACGGGCATAGGATTTTAGCAGACGTCACAGGGACAGGGTGTATGACAACTTCTCTCGTGGGTACCTTTTGTGGTGTCACAAATGACTACTTCACCGCAGCTGTGGCTGGAATAATAAGTATGGGTCTGGCGGGAGAGGTAGCTCAGGCTTCCCTGCGCCATGGTGAAGGGATAGGGACGTTTAGAGGCCGGTTATTAGATAGTATCTATAATTTAACCCCTGAGACTTTGGCAGAAGAAGGTAAAATTAGTTATGAGTGAAGTCAAGGCAGACTATAGTCTGTATCTTGTCACGGATCGGAAAATGCTCCGAGCAAGGGACTTGGGTCAGAGTATTGAACTTGCCATTCAGGGTGGAGTTACCTTGGTACAACTTCGGGAAAAATCGGTTTCTACCCGGGAGTTCTTAGAATTGGCGATAAGGATAAAAGAGATAACAGATCATTACCATATTCCGCTGATTATCAATGACCGTCTAGACATTGCCCTGGCTATTGATGCCGCCGGCCTACACGTCGGTCAAGATGATTTCCCTATGCTTAAAGCGAGGGAGCTTTTAGGACCTCGCAAAATTATCGGGGTCTCTGCCAGTACCTTGGCGGAAGCCCTCCTAGCCCAACAACAAGGCGCTGATTATCTGGGAGTTGGAGCTGTTTTTAGCACTTCTACCAAGACTGATGCTTCTGAGGTTAGTCTTAAGCAATTAGAAGTCATTAAACAATCGGTCACGATACCCGTGGTAGCAATCGGCGGAATCAATGATAAAAACTTAAAACAGGTTCTGGCTACAGGGATTGACGGGGTTTCAGTCGTATCCGCAATTTTAGCGAAGGCGGACATTCTAGAGGCGGCCAAGCAGTTGCGAGAAATCATAAGATAATAAAGGCGCTTGTCAATTTGACGAGCGCCTTTATTGCAATCAACAGCTCAATAAAGAATAATACTATTTTGATACTGTAGCATTAGCTGTGGACAAACTCATTAAATCCATGTTATTAAATGAGTTATCGCTGTTCACAGCTGGAATCTGGATCGAAAGAGGGATGTTAACGCTGGAGATATCTGTCTTGAAATTAACCATAAGATTCACATTTCCTTGAGCAGTAATCGGTGCACTGGGGTGGCCATTAAGGTTATTCACAAAAGCATTAATTTGAGCGAGGTTCACTTTAAGATCAATAGATCCACTTTTTTGGGCCAAATAGCCGCCGGAAATAGCATATTGTAAATCGAGACCTTTATCACCTAAAATTGTAATATCATTCAATTGATCCATTGCGGTATTAAAATTAGTCAAAAACTGTGGCCGATTAGTCTTAAATTCGCTAAATGCTTGATCGAAATCACTTAAGCTTTTGGCTTTATCCGGAGTTTGACTAAATCCTAGGACTGAATCCATAAACGTCTTAACGAAATTCATAGCTTCTTGGTCCTGTACAAAATTGTTAACTGTGTAACGAATAAAATCCTTAAATTGGGTGTCATTAAGGGTTATTTCATACATGCGTGCTGGTTTCAGACCATCATCGGTCTGCAGGTTTTGAATTCCATTATCAACGACATTTACCGCGGGATTGAATCTCTGAGAATAACTGGTTAAAAAGCTGGTTTCGGTTGCTTGAAAAGTTTTGCTGAAGTTTATAAGCTGCGTCATGTCAACACTACTAAGTGGTGAAGTACTCGAAGTAGTGGGACTGATAACCATATAGTCTTTACTCGCAAACTTTGGAGGAAGAGAGGTTTTAGCTATTTGAGGAACTTTAATAATCTCCGTTATTATTGGAGTATTCCCGGTGAGATCTACGTCCGCCCAAATGGGCACAGAAATGTTCATTCCTTGCAGAGCCAGGTTCATGTCGATTTGGGATTGCACGGCAGTTTTTTGCTCGTTGGCATTAGTCTTTACATTAAAATCTAACTTAGCATTGTTTGCAAATAAGGTAGCTTGATCGATTTGCGGTTGGACAGCAGGATCAAAATCTGTGCAACTCAATTGGAAGGTCATAGTTGTATGGGTCTGCATAGACTTTGCCGCTTGTGTTTTAAGAGCAACATTAAAGATTTCCAGCTGATTTGTACTACACCCCGTTATAACAAGCAGTAATGTGGCTGCCAAAGCCACCCAAATCGATTTCTTATGTGTCCTCATCTCTTTGCCTCCTCTTCCATTATTATGAATTCATATCATACATGTGTAAATACTGCAACAGCAACTACGTTCTATATAATTAGAATAGCCCTCATTTGCCAAGGAAAGCTTAGGTTTACGGTTGTTACAACAAGTATCTAAATATCTGTCGCTTGCAACAGACGTAAAATAAAACTTAAAGGTATCTGTCTATAACCCTTGACAAAAACATCAAATCGGTTATAATAAAGACATAAACAATTAACAAACACAAAAAAGATTCAGTTGATTAAAACATCTTGTGGTCGCGTGCTAGGTAAAGTTTCGATTCATCGAAGGTTTAGCATTGCAATCAGTCGAGCTAATGCTGAATTTCGGAGAATTGAACCACCTACAGGGTGGTTTTTGATGTTCGAAAGAAAGATTTCCCGCAAAGTTCCTCAGCCCAATTAGTTTGTTAGTCAGTTTGTCTGAGTTAAGCTTTCTTTTTCGGCACATCTAATCAAGGAAATTAAGTTCAGAATTCAGGTGATTTGCAACCTTAATGTTTCCAAAGATGAAAGGTCTGTTGTGTCAGATTGATCTCACTTAGAGTTAACAGAGTAGTGGAAGATTTGTCCAGATTAGTGTTTTCTTAGCTTAAGCTTAGTTTTTGACTGGTTTACTATTAGTTTAGGTCAAAGTATTTACTTCCTTACTGGTTTGTTTTTCTAGACGTTTTCTATCTAGTGATGTTGTTCGTTTAGTTGTAAGGTGTATTCGCGACAACCTATTTACTCCGGTTAATAACAGTTCAGTGTGAAGTTTGGTTAAAGATTAATCTCGAGCCGTGTATCCATTAATTCTGGAGGAACTTTGCGGGATTCAACTTAGATTTTTAAAGGGCCACTCTCTGAGTGGTCTTTTCTTTTGGGTATTTTTCAAGAAAGGACCGAATATTGAACAAACCGCTGAGCTGAAGGATATTCTGAATTGAAAAGCGAAGTAATATATACATTAATATACATTGTAACAATTATTCCGAGAGAAGGTGAATTGTTTGATCAACGCTCAAATGCAGAGCGCAAGAGAATTCCTTAGTCTTTTATCGATTGAGTCAGGGGTTTCTGGCTATGAAGTTTCTATCGCTTCCTTGGTTAGGGCACGATTTACAACTTTAACTGATGAAGTGCATTGTGATACGTTTGGCAATGTGTATGCGCTGAAGAAAGGTAAGCTTAAAAGTTATAAAAAGATTATGTTGGCCGCTCATATGGATGAAATTGGCCTGATCGTAACCAAGATTGATCCCCGTGGTTTTCTGCGTTTTACCTCTATTGGCGGGGTAGACCAGCGAACCCTCTTGTCTCAAGAGGTGCTCATTCATGGACGTCAGGCTGTCCACGGCATTATTGGAGCTTTGCCTCCCCACTTGCTCCACAATGGGGACTCGGATCAAGCGGTTAAACTGGAGGACATGGCTATTGATGTTGGACTTTCCTCCGCGAAAATTAATGAAGTTATTCAAGTAGGGGATATAATTACCCTCAAGCGGGATACATATCCGTTACTAAATAACGTGTTAGCGGGAAAATCGTTCGATGATCGGGCTGGGGTTGTGGTGATGATGGTTTGCCTGGAAGAGCTCTCCCGTCTTCAGCACGCTCATGATGTCATTGCTGTGGCTACAACCCAAGAGGAAGTGGGAGTTCGGGGAGCGCTTAATCCGGATCTGGCAGTGGCGATTGATGTTACCCACGCAAGTACCCCAGATACTAAGGTTCAAGTCTCTATTGAATTGGGGAAGGGACCGGCAGTAGCTCTCGGTCCCAATATTCATCCAGCTATCTACCGTCATTTTTCAGAAACCGCTCAAGAACATCGTTTACCCATTCAGATCGAACCGATTCCAGGTGCATCAGGGACAGATGCTTGGGCGATACAGGTAACCCAAGCAGGTATTCCTACTGGACTAATCTCTATTCCGTTGCGCTATATGCATACCTCAGTGGAAACTCTAGATATGCAAGACGTAATTAACTCCGGAAAACTGTTGGCTTATTTTATCTCCTCCTTACCGGATGATTTGGAGGGATTTTTATGTTATTAAAGAGCCTGAGTGAATTAAACGGTACATCAGGGGCTGAATCCCTTGTACGCAATTTCTTACGTCAACAGATCGAATCCTCTGTCGAGACGATATTCGTTGATAAAATAGGGAATTTGATTGCTACGAAAAACGGACAGCTTATTGGACCAAAAGTCATGCTTACTGCTCATATGGATGAAGTGGCGCTAATGATCACCGATATAACTAGCGACGGTTATCTCAAGTTTCGGCCGGTCGGCGGAGTTGACGCTCGAATTCTCGTCTCGAAACCAGTCCAAATTAACGAATCTATCGTCGGGGTTATCGGTGCTAAAGCCATCCATTTACAAAAAAGACGCGAACGTCAAAAGGCTTTGTCCATGGACCAGTTATTGATTGATATTGGGGCTAAATCCAAAGAAGAAGCCTCTGGTAAAGTGAAACTGGGCGATTATGCCTACTTTATGACGAAATGCGAATCTTTCGGTGAGGGCCTTTACAAAGGCAAAGCCTTTGATGACCGGGTTGGGTGTGCCATCTTGGTGGAGCTGCTGAAGCGGGACTATGAGTTTCCCTTAGTTGCAGCGTTTACAGTGCAAGAGGAGGTAGGCCTCCGGGGCGCCAAGGTCGCAGCTTATCACATCGCGCCGGATTTTGCTATTGTCATTGAGGGAACAGTAGCTGCGGATGTGTCGGAGCGCGAAGAAGAGGGCTGGGTTACGGAGTTAGGCAAAGGCCCAGCCTGCTCGCTGATGGATAGAACAACTCTCTACAGTCCTCAACTTATCGAATGGGTGACGGACTTAGCCAGGAAAAAAGGGATCCCGCTGCAGTTTCGGCGCGGAACCAGCGGCGGAAATGACGCAGGTCCTATTCATGTTAGTAAAGCTGGAATCCCGACTATTGTTTTAAGTGTACCATGTCGTTATATTCATTCCTTGGCCTCGGTTATCTCCGAAAAGGATTATTCTGCTTGTCTTAACCTAGTTGATGAATTATTAAAGGACCTCCCGCGTAAGCTCGGAGTTAGCATGATCGATAAGGAGGATAACATGTGATGGATTTAGATTATGCAATGCTTGGACACTTAACTCAGATATTTGGTCCGTCTGGTTCTGAAGAGCGGGTTGCGGACTTTGTTTCCGCCTTACTTCGCCCATACTGTGACGAACTAAAGACAGACACCTTAGGGAATCTCATTGTCGAGCGTCATGGAACCGGTAAGAAGATTATGGTGGCTGCTCATATGGACGAAATTGGGTTGATGATCACTCATATTGATAAAGAGGGGTTCTTGCGTTTCGCCCCTCTTGGGGGAGTACGTATTCCATACCTAGTTGGACAAAGGGTCCAGTTTAACAAGGGGAGAATTGGAACGGTAGGGGTAGAAAAATTAGACAAAATAGGGGATTTTAAGCTTGATAAGCTCTATCTCGATATTGGGGCAGCATCTCGGGAAGAAGCTGAACAGTTCGTTCGCATAGGAGAAACTGCAGTTTTTGTCGGAAATTTCATAGAAACTGGATCTCGAATTATTTCCAAAGCCCTTGATGACCGCATAGGTTGTTTTGTAGCGATGGAAGCTCTCAAACGAACGAAGTCCACTCATGAATTGGCGTTTGTCTTTACCGTACAGGAAGAAATCGGGACCCGTGGTGCACAAACGGCTGCCTATGCTCTCCAACCTGACTTGGCTATTGCCGTGGATGTCACACTTACAGGTGATACCCCCAAAGCACACCCTATGTCCGTTGAACTAGGAAGTGGGGTAGGGATTAAGGTGCTTGACCACTCTATGATAACCTCACCTCAAATTAAGCGTTGGATGGCCGCAGTTGCCACAGACCTAAACATTCCCTTCCAGTGGGAGGTTTTAGAGTTTGGCGGAACGGACTCTGGAGCGATTCATTTGTCTAGGGGGGGAGTGCCCTCAGGGGTTCTTTCAATCCCCACGCGCTATGTCCACAGCCCCGCCGAAATGCTTGATAAACGTGATGTTGAAGCAGCCGTGAATTTACTGGTGGCACTATTAGAACGTCCTACCGAATTATAGTAGAGAACGTTAAATACCAAAAGAGCTCGTCTACGGATGCACCCACTACCCCCAACCTGACGTAATATTTTAATATCGATGAACAAGATACAGCCAGATGATGAATACTTCTATCATCTGGCTGTATCTTGTACGTATGTCGGTGGTACCCGTACTTTAGCCGGGAACCAATGGAAACCAAAGATAAATTATTACATAAATGTATTTTTTTTATTAAACGATGAAACTAGTTCAAGATATGCGTTGATTGCTGCACCAATGGCTGCGGAATTTGAAGAGAGTAAAGTTTTTTCGAATCTTAGCTTTTCTAATCCGTATCTCCAAGTTCTTTCACCTATGCTTTCACGTATTTGTGGATAAAAACGGTCATAGAAAGCGTCAGCGTTATGCCCTGTAAGCACTATAAGCTCCGGATTAAGAAGATTAATAATGTAGCTTAAGCTTTTGCCAATGATAGTACCTGAGTATTCAAATACTTTCTCAAGTTCTTCTTTGGTTAATTTTTGTTCAGCGTTCTGTTTATCTATTTTTCCAATAGAGTTTGCAATTAAAAATCCCACGTTATGGTACGGGTCTGTGTCTTTAACTCTAAATCCTGGAATCGTTTTTAACTCATCATAGTTAACATCAACAAAAAAATGCTCAATACAACCTGAATAATTGGACATTCCTCTATAAACTTTGCCATCCAGAATGAGAGATACCGAAATATCAGTTCCAATATTTAGACAAACAATATGCTTCTCATTTCTTGACCGGTAATGATTGGCTGCTGAGTCATCGTAGTCATCTTGGTCAATCGTATCACTTTTAGAAGAATATTTAGACAGATTCCCCACCTTTAGTTCAGCCGTGGCGATACAATTCGGAACGTTGTCCATTGCCAAGGACAAATTGTGTTCTTCTATAAAATTCATTTCACTAGGACCTAAGATATCTTTAATACTTAGTTCCTTTATGAAAGGCATAGTAGAAGAATATCTTGCGACTTTATTCTCGCAATCAATTGTACCTTCACAAGCAAATCCAATGCCAAGTAACTTCTCTACCATTTCGGGTTTCTGCTCCCTCAGGCTACTTAATAGTTTCCTGACATTATTAAGAACCGTACTCATATTTGTTCCCGTTTCTAAGCTGAATTCTTCTCCATCGTTAGACTTTAATTCGACAACTTGAAAATCGAAATCTATGAGTGCTAATTTTGTGTAAGATTGTCCCACTGAAATACCCAGAAAATATCCAACATTAGGGACAACACTATATAAAACCGGGGCTGGACCAGCCTTGGTTTCCCTTTTAGGCATTTCCTTTTTGGTAATAAAGGCAGTCTTTAAATCACCTTTATTACCAAGAAGATGGTTAATACTTGTAGATATGATTGCCAAAGAGACACCCGTTTCTCTCATAATATAACCACGATCCGCTTCTCTTTTATCGTGTATCACATTTAATATTTGCCAATCGGTATTAGTCAATAGATTTAATTCAGACATTATACACGCTCCTAATTTGTATTAATGATGAGTACCTATAATTATTACCCTGATGTAAATGACGTTATCACGGATCATATTTAGTATATCATTAAATTTTAATTGAGTAAAATTTTATCATTACCATATATTAATTATTAAAAAATATTTAAATTATATACAGAAATAATTTGTATTATATACAAAATTAAATTCAATAATACATTGAATTTAATTAAATTACGTGATACTATTAATCAATGGTAAACATAGGAAATGTTAAGAAATCAGGTAACAGAATGCGATTGATGGGTAGACAAAGGAGTATTAGAAATAATTATTGTTGATGTGTGGTATTGGCCAAGTTTAAATCCGTATCAAATAGCTGTACTTAAAACAGTGTTCATAGTAGTGGTCGATAGGAGGAAGTCACGTGATTAGTAGAGTAACTTTTCACAAGGCAAGGTATGAATTATTATTAACGAGTGAATTCAACCCAGCTAAATTACTCCTAAAGTAGGATAACTTTAAAAAACTTATTTTATAACAACTATGAAAATTCAATTCTATATGATGGATATAAGAAGGATGTCATCGTGCAAACATCAAAGTTTATTATGTCAGTCGCTTTAGTTTTAGTTATGGAAATGTTACTGGGTTGCTATCCAAACAGTCAGTCGTCACAACAACAGCAAACCCAACAGGTCACAACGCCTTCACAGGATCTAACAAAAGGCTTGGGATATAATGGTTTAACAGAAACGCTGAGTCAACCAATAAATGACGTAATATGGCTTCCAGATCATCGCCTACAAACCATTTGTAAAGATAGAGTGGATGTGGTTTTTATGGATACAAAGCACGGCTGGAAAATGGTTCCCGGACAAGGGGCTATGAATAGCGAACCCGTTGACATATACCAGACAACGGACGGAGGTGAGAGCTGGATAAAAACTGCGGTTGCAAATCAAAAAAATGTTTCTGCCTCAGAATCCACGAATCTATTTGCCGGCACGTTGCCGTACGAAGGTATTAAAAACGGTCTTAGTTTTGTAAACTCCTCAACAGGTTGGATCACCGGTTAGGTTCCTAGGGACGGTTATCAGTGGATTTTTGTAACAAACGATGGCGGACATACGTGGGCGCATCAAGAATTACCAGTTCCAAAAGATGTATCGCAGTATACTAGCATGTCATTCGTTTGACGCCACCCACATTCTTCACTATAAAAGATGGCATTTTGATTGAGAAAATTGCGGATGCACCACAGAGTAAAACTCATCCAACCTACGTATTTTTCTTTACACAAGACGGAGGTCTAAATTGGTCGGAGCAACCTTCTCCAAATATCAATTTGAAATTTCCTAACTCCGATCCTAATCGATCGGGTCAAAGTTTTTTGCTTAAAGTAAACGATGCAACATGGCATACATCAGACAGCGGTTATACTTGGACGCAATGAGCACAAACAATGGGTCCAATCATCCAAATTAGGATTCACTCTAAGAGGCTTAAGGTGAGGGGGCAGTTAAACTCCCGTTAGAATCTCAAGAACAGCATATATTATCTTTAAAAGGGTTGAATGCACGTGGCAAATTAAATTATGTTCCATTACAGATAGGAGATGGTATTGAATGATTGAAGGCCCTTGCGAATTTGTTCCCCACTGTCCTAAATTTGACGAGATAAATATTCGTTTTACGATTCTATATTGCCAAAACAACCATAGGGATTGTGCTCGTTATCAGCTTGCTGAATGGTTAGTTAATAAAAAGAGTGAAGGCCCTCCTGGGATCCAAGGGGTTCCACCAAATTTACAACCTAATGAGTATGCTGTTGCGGCCGCATTAAAAAAATTGCCTTTTCTGATGCGTGAACAAAAGTGAGCTGAAAGTTGAAGCGAAGCTTTAGCCTCCGTCTTAGTGCTATAGGACGATTATTGTTTACCATAATCAATGCCTTATATCCTGTCCTCCTGAAAAAAATGTAACGATGAACTCTTCAAAGCTAGTAAATCCAATAGACGCGGGGGTTTTCCTATATCAATTCACCCCGTTACATTAAATATATGTAACGAGGTGAGAAACCCAGTGTTTACAAGGCGTGTAGCCATTCTCGTTACACTAATTCGGGAGGGCAGGTATTTCGGCACAGCTTGAGCTAATTATACCTTTTTGGTGGGATGGGCATTAATGGCCTATTTGCCAAGATGCGGTTTTCAGTAATTAAATTCTTTTGAATTTTTCTCAATCCATTCAGCTATTTCATCCAATAAGATTCGCTCATTAGCAGCTAGATGAAGTTCCCTGATATCATCAGCTTCAAGATAATTATAATTCAACTTTTACTCAGCTTTTGAAAAACATTATCATGTTTTTCAAAAGCCTTTTTAGCTGCGTCACGAATAATTGCTTTACGGTCAGCATCGCTGATTTGTTGCCGAATTTGTGTAATTAATTTATCTGAGACTGACAATTTATTCTCCTCCTTTAATCCCTTTAAATTGTATCTTGATCATTATACATATAATACCATTTAAAAGTTTCTGTTCCATTCTATTAGTGAAGTATTTTATAGCTGATAATTATACTTCACTAAGTATATCTATTGATAAAAATGTATGTCTTGTATGTATTATGCTCAAGGTTGAAGTGCATTAAAGTTAAGTTGACTAAAAGAGCAAGTAGCTAAGATTCTCATCCGATCAGCTACTTGCTCTTTTAGTGCCAGCAAGCCTATTTATCCATAATACGGTTCATGAGGCGCATCGAACACATTTCTCCACACATGGTGCAGCTATCCTGATGCTCGGGGGCGGACTCTTTACGGTAGCGCTCCGGTTTCTCCCGGTCCAAGGCAAGGCCAAACATTTTCTCCCAATCCATAACTTGTCGGGCTTGGCTCATCTCTTTATCCCAATCGGCTGCTCCGGGTATTCCTTTGGCGATATCCGCGGCATGCGCGGCGATCTTAACCGCTATAATTCCTTCACGTACGTCGTCTAAAGTAGGCAGGCGAAGATGTTCGGCCGGTGTCACATAGCAAAGGAAATCCGCTCCTGCCGAGGCGGCTAAAGCTCCGCCGATCGCACTGGTGATGTGATCGTAACCGGGAGCAATGTCAGTGACCAACGGCCCTAAAATATAAAAAGGCGCACCGTGACAGAGCTTTTTCGCCAATTGGACATTAGCCACCACTTCATTCAGGGGAACGTGGCCCGGTCCTTCGATCATGACTTGAACATTACGCTGCCAAGCTCTTTGGGTCAACTCTCCGAGAACAATCAATTCCGAAATTTGAGCTCCGTCTGTGGCATCCCCGATACTGCCCGGTCGACAGGCATCCCCTAGGCTTAAGGTTACGTCGTATTCGGCACAGATATCGAGGAGATCATCAAAATATTCGTAAAAAGGGTTTTCCTGCCCGGTTAATTCCATCCAGGCATACAGTAAGGATCCGCCCCGGGAGACAATGTTGGTGACGCGGGAGGTCTTCTGGAAATGTCGGGCGGTTTCCCGGTTGATACCGGCATGGATGGTGACAAAATCAACGCCGTCTCGGGCGTGCTGTTCTACCACGGCTAAGAACTCTTGGGGTGTAATGTCTTCTAATTTCTTGTCTAAGTAGCCAAGTGCATCATACATAGGAACTGTTCCGATCATAGCTGGGGACATTTCGATGAGTCGGTGGCGAAATTCGACGGTTTTACCGTAGTTGCTGAGATCCATAATCCCTTCCGCTTTCATATCCAGAGCCAAACGTACTTTGGCCAACTCGCTATCCAGGTTGGCACACTCTGGAGAGATCCCTAAATTGACGTTAATCTTCGTCTTTAGCCCCAGACCAACGCCCTCCGGACTTAAAGAGGTGTGCTTGTGGTTAGCGGGGATGGCAATGCTGCCCGCCGCCACCCGGAGCCTGATTTCTTCAGCAGTTAGTCCTTCTTTGTCGGCGACCGTTTGCATAGCTGCTGTGATAACTCCGTTTTTGGCTTGTTCCATCTGTGTACTCATCGAATCACGCTCTTTCTCTTTCTCTTACCTTATACTCTGCCCAGGTTTGTGTTTAGTATGTCGAGGGAAGTTTTGTCATGGTTAACTGGTGTGTGTCTCCATAAGTTGTTGTAAGCGCTTAATTTTGCCGGCAATGTCAGAGCTGCCTACAATCTCAGTAACCAAGGCGACGGTCTGAGCTCCTGCCTTGACTACTTCAGCCAGATTGTGCTCCTTGATGCCGCCGATCGCGACAAAGGGGATCTTCAGATTCTGAACGACGTAGTCTAAATAGTCCAGTCCTACAGGATCACACACATCAATTTTAGTCTGAGTGGCAAATAAAGGTCCTACGCCGATGTAATCTGCGCCATCTTTGACAGCTGCCTGTGCTTGAGCAGGCGAATGGGTGGAAACCCCAATCAGGAAATCAGGTCCAAGCAGTTCGCGCACCTTGAATAGCGGTAAGTCATCCTGCCCAATATGCACGCCATCGGCGCCCACGGCCAGAGCCAGATCTAAGTGGTCGTTGATAATGAACAAGGCACCGGTATTTTGGGTCATAGCTCTCAGCGCAAGACACTCCTCATACATTTCCCTAACCTTTTTGAACTTCTCACGGTACTGAAGAATCGGGACGCCGCTAGCCAAAATCTCACCGGCCACCTCAAGATTGCTGCGGCCTTGAGAGTGGGGTTCAGAAGTGAGGGCATAAATGCCCGCGGGAAGGGTGCGCTTCTTTGAAGTTTTGTTCATCATCAGTCACTTCCTTCGTTCTAGGCAACCGCCTTCGCTAAGGCTTGGCGCTAGCCAAGCTTTCTTTAAGTACCCAGGCCAAGACCAAGTTTGCCTGTTTAGCGGCGACAACACCGACGCGGGGAGAGAGGGGAGGCTGGTCATCTGCCACGTCGGTACAGAAATCCCCGACAACAGATAAGCCGGAATTCCAGTGCAAAGTATGGATCGCATCTGTGTCTCCCCAACCAGCCAGTCCAGACGCGCCGACAACCTTTTTTCCAGCCGCCAGACCCTCTTCCACGAACATTCTCTTAGAGGCGGTCTGATCAAACCCCTCTACCCACACCGAACACTGCCCAAATATCGTCTGGACATTGTCTGGTGTCACGAGGCTCGACCACAATTCCAAGTGTAAGTCGGGGTTGATCCGCAAAAGGTTTTCAGCCAGAGCTTCTGTTTTCAAAAGCCCTAATTGATCCGGAAAATAGACTTGTCGATTGAGGTTGCTGGCCTCAACACGGTCAAAATCAGCCAAGACGAGGTGCGAAAACCCACTGCGGACTAGGTGCCAAGCGACATTGGAGCCCAAGCCTCCTAAACCGGCGATCCCAACAGGTGTTTGCTGGACTCTTGCTAATTGGTCTGGAGGCAATGTTTCGGCCAAGCCGGTTATTAAAGGATTCATAGCCCAACAGCATCCTTGGCCCGCATATTCACCCAGTCGCAAAAAGTGGGCAGATAGCCTTTGGCCCGGATCATGTTTACCACTTCCGGGACGGATCGTTCGTCGGCAATTTCAAATTGGGCACTGCCGACGTTGTCATTTTCGCTATACCCACCGACGGAAGTGAGAGCGCCGGCTGACATGCGGGTGATGCCGAGGGGCAGTAGATTTTCGCGCATCTGAGGACTTTCCCGAGTGGACAAGGTAAGTCCCGCCCGAGGTAGAAAAAGCCTGTAAGACAATATAATTTGGACAAAGAGATCATCTGTGACGGGCGTCGCAGAGGGGCGAAAACTGCCGGCATAGGGTCTGAGGCGCGGCACAGAGAGCGCGACTTCAACCCCCGGATAAGTCCTTTGTAGGTAATCGGCGTGCAGTGCCGAGAAAAAAGCGTCTTGCCTCCAGTCCGAGAGACCTAAAAGTGCACCAATGTTGATGGCAGAGATCCCAGCCTCACAGGCGCGCTCTGGTGCTTCTAAGCGGTAATGATAATCTCGCTTGGGTCCGGAGGGGTGCACCTCGGCATAGGTGATTTGAGCGTAGGTTTCTTGAAAGAGTGTGACCGAATCAACCCCTGCCGAGTACAAACGTCGGTATTCCTCAGTGGCTAGGGGATACACTTCAAGCCCTAGAGAGGCAAACTTGGGCCGCAGGGCCTCTACGCATTCTGCTATGTAATCCGGGCCGCTCTGAGTGCGTGATTCACCCGTCAAGAGCAGCAAATGCTGTAGTCCGGTCGACGAGATAGCCTCTCCTTCTTTGCTGGCTTGTGCGACGGTTAGCTTGCTGCGTATGATCTCATTGCCCGCATGGAAACTACAATAGAGGCAGCTGTTCGTACAAAAATTGGCGAGATAGAGGGGAGTAAATAAACTAATCGTGCGCCCGAAATGGCGGATGGTTAAAGCCTGAGCCTTTTTGGCCATCGGCTCAAGATAAGCAAGGGCTGCCGGGGAAAGCAAGACCGCCAAATCTTGTGGGCGGAGGGTTTCGCGGGCCAACACTCGCTCAACATCAACTCCGCTAAAACTTTCCCAGGTCGACACGGAGAGCCTAGGTTGCCATTCCTTGATTAGCTCGTAAAACATTCTTCAACCCTCCTGCAAAAAGCCGGTTAAGGGGGATGAAGCTTCAGCCGTTAGCCGTCGTTCACCCGGCCCAGCTAAATAGCCCAGACGTCCTGCTGCCACGGCTAAGCGGAAGGCCTGAGCCATGAACACCGGATCGCCTGCCGTCGCAATGGCCGTATTAACAAGTACGGCTGCTGCCCCCATTTCCATAGCCTCGGCTGCCTCGGAGGGTCGTCCCAGACCCGCATCGACAATGATCGGCAGCGAAATCTCCTCGATCAGAATCCGAATAAGTTCTTTGGTTTGTAAGCCTCGGTTACTGCCAATCGGTGATCCTAGGGGCATAATGGCTGCCGCCCCTGCCTCCTGAAGGCGCCGAGCTGCGCCCAGATCCGGACTCATATAAGGCAGTACCACAAATCCCTCGTTCACCAGTTGTTCCGTGGCTTTGATTGTTTCCCAATTATCCGGCAATAAGTAGCGCTGATCCTGGACTACTTCGATTTTTATCCAGTTTCCGCAACCGGCAGCCTGAGCCAAGCGTGCGATGCGCACGGCTTCTTCAGCAGTGCGTGCGCCGGAGGTGTTGGGCAATAAAATCGTGTTCTGGGGTAGATAATTAAGGATATTTTCCTGGGGGTTTTTCCAATCGACTCGGCGCAAAGCCATCGTTACTACCTGGCTGCCGCTTGCTTCCAACATCCGGGGCACAATTTCGTGAGATGAAAATTTACCAGTTCCTACGAACAATCGGCTGCGCAGAGCTACTCCTCCGATGAGTAGACTGTCCTCTGTAAGATTAGAACTCTGTGTGATATCGTGCACGGTATTAGCCACCTCCCATAAAAATTAAGATTTCCAAACGGTCACCAGTCTGCAAAAGAGTACTCTGCCAATGTTCTTGCGTGAGGATTTTACCATTGAGCTCCACGACCGCCGCTTTAAGGGTCACGGCTTGGTTTTCGAGTAACTGAAATACGGTACATTCTGAGAGAATTTCCCGCACTTCGCCATTTACAACAATCTGCAACGGACCGTCCTCCTTTCGCATCTTCACTATGTTTGCTGGTGGTTCCCGTCTTACTAACATGGCACCAGGGGAGGGGCGAATCCATAAAAAAAGTGAGAACTGCGGTAAGCAGTTCTCACTTATACATACGGATTATAAGTAAAACGATTGCTTTCCTCCGCTGGTATTAACCAGATCAGGTTCAAAGGGATCGAGTTTCCTCATCTCAGCCCCGAAGGGCACCCCTAGCAAACAAAACATATTCAGTTGAGTGGGTAGTAATAATTATCCTGCTATGTATTACACCTGTGCTTATTATATAACTAAAAGAGTGTAAATGTAAATATTAAAAGGGTGTAAAGCGACTCTTGAGAGATGAGTCCAGTTCTGCAAATAATCGCGAAAAGTATATTTTTTAGAGGGCATGATTCGTGCGAATTCGTCACCTAGAGTGTGCAATAATTGAACTAAGAAGAATGGCTGGGTCTTGTAGAGTTTAAAGGCGTATAGGGGTGGGCGAATAAGATTATCTTCCCATGAAGTTTATCCTATCAAGTTATTTTTAGTTGGAAAGGTTATGAGAACCATGAGAATTCCATTGATCGCTTTGCTCTTACAAGGAATACCTGAATGTACTGCAGTTACAACTTTGGCCTATGTAATAGCAGGAATACCTCTAAAATGGAAAAGAGTCCTTTTGACTGCGATTATTTGGCTGTTTGTGCGTATGTAGTGAGACTGTTTCCTATTGCTTTTGGATTTCATACAATTTTGCTACTCCTTATATTGTTTGTAATTTTAACTAGATTAACTAAGGGGGATGTCGGTCTTTCTTTTATTGCAAGTTCAGCGAGTTTTTTGTTCTTAGGAATAATTGAGTTTTGTTGCATGTCATTGTTTATGCTGATTTCTGGATTTACACCTGAAACCCTCTTCAGAAACATTAGTATATGGATTTTAGTAGGAGAACCCCAAGTGTTTCTATTATTTATCTCTGCTTTTCTATTAAACAAAATAGTTAAAAAGAGGTTGCCTGAACCTTCATGTTGAAGGCATCATTAATAACATTTGGGGTTAATTAGGACAAGGATCCTGTTCAGACTATTTTATATTATTGGATAGGTCTCAGGTCCTATTTTTTAGTAAGTCTTAAGGACTAACGGAGTAAATAGTTTGAAAAAAGATAAAGAATCCCTCTTCAAATCTAGGAATTATTTTCTAGTAAGACAAAATTCGTGCAAATTCGCTCTTGAAGTGTGCAATAATTGAAATATGGAGAAGAATGGTTGGCATTGTGATTTTGAGGATTAGTACAGTTCCGTTCCGTTTTGTCGGAGAGGTTGTGATTTCTATAAATATTCCATTTATTGCTTTACTATTACAAGGTATACCTGAGCTAACTGCGGAAGTTACTTTAGCCTTTACAATTGCTAGAATACCTTTAAAGTGGAACAAGATATTACTGATTGGGATAGTATTAGCTTTTATTTCTTATATTGTGAGACTGTGCCCCATCTCTTTTGGAGTTCATTTAATTTTGTTAATTATTTTATTATTTATAGCTTTAACTTGGATAGGCAAGGGAGATTTCAGTTTATCCCTTCTTGCAAGTTTATTGAGTGTCTTAACCTTAGCAATATTTGAGTTTGTATGCCTATCTCTGTTAATGCCTGTTTTGGGAGTAACACCTGAAACACTATTCACGACTAACCTAGTAATAAGGATTGCTCTAGGAGAACCTCAAGTACTTCTAACATTTATGTCTGCTTTTTTATTAAATAAACTTATACAAAAAAAGAGGTTGACTGTATGAATCTCGCCGAAAACATTAGTAATAGACTCACTGAAGTATTAACAAATGAGTTGGATTATGATGAAGATAAAAAAGAAATTATAGCATATGCCATTGAAACTGCACTTCTATCCGTCTTAGGCGCATTATTAATAATGCTTTTAGGATATGCTTTTAATGCTTTAATTCCTGCTCTTATCGCCGCGATTTTTGGTGGCTCATTACGAAGAGTGTCGGGAGGAGCTCATTTTAATACTCCATTAAAATGTTTGACCACTAGTTCTATTATATATGCTTTAATTGGAGTATTAACTAAAAAACTTGTTAGTTATGACCTGACCAATCAGTCTATTCAGATATTTCCTTTACTTGTTTCTTTTTTATTAGTAGCTTTCTTAGCTCCTGTAGATAGCGAATCCAAGCCGATTCATTCTAGTAGCTTAAAAGTTAAACTTAAGATTTCTTCAATGGTTTTCGTAATTATTTCATTCGTGATTATTCTCTTCATTGATAATAAATTGCTAAGCGTTAGTGCAGTTCTAGGTGTATTTTATCAAAGTATCACCTTACTGCCTACTTTTAATAGAAAAGGAGGTGAGTATGGACTATGAAAAAAAGGTACCTTTTCACCGTAATTGCATCAATGTTAATGCTTCTAGCCAGTGCGACTTCCGTTTTTGCGTGTACTGTATGGATGCATCAACCTAAAACCCCGAAAGCATTGCAAAGGTAATCAGGAGGTTTCCAGTCGTGCAAACATATTTGACTAAAACAGTTTAAAAGCTGGGGCATCCCAGCTTTTAAACTGTTTAGCATAGATTCTCATAAGCTTTTTGGTACATATAGATTGTTAGCTTTCGGGTGGCAGTTGGAGGATAGCCAAATGATTTTTAACATAAAAAACTTCTTAAATAAACAATCCATTATTCAATTAACTTTATTGAAAGTAATATTTAGCATCTTTGTATTTCTTATTATTTTCGTATTCCTCTACGGACAAAATTTTTGGGAGAAACAAGACCTAAGATTCAATTATAATTTATTATTAAGTGCCTCAAATGCACAATCAGAAATACAAGCTCAAATTCCCTTTATAGAAGAATTAAAAGTTGATAAAAAGTTAACAAAAGACCAGAAAGTATCTAAGATCAATGGCATTATACAATCTATCTTAGATATTAATAATAATAATTTAATAGGCTATTACGATATTGATTTAGATTTAATTGCTAGAAATCAAAATCAAATCGATATTTCATTTAATGATATTCGCTCTATAATTGGATCAAAAAACGAACTTAATAAGTCATCAAACAATAATAAGGTTAGGGTCAATATACCAACCTATGATAAGGGAAAATTAGTAGGCTATGTTTGGGCCTATGCAGAGAATACAGATTATGTATTTTTATCTTTTTATGATTTGAGCGAGATTATAATCTTGGTTTTAGGCTTATCAGTCTTAATTTTATTTGTGATTAGAAAGCATTTTAAACAGATTGAATTGTACTTGGACAAATTTTGCAACATAATAATTAATAATGATAACAGTAAACACGAACATATTTTGTTTAAATTACCCGAATTAAAACCTATCTTGGATAAAATCAGTTCTTTCACAGAAGGCCTAAAGCAGGTGAACTTAGAGTTAGAATCGTCAAAACGTCATATTAACAATATTATGGAAGGGATTTCAGATGGTTTCTATGCATTAGATTGCAAATGGCAATTTACATTCGTCAACACCGAAACTCAAAAGGTAATTTGGGATGATCAGAGTGACCTCTTAGGAAAAAATATTTGGGAGGTATTCCCACAGGGAATAGGGTCATTAACTTATGATAAACTGCAAGAAGCGATGGTCCAAAATGACTCAATGCATTGGGAAGCTGAAGGCTTTTTGATTGCTGATCAATTTTTTGAATATCATGCTTATCCATTTGAGGAAGGGTTGACAGTTTTCTTCAGAGATATTACCTTAGTAAAACGACAACAGCAAGAGTTTGCTCGTTTAGAAAGACTCAATTTGATCGGACAGTTAGCAGCTGGAATCAGTCATGAGATAAGAAATCCGCTTACTACTGTCAAGGGATTTCTGCAAATGTTTGGGTCAAGGTCTAAATACGAACAGGACAAAGAATATATGGATTTGATGGTTTCCGAAATTGATCGCGCCAATGAAATCATCACGGATTTTCTATCCTTGGCTAAAGCAAACCTAGATAATATTAAACCTAATAATCTTAATGCGGTGATCAATAAAGTATTTCCTATGCTTCAAGCAGATGCCTTTAATAACAATAAAGAAGTTATTTTCGAACCCAACATTTTACCCGATATCCTAATCAATGAAAATGAGATAAAACAACTTATTTTAAACTTAGTACGTAATGGTTTGGAAGTAACTCCGGAAAATGGGAGAGTTATCATTAATGCCTATATACAAGGAGACAGAGTCGTATTAGCTATCAAAGACAATGGAAATGGAATTCCTGAAGAAATACAAGAGAAAATTGGCACTCCCTTTTTCACAACAAAAGAATCTGGAACAGGGCTAGGGCTTGCAATTTCTATAGGAATAGCCCAAAGGCATAAAGCTACTTTCGAATTTAAAACAGGAGCAAATGGGACAGTTTTTTATACAATTTTCCCTGCGCAGCCTAGCATTTGTCTAGAGAACGGTCCATGTTGAAGGGATAAAGCTCCCCCAGCTTAAAATTCATGGAGACGTCGGAGAAGGGAATAAGCAACTCTGTATTTAAGAAAAATAAAGATAATGAAATTAAGTTTCGTCTACTGGCGAAGCTTTTTTTGTACTATTAGAAAGTATAAACTTTCGTTATATACTTTCTAAGCATCAGTGCAACTAGGCAGTCGCCTGCACTAAGGCTGACAGAATGATTAATACGTGCGAAGAAAGTGTCTGCAAGAAGGCTAATACGTGCGAAGACAGTGTCTTCGTGGGCGCCAGCCAAGTTTTCTTTACTTACAGCTTAACCATCCTGTGGATTTTCAGGGCCAGGAAGATTTAATTGATAAAAGGCTAAATCAAGCCACTTACCAAACTTAAAGCCAGCCCTTCTGATTGTGCCAGAGTATTCAAATCCTAATTTTTCATGTAATTTCAGGCTATTTTCGTTAAAAGCATCAATGCCAGCAACAATGGTTGCAAAATTTCTTTCCTCTGCAATTCTAATTATTTCTTTGATTAGTGCCGTACCGATTCCATGATGCCTAAAGTCATTATGTACATAGACCGAATGCTCTATCGTATATTTATAGGCTGGCCAAGCTCTAAAAGGACCAAAAGTTGCAAAGCCAATCACCTGGTTATTTTCTATAGAAACAAGGACAGGTAATTCATCTTCATTCTTCTTGTGAAGCCATAACGTTCTGTCCTCAATGCTCTGAACGTTATAGGTATATATAGCTGTAGTATTTAAGATAGCATCGTTGTAAATCTCTAAAATTTGGCTCAAATCATCTTCAATTGCTTGCCTAATCATTCAATCAACCCCTCTTTGGATTAGTTTAACATCATTTAGTAACATAAGATACTCAAATTTTTTGCTTAAAATTTGCGCATAAATATAGAAACTATACTGAACCAGATCTTGAGAATGACCTGCCTAAGACATTTATTAGGTAGTTAAAAAAATGTAAATATATTTCTTTTGTACAAGTGAGAATCTTATGTTATTATTGATTTACAAGAGGTCAGGTGGTCAGACCGCTACACGACAAACCATTATCTTATAAGGTTTATACGATTAATTTTAGAAATAAACTACTATGAAAAATGCAGGAGGTTAAGTCATGGAAATATTAGTTTGTATTAAACAAGTTCCAGGAACATCGAAAATTGAAGTAGATCCAATAACAGGTGTTTTAAAAAGAGACGGAGTAGATTCGAAAATGAATCCCTATGATTTATATGCCATCGAAACAGCCTTAAGAATCAAGGAACAAAAGGGTGGAACGATTAAAGTTATAAGTATGGGACCACCCCAAGCTAAAGAAGTTATAAAAGAAGCATTTATGATGGGTGCAGATGAAGGAGCCTTGGTATCTGATCGGAAGTTTGCGGGAGCTGATGTTCTGGCAACATCCTACACAATTTCACAAGGGGTTCGTAAGATGGGTAATTTCGATCTTATACTCTGTGGGAAGCAGACGACCGACGGAGATACCGCTCAAGTAGGCCCAGAGATGGCTGAGTATCTGGAAATGCCTCATATAGCTAACGTGTTAAGAATAATTGAACTAAAAGAAAAATCCGTTGTTGTTGAAATGGACATGCCTAATACGCTTGAAATAGCTGAAATTCAATTTCCGTGTCTTTTAACAGTAGAAAAAGATATATTTCAGCCGAGGCTTCCATCCTACAGAAAAAAAGTTAGTACCAAAGATCGTGAAATTCAGATTATAACCTTAAATGATTTTGAAGATAAAGATGAAAAGAGATATGGACTTACTGGCTCTCCCACACAGGTTGAAAGAATCTTTCCACCCTCTGTTAACAACGACAGAGAAACTTGGACAGGCACTGGAGCGCAGCTTAGTTACAAAATAGCGGTAAAACTTAAACAACTAAAGTTTGTATAAAGAGACGGAGGTAATCAGATGAGTAAGTTAATTTGTCACCAAGAAAAAGTAAATGAGTCAAACATTCAAGAATTAGTAGATGTATGCCCATTCAAGGCTATTGAAAATAATAACGGGGTTATTGAAATTAATGCCGGCTGCAAGATGTGCAAGATATGCGTTAAAAAAGGACCGCAAGGTGTCATGGAATTCATCGAAGAAGAGGTTGCTAAAGTTGATAAGAGTTCGTGGCAAGGGATCGGAGTCTATGTTGACCACGTTGAAGGGGAAATACATCCAGTAACCATGGAACTGATTGGCAAAGCAAAAGAACTTGCCGCAGTGGTTAATTTCCCGGTCTACTGCATATTTATAGGAAACAATATTACGGATAAGGCTCAAGAATTACTTCATTATGGAGTAGACGAAGTCTTTGTCTATGACTACGAAGAATTAAACCATTTTAGAATAGAACCATATACAGCAGCTTTTGAAGACTTTGTCAAGAAGATAAAACCATCGTCCTTACTAGTTGGAGCGACAACGATTGGTCGATCACTGGCGCCAAGAGTAGCTGCCAGGTTTAGAACGGGTTTAACAGCAGACTGTACAGTGCTGGAAATGAAAGAAGATTCAGACCTTGTGCAGATCAGACCGGCTTTTGGCGGCAACATCATGGCTCAAATCATCTGTCCTAACACCAGGCCCCAAATGGCAACGGTGAGATATAAGGTGATGAATGCTCCTGAAAAACAATGCGAGCCAAGTGGCAAGATTACTGTATGTCAACTAGACAGAGCAAAATTATCTTCTAATATTGAAGTTTTAAAGGTTACTAAAAAAGAAGTCGAAGAAAATATATCTGATGCAGAAGTCATTATAGCTGTTGGCAGAGCCTTAAAGTCAGAAAAAGATATGGCCATGATTGAAGAATTAGCGGGTCTTCTTGACGCTCAAATTGCAGGTACAAGACCCCTTGTTGAGTCGGGTTGGCTTAATGCGAAGAAGCAAATCGGTCTCTCGGGTAGAACGGTTAAGCCAAAGCTGATTATTACGCTCGGTATTTCAGGCGCAGTTCAGTTTGCTGCCGGAATGAACAGTTCAGAGCGAATCTTTGCGGTAAATAAAGATCCCAATGCCTCAATTTTTAACGTTGCTCATTATGGAGTCGTCGGAGATATCTATGACATCGTTCCTCAGTTGATTGAAGATATTAAAAACTCAAGAGCTGAAGCTTGTGCTCGATAACCACTGAGCACAACTTAAAATAGAGGAGACTTAGCGGCAGTTAGCCTGCGGATAAATTAGAAACGTGGAGGAGATTTCATGAACGATTATAAAACGCTTGATGCTATGGATATAGAGTTTTTAGTGTCGATCTTAGGAGAAGATAGAGTTTTTACGGGAGAGCGTATCAATGAAGATTTCAGCCATGATGAATTGGGCGGAATTAGCAGGATGCCTGATGTGTTAGTTGAAGTGCTTACGACCGACGAAGTGTCAAAAATCATGAAATACGCCTCTGAAAACCTGATTCCGGTGGTAGCCAGAGGATCGGGAACGGGACTGGTAGGGGCATCTGTTCCGATTTTTGGTGGAATTATGATGAACATGTGCGGGATGAACAAAATATTGGAAATCGATGAAGAGAACTTAACTTTGACCCTTGAACCTGGTGTGCTTTTGATGGAGATTAGTAAATATGTTGAAGAATTTGATTTATTCTATCCACCGGACCCCGGTGAAAAATCAGCGACCATAGCTGGTAATATCAATACGAACGCTGGTGGGATGAGAGCTGTTAAGTATGGAGTTACAAGAGACTATATCAGAGGGCTCGAAGTCGTTCTTCCCAACGGAGACGTCATTAATGTGGGAGGAAAAGTCGTTAAGAATTCTTCCGGTTACAGTATCAAAGACTTAATCTGTGGCTCTGAAGGTACGTTGGGTATTGTTACTAAAGCAATTTTGAAACTTATACCTCTACCTAAGAAAGCGATCTCTTTGTTAATCCCCTTCCCGAACCTTGATAGGGCAATAAGTACTGTTCCGAAGATCATCAAATCAAAGGCTACACCTACTGCTATCGAGTTTATGCAGAGGGAAGTTATTCTAGCCGCTGAAGAATTCTTGGGCAAAAAATTTCCTGACAATTCTTCAGATGCCTATCTTTTGTTAACGTTTGATGGCAACAGTACAGAAGATATCGAAAAAGATTACGAGAAAGTTGCCAATATCTGTCTTGAAGAAGGAGCTCTTGATGTTTTCATTATTGATACAGATGAAAGAAAAGAAGCTGTTTGGTCGGCCAGAGGCGCTTTCCTCGAGGCAGTGAAGGCAGCAACGACAGATATGGATGAATGTGATGTTGTTGTGCCCAGAAATAAAGTGGCAGAATTTATTAAATACACCGATGTACTACAAAAGCAATTTGATGTCAGAATCAGGAGTTTTGGGCATGCGGGTGATGGCAATTTACATGTTTATGTCTTAAAGGATGAGCTTTCAGATGAGGCATGGAAAAAGAAACTGGCAGAGGTTTTTGAAGCCATGTATAGTAAATCCGTAGAACTGGAAGGACTAGTATCCGGAGAACATGGGATTGGGTTTGCCAAAAAAGAGTATCTGTTTGAGCAATGTGGATGTGAATATGTAGGGTTAATGAAAAATATCAAATTAGCTTTTGATCCCAAGAATATTCTAAATCCAGGCAAGATTTGCGGCTAAACTGTAGATTTTGATTGCCTATCGTAAGGGCGCTCGCTTTAATTAAGGTTAAAGGAGCGCCTTTCTGTACTAAGTCAGAAAGATAATCTCTAACTGAATCTTACCTTTAAATCTTAAGAAATTCTTGACATAGTCCTTGCAAAATATCCACAAATCTATTGTATTCTAAGAGCAGAAGAACAAAACTTACTTAGATATAAAACTGCATGAAAAAGATGAAAAACCGTCCTAGCTGTGGGACGGTTTTTCGCTTTTATATTTCATAACTTTACTTAATTAGTTTCGACATTTTATGGTTAGCTTCAATACAAGCAGTGTATAATGAAGGAAATTGAATCTTTTAGAGATTATATGTCAGATAAAGATAGAGCAATACAAGGAGGTTATTATGAAGTTGGAATTGAAACGCTCTGTTTGCCCGTATGACTGCCCAGATATGTGCGGGCTTTTAGTTGAGGTTGTCGATGGACAAGCTGTCAGGGTTACGGGTGACCCGGAACATCCCTATACCCGAGGAACTTTATGCCCCAAAATGGTTCATTATGAGCGAACGGTACACTCCCCGCAAAGACTTACTCACCCCCTACTGCGTATCGGGGAAAAAGGCGGGGGTCAGTTTAAATCTATTTCGTGGGAAGAAGGGATCCAGCGCCTTGCCGACAGATGGAAGAAAATTATATCTGACTATTCTGCGGAAGCTATCTTACCCTATTCATACGCTGGTACGATGGGGCTCGTCCAACGCAACTGCGGGGAGGGGTTTTTTCACCGTTTGGGAGCTTCCAGATTGGCACGCACTATTTGTTCCTCGGCTAAAGGTTATGGCTGGGCGTCAGTTATGGGAGAGACCATGGCGCCACATCCGGATGAGGTTAAGAAAAGCGATTTTATTATCTTGTGGGGTACAAATGCCCTGGCAACGAACATTCACCTGCTGCATAATGTCCGAGAAGCGAAAAAGCGCGGTGCTACCGTTTGGCTCGTTGATACGTATGAAACTCCAACAGCCCAAATTGTTGATAAGGTCGTATTAGTTCGACCCGGAAGCGATGGTGCTTTGGCCCTTGGCCTAATGCACATTCTTGTTCGTGAGGGGTGGATTGATCAAGTCTTTATCAATCGACATGTTCAGGGGTTTGAACAGTTCCAAAGTGAGGTTTTGCCTCTTTACCCGCCGGCTAAAGTCAGTCAAATTACCGGCATTGACATTAAGTTGCTCGAAGAAATGGCGGTTTGTTACGGCAAAGCCCTTGCGCCTTTTATTTCTTTGGGATCAGGGCTTTGCCGTTATGGCAATGGAGCGATGACGGTCCGGGCTATTACCTGTCTTCCCGCGCTTGTAGGGGCTTGGGGTAAGTCAGGCGGTGGGTTGTTGACTAGTATTTCTACTAATAAAGCCTTTAATACGGGTCGAGTAACGCGCGAAGATTTCATGCAAAAGCCAACCCGTATCGTAAATATGAATCAACTTGGCTCTGCACTGACAGAGTTAACGAAACCGCCGATCATGGGCTTATATGTCTATCACTCCAATCCAGTCGTCGTAGCTCCTGACCAAAATATGATTATCAAGGGACTTAGGCGGGAGGACTTATTTACGGTCGTTCATGAACGTTTTATGACGGATACAGCCCGCTATGCGGATCTAGTCTTGCCAGCGACAAGCTCCTTAGAGCACCCGGATATCTACCGCTCGTATGGTCATTATGGCATACAGAGAGCGGCCGCGGTGATTCCTCCGGTTGGAGAAGCAAAATCAAATTGGGAAGTGTTTCAATTACTCGCCCAAGCTATGGGCTTTGAAGAGAGTTTCTTTGGCCTAAATACTGACGAACTTATTCAGGAATTGATAGAGCCGCCTACTCCATGGCTGGAACGTGTTGACCTGGCAAAATTTCAAACAGGTCGCCCCGTCGAACTTTCCCTGCCCGAGAATTACAAAACAACGTTCCTTACTCCATCGGCTAAAATCGAGCTCTATAATCCCAATGAGTCCGAACCGCTGCCGCGCTATTTTGAGCCTTACGGTGATGATGCCCCCTTTTTTCTGATGAGTACGCCTAGTTTGTATTCGCTGAATTCTTCCTTTAATGAGCGTCCCGATTTACTGCGTAAAAAGGAAGCCGCTTATCTCCAAATGAACCCCAAAGATGCTAAGAACAAGAATTTAGAAGATGGTCAGAATGTGATCACCTTTAACGAACGAGGTGAGGTACATTTTATTCTGAAGTTAACGACAAAGGTTCCCCAAGGAGTCGTAGTAACCGAAGGACTGTTTGAAAGCGAAAATGTGCCTGGGGACCGCGCTGTCAATGCCCTTACCTCTCAACGGCTCACCGATAGAGCAGCGGGTAGTACTCTTTATGATGTTAAAGTTGATGTCCGATTAGCCTTTACAGGAAACTAAGGGAGCCTTGTCGAAATGCCTAGACAATAGTTAGTTGAATTCTTATTAGTTATGCTGGTGAGGTGAGTTGCATGGCTTCGGGTGTTCGTGTTTTACATTGTGCAGGTTTTCGCTTTGACAACCCCACCTGGGAAGGGCCAGAGGGGTGGGTTGCCCAGCGTAATCAAGATTTGTGGCAGACTTTTGAAGCGGTTCTCTCACTTTGTCGTTCAGAAAACGTAGATTTACTTCTCCTGGCTGGCAATTTATTCGAACAAGAGTATGTGCGCAAGGAAACAGTTGAGCGTGTAGCCAATTCATTTGCCAAGTTGACGGGAACGAAAATATTTGTCGCTCCGGGAGAAAGGGATCCGTTAGTTACTACCTCTGCTTATCGCCTAGCAGTATGGCCGAGTAATGTACATATCTTCTTAGGTGACCTCAGCAGTGTGAAGCTTTCGTCACCAAACGTCACAGTTTATGGAGCCGGTTGGACAGCTTATCGTCAAGCTGAGCTATTTTTAGACGGTTTTCAGATTGCCAGGGACGGTACGCTTCAGCTTATGCTTCTTCATGCTCAGGTCGACTCAGGGAAGAATAACGGAGGATTTATTTCTATCAGACCAGAGCAGATTGCAGCAAGTGGTTTGACCTACCTAGCTTTGGGGCATCAGGAGGCTTGGAGCGGGATTCGGCAAGAGGGAGAAACATTTTGGGCCGATTGTGGTTCACCTGAAGCCAGAAGCTTTCGTGAGAGCGGGCCGCATGGTGTACTTCTAGGGGAGATTGAGAAAGGATCTGTTCGGTTGGAATTCCGTGAACTGGGACAGCGCCGTTACATTGAAAAGACACTCGCGATTCAAGCTGATCAGGAAGGTCTTGCTGCGCAACTATTGGCAGAAACGAGCCCGCAAGAACGGCAAAAGGATTTATTTAGGATTAACTTGTCGGGACCTTTACAAGAGGTAGAAGGGGCTATTCCAGTATTGCAGAGACTTTTAGCGGCCAAGTTCCGCTATGTCGAAGTTTTATCCTGCGAAGGGCAACTAAGTACGGAACCACTGAGCAGTAATGGAGATGGTTATCCTACTCTAACCCAATTATTTGCCGATAAAATCAGAGAGCACCATGATCTGGCAGAGAACGCAGAGGATCTTGAACATTGGGAGTTAGTGCAGAAAATCGGGCTAGGCGCACTGGGGCAGGGACGAGAAGATGATGAGAATTGAACGAATCACAGGCACGAATCTGACCGGGTTGGGGGATGTCGACTTGATATTCCCTGTAGGCCCAGTTTTGCTCTTATCAGAGGATAGAAGTCGCCAAAAAGGGCTTGACGATCTACTCCTGGAACTATTTTATGATCTAAAGACCCCTCAGGTTTCAAAAGACCACAGCCGCAAGGGTTCAGTAGAGGTGTGGATGAGCGGGGAAAGTTCTCGCTTTCATATCTGTCGACAATACTTCCCGCACAAAGATGGATTAGAGCGAGCTTCAAAGCTGGCGATCGAAGATGAAACCGGACAGAAAGTGTCCTTGCCGGAAACGATGACGGTAGGGGAATATTTATTCGGGGTAAAGCTTCGAGCTTTTCGTCAGGGAGGGATCTGGGAATGGCCAGAAAGCCAAGAAAACAATGACTTTGTCCGGCGTGTCCGTAACCTGGAGCAAGGCGGGGATGAAGGACTCTCGCTGCCTAAAGTGCGGGCTTCTATAGCGGGAGCGTTAACGAGGGTGAAAGATCAAACGCTGAGTATGGCACTCGTTAAAGCTGAGTATGATGCTTTACGGCGTGACTGGGAGCAAGCGCATCGCCAGCAAGAAAAAGAACGGTTGCTTTTAATTGAAATCAAGAACTTGCAAGAAAAGGAGAAAATCTTAGTCGAGAGGGTTTCTCAGGCAGCAAAAATACAGGAGCGCCTAGCAGTACTCCGTCAAAATCCTGACTACCGAGAGTTACGTCAACTCCAGGGTGAGGTCACTAGGTTGGAAGAACAAAGCAGGGAAATAGCAGCTAATTTGACTGCGCTTACTCGTGAAGCGCCAGTGGATTGGGCCATGATTGAAGGCTTGCGTGAAGAGTGTACGGTGTGGGCAGGTCTGCAAGAACAAGCGGATCGTATAGCCGCCAAGGCTCAGAAGCAGGCCCAAAAAATTCGCGAGACGCAAACTTTTCTGCTAACGTCCGGCTATCAAGGCTTGTCAGAAAACCAAGTTCAGCGTCTGCGCGTGGCGGAAGAGGAAAGGTATGCAGCTCAGCAGAAACTGGAACTAGAACTGGACAACTTAACTATCGTAAAAAGTGAACTCGAAAAAACACAAATAAGATACACAGCTGAGAGCGCAAAGCTTCAGGATATTGCCGTTATGGAAGGAGTAACGGCTGCTACTGAAATAAAATTTGCCCAAAGAGAAAGGCATTTGGCGCAGTGGCAAAGCTCTGGACTGGGGAGTTTCCTTGATCGAATGTTGCGGGAACAATTGGGCCTGACTGGCATTGGGAAGAGCCTTTCTTTGCACTATGCAAAGTACTACCAAGACTATCAGGCCTCAAACTACGAGGAATTCACGAGTCGACTTCAGGAATTTCGTGACCAGCGTCGGCTGGTAGAACGACTGCAGATGGAGTTAGAGCAACTCCACGAAAAAGTGCTTTGGGAGGAAAAACTACGCAGGATAGTCAATTCTCGTAATAATATCATATTAGAGGCTTTAAGCACGACTAAGGCAGCCGACTTTCCGGCGTGGCTGAACGGCTGGGAAGACTACCGGCAGAAAAAACGCCAGCTGGCCCTTTGGCAGGCTGAACTGCAGCATGAACTAGAACTGCAAAAGATTGAAGAAAACAAGACGGCAACCGCTGCGGAGAAACTGCGAGAGAAGTTGAGTAACTGGGGGACTCTGACAACAGCTAGAGACGAAGTCCTAGCTGTAGTGTTGAACGTGGCCCGGCAACTGTGGGCGAAAGATGAGGTAGAGAAGGAAATCGTCGTGTTTTCACAGAAGTATCATGACTTGCTCGGCGCTCGGAATATTGAGCATCTCGCCAAGATCTTAGAACCTTTGGCGGATTTGGAACGTCAAACTCGTCTTTCTGATCAAGATGGGCTGGCGGAAATTGCTGCAAGGCAAAAAGAACGGGTGGAAATTCGTCGGCAACTGGAAGTTGCAGAACAGAGTCTGCGTGAGGTTCGGAAAATTCCCTCGTTGTCCGTTTTAGAAAAGAAGATAGAACCGGTTAAACGCCAGTGGATGGCCTATGAAGCCCTACGCAACGCTTTGGAAAGTGCTCAAGCCTTGTTGGAAACCACTTGGCAGGGATGGAAAACCAAGTACGGAAAGACACTGAATGTCGAAAAACAGTGGGTTCTAAGTCAGATGTCTGCCCTGGCGGTTCAGGGCATGATCGCAAGAGATGGGGCAGAAGCGCAGAGGGATTATTTTGCTTATCGTATGGCTATTGCGCAATTAGCTCTCGGTGATAACCCTGAAGTCCCCTTGTTCTTCTCGGTAGGGGAAGTAAATGAGGTCCAAGGTTTTTGGGAAGAAGTCTTAGGGTATCTTCGTAAACTTTCACATTCCAGGCAGGTGGTTTTTGGCACCTCGGATGCTATACTGGGGCAAAAACTAGCGGCTAACGGCTGGCTAAGGCAAGTGGTTTAATGAACGCGGATATACAGCGGTGAAGTAGATGCGTTTAGAACTTCCAGGTTTGCAAATTAGTTGAGAGTTCGTTATGTATTTGAAGGAGAAATTGGATATCCTCTTCGGATAACTTTTCTAAGGCAAAAATCATTGCCTTATATGACGGAGCATTTTGGCACGATTTTTTCGATAATTCCTGACCAGCAGTCGTTAATTTTAAATGAATTTCTCGGCGGTCTTCGGTAGAGGTTTTCCGTTCTACAAGGCCCAAATTAACAAGATCCTCTACATTAATGCTGACTGTGCTTTTCGAAAGCTGTAATTTTTCTGTTATTTCTTTGAGTGTGATGTTAGGAGAAGGATAAATAGTATTTAAGATTCCCATTTGTTGCAATGTAAGTCCTAGACTTGCGGCATTTTGTTTAGTAAATTGGGTGAGAGTTTTACTAATTGTTACAAAAGATTGTACCACCGCTGCAGCTTGCTTTACGTGGTTATCGTTATAATCCATTATAATGACCTCCATGAGAGTAGATATTAGTTTATATGAAAAACAGTTTCATTACGAACCATTATATCCTCTCGGAGAAAAGCTGTCAATTCTTGCCCACAAGGGGGTTAATGACATTTTTGGAAAACTGCAGTCTTACTTCTTCATTCAAAACGACGTCTGAGCCTTGGAAATCATTAAGACGATCTACTAAGAGGGTCTTTCCCTGGACTGAAACTTCTGCTCGAATCGTATTTCCTAAAATATACAGATTGATCAGTGTACCCTGTAGATAATATAAGCTGGTATCCTCTCCTTGGGGTAGATGATCTTTTTTAGTAATCGTTAGATGTTCCGGGCGGATACATACTTCGACTTCCTTATCGGGCAGACCGACCATACCGCCGGGAAGGAAATTATAACTGCCAATAAAATTGGCCACAAAGCGGTTAGCGGGCTTATTGTAGATTACCTCCGGTTTTCCTTGCTGCATAATTTCGCCGGAGTCTAGGATCACAATTCGATCCGACATCACTAAGGCCTCAAGTTGGTCATGGGTAACAAAAATTGCCGTAATCCCCATTTTCTTCTGAATATCCCGAATCAGGCTTCTGGCACTTTCTCTGACTTTGGCATCCACTGCACTTAACGGCTCATCGAGAAGAAGCAGGTCAGGTTTAGTAACTAAAGCTCGGGCCAAGGCAACCCTTTGTTGTTGCCCGCCGGACATCTGGTGAGGATAATTATTTTCCTTGCCCGTGATGCTAAGAACAGCCATAATATCCCCAACTTGTTGTCGTATTTCGTGGCTTGGTACCTTATTAATCTTAAGTCCGAAAGCAATATTTTCATAAGCAGTTAGGTTGGGAAACAAAGCATAAGATTGAAAGACCATCCCTATATTTTGTTCCTTCTTACTCAGTCCTTGCATGATTTCCTTACCGCCAACGAAAATCTTCCCGCCGTCACATCGTTCTAAACCGGCAATAATTCTCAGAAGTGTAGTTTTCCCGCACCCACTAGGACCTAAAAGGGTAACGAATTCTCCTTTTTCCACCTGCAAATTAATATTTTTTAAAACTTGACGGCCTTGAAAACTCTTTTCAACATCAAGTATCTGAACATGGCTCACTTTTCATACCCCCTCATCAGTGTGAACTTTTTTATAACGCTCATTTTGGCTCTTGGTCACCGACTACCGACTGTTGTTCTTGCCCTGATGTTCTTGATTTCTGAAGGCCAACCAAATCAGAAGTAACGATATAAATAAGATCACCAGGAAATACGACGCCACTAAGGCATTAGCCAAATGTCCATCGACTTTCTGCAATTTATAAAGATAAATCTGGATAGTCTCATAATTATCCCCAACTAACAGATTGGCTAGGACGAATTCACCGAACAAAACGGATACAGAAATTAAGGCTGCCGAAATGACTCCTCTAAGTACATTCGGGAAAATAATTTTTACAAACGTCTCTAATTTTCCGCATCCTAACATGATCGCTGCTTCTGTTAAGGCCTTAACATTGATTGTCCGAAAACTGTTATTAATAGCCTGGTACATAAACGGTAAGATCAGAACAAAATAAGAGCCTATCAAAATCCAGGGAGTACTCGTAATATGGATTGGACCGTTTGAATACATCTGGATTATTCCGATGGCTAAGATAACTCCCGGCATAGCAAACGGGAGAATTGACAGGATCTCGAAGAGCTTTTCGAGACGGGGAAAGTAAACAATCGTTAAATATAATGAGGGAACAATCAGCAATATGGAGAGGATTATCGTTGCAAAACTTGCAAAGACAGTTCTTAATAAGGAATGAATGAACTCTGAACTGGTCAATAGCTGGTGGTAATAGGAAAGTGTATAGCCTTCAGGTAAAATCGTTGTACTCCACCTAGTGGCAACGGAGAAGAGGAGGGTTGCCACAATCGGAAAAAACAAGTAGGCAAAAATTAGTGCTAAAATAACTTTTGCCAAAATCCCCTTTCTCATCGTCCCATTCCTCCGCAGCTTTGCTTGAGCCTCGTATTAATCAAAATGGACAACGATAAAAAGCAAGCCATTACCACAGCCAAAGCGCTTGCCAATGATGGATCCGGGAAAATGTCCCCAGTGACTAAATTAGCAATTGTGATCGAAACTAAACTATTGTTTGAGCTTGTTAGAGCGTAGGCAGTTGCATAAGCTCCTAAAGCATTGGCAAAGAGCAAGGTAAAACTGCCTAACATAGCGGGCCACAAGATCGGTAAGCCTACCCTACGCCAAAAATAAGCCCGACTAGCTCCCATGATTTGGGCCGCTTCCATAATATCCTGATTGATAGCATAGACAGCGGGGTACATCAGCATGAATGCCAAAGGGACGGTAAAATAAATATAGACTAAGACGATTCCAGTCCAACTGAACAAGTTAAAACCTGCACCATAGAGGTCCAACCCTAGTTTTTCTTTGGCCAAGACTGTCACGAGTCCATTAACTCCCAGAAGTACAATATAAGCAAATGCTAAAGGAACACCGGAAAAATTAGACGTCATATTGACTAGAGTTAGAAGTTTTTCGCGCCATGTTTCCCTAAGTGAGCGCAAAGACAAGGCACCGACTGTGCCAATAAGCAACCCAATTATTCCGACGGCGATGGATACGAGTAAACTATTTCTCAAAGATAGTTTGTAGTACTTGCTGTTAATTATTTGGGAATATGCCTGTAAACCGAAACCCTTTGTCGTGTGTACACTGCTGTAAAAAATATAACCCATCGGTAAAATTTCAAAGGCCAGGGCAAATAGAAGCAAAGAAATGAACGGAATCCAGAAGACTCCGCCGCGCTGAATCCACTGTCTAACTTTGGTTATTTTGTTAGTTTTCATAATTGGGCCTCCTCGTCTTTGACCATTCTGAATAGGGGGAACGCCCATTATCGAACTGGGCTTCTCGACGATTGGATCAAAGTCAGGACAAAAGCCTGACTAGAGAATCGGTTAGATCCCGAAACCTGTCAGGCTTTCCTAAATTAACAAAGGATAACTAATTATTGAGCAACTACAACGTTATTGCGCCATAAGTCAGGAATGGTTTTCATATCATTTTCCCAAGCGCTGAAGTCTTTTATGGGTTTGGCCGAGGCGTATTGTTCTTTAGGTACCATGTTTTTAGCAACATCCGCTGGAATCTGGACTTTGTCACGAATTGGTCGGGCAAAACCTTTAGCCAGAAGAATTTGTCCTTCATCACTTAGCAAGTAATCTTGGAAAGCTTTAGCAGCATTGGGATGAGGAGCATATTTATTAATTACGGACACATAAGCACTTGAAACAGTACCATCACTAGGTATAACAACTTGGTAATTTTCCTTATCAGCCAGGCGTGAGCGATACCCAAGAGCATTGAAATCCCAAAGAATCCCGATGGGGATTTCTCCCTTTTGGAAGATCGCGAAAACATTGTCACTGGGCTTAAGATTGCCGGCCTGTGACAACTTCTTAAAGTAATCAATCCCAGGGGTAAGATTATTTTCATCACCACCGTTAGCAAAAGCGGCTGCTAAAACAGCGGCCTGTGATTGGGCAGCTTTCAAAACATCGCCGGTGACGACAGCGCCTTTGTACTCCGGTTTAAGTAAATCAGACCAACTTTGAGGTACAGTTTTGACTAACTTAGTGTTAACTAAGAAGGCAATTGTTCCTGCATATTCGCCAGTCCAGAGTCCGTCTTTATCTTTGGCCCAATCAGGGACTTCATTCCAGGTTGGGGCCTTGTGTGGCTGAACCACATCTCTTGATATCGCGACATTACCAAAGGTAATTCCCACGTCACCAATATCGGCGACTGCATTAGCTTTCTCAGCATCGAACTTAGCAATTTCTTCGGCACTGGTCATATCAGTATCAGAATGCGTGATGTCGTACTGTTTGGTAAAATTACTCCAAATCTCTCCCAGGTTTGCCCAGTCATCAGGCATACCGTAGGAAACAATTTTGCCTTCCTTTTTCACTGCATCTTTAAGTGCTTGTCCAGTCAATTCACTGTTAGCAAGCTTGGTTCCTTTATCGGCATTTGCTGCTGTAGGTGTTGAGTTAGTTCCACAGCCGGCTAAAATGCTGCTTGCTAATAAAGTCCCAATTGTCAGAAGAATTATCGATTTTTTAGTACTCTTAAACATGTACTTTTTCCTCCCCATCCTCTAAGTTCAACCATAATGACCAAGTAGTATGAAAAAAACCTCCTCAGCAACCCCTCCTAAAATTTCCTTGGAAATTCATCGTTCAAGCCAAATTGCTTCCCCAGCAGCTCCTTTTTGGAAACACTGAGGATAATCTGTTATGATCCTCGATACACGGGCCGTTTTAACTTTAGCGGCGGCAAAGGAACTGTTGACAGTCCACGTGTTAATTTCTATCCCCAAAACCGCTGACGATTTTACCAACTCAGGGGTAACAAAATACCAAGCCGGATGTAAGTATTGAGCCTTTAAGAACTTAGCATATAGCCAGGGTTTGATTGGCGCACTATCATAGAGGATACCTGTTTTGAGCCTGGGATAATGCTGCTTTAAGTTGAGGAGAAGCTGATGATCAAACGACGAGATAATGGAATTGTCAAGTTGGTCAAACTCCCCCAACAAATTGACTACCTTTTCTCCAATCCCAGGATACTGGATAAGTCCAGATTTGATTTCCACGTTAAGCTCTAGATTTAAGGACGCAAACACTTCGAGCAGTTCCCGCAAGGTAGGAATTTCTTGACAGACTGGTAATTTTGTAAACCAGCTACCAAAATCCAGGTGCTTCAGCTCTTGAAGTGTCAAATCTTTAATCCAGCCCATTCCGTTACTTGTCCGATCGATCCGCTCATCGTGACAAACGACAACTTCTCCATCCCGCGAGAGCTGGACATCGAATTCAAAACCATCTACCCCATACTCTAGCCCTTTAGCAAAGGAAATTTGTGTATTCTCTGGGGCCGAGCCGGCTGCCCCTCTGTGACCGAGAACTTTCATTTTATATACCCCTTCACATTGTAACATTCGTAGTTAAAATTCTAGTTATGGTTATGTAAATTGTTGGTAACGATTGTGTTAAATTTTTCAAGAAAACTATCTGTTTGGAACAAAGGGCAGTTAGCCTGAAGCGAGAATTTGATGCCTTTATGTTATAATAGTAACTAAAAGGGCATAGTTGACAGCAACATGAAAGGAAGGATTTGTAGTTTGATTGAACTCATTGTCATAATCCAAGCAGAGGGCTCGTTTGAACTAGACTGGCAGGTATCAGCAGATCGGATAGATAGTAGGCAAATTGACGTTCAAGATGAAGTCTACAAACGCTTTTTGGAAAATGCTCAGGAAGCCCTGATATTTCTAGGTTTCTCAGATCGATCAGTAGTCATGTCTGAATCGCTTTATTATCTCAGACTGATCGCCTCGACATTTGTTAAAAAGCTATCTCAGAATCCGGATATTGAAGTGTTGCGTGAAAAAATTGTGGTTGAAATCGAAGCGGAAGAAATTCAACAACTCTTGCAGAAGGCACCTTATTTAAAAGGTGCTGAACACTTGAATCAGGATTGGCTTGAATTGGTATGGGAAAAACTAAATCAGGAGTTTGCAGATCTAATCCAGACCTACAAAGGCAGTGTCCGAGAATTTTTTGCTGCGTATAACCCTAGTGTTCAACTCGTGGGGCGTGTTTTCTTTCATCTGGTGGAAAGTAAAAAAGAGGAATATCCGTTTGCTTTTTTAGCTACTTATTCTGCTGAGGTCTCAGCTGATGGAAAATCAAAGCATCTTCCGCTTCAAAATGCCATTGCTGAATATGGAGAAAATAGCAAGAAGTTACTGGACTTACTTTCAACTGTAAACAAGGCCTCAGAAAACAGTGCTTTTATTTCTGAATTAGTTGAATCGGGAGAAATATTTCATCCGCTTAGATTGGCAGCTGATGAAGCCTATACTTTTCTCAAGGAAATCCCGGTCTACGAAGAAGCAGGTATTTTATGCCGCATGCCCAATTGGTGGAGAAATAAGGCCGCTTCTTTAAAAATATCCGTTAGTGTTGGCGAGAAAACCCCTTCTCGCTTAAACTTTGGAGCACTTGTAGATTTTAAGGCTGAATTGTTTCTGGGTGGAGAATCAATGAGTATCAGCGAATTGAAGAAGTTACTTTCTGAAACGGAAGGACTTGTTTTACTCAAAGGAAAATGGGTGGAGGTTAATCGCGAAAAGCTGAAGGAAACGTTGAAGGCCTATGAACAAGCCCAAAAACTGATGGACCAGACAGATCTCAATATGATTGAAGCTCTGCGCTTTCAATTGAATGCTCAAAAAATATTAAAGATTCCGGAAGACGCCTGTGAACTTGAAGTGACAAATGGAGAATGGCTTAAGGCGGTTGTTAATCAGTTAACTCATCCGGATACTATTGAAACGGTTGAGTGTGGTGATGCTTTTCAGGCTAGCTTGCGTACCTATCAGGAACAGGGTTTAAACTGGCTCCATTATATGAAAACTCTAGGGCTAGGTGCCTGTTTAGCTGACGACATGGGTCTAGGAAAAACCGTTCAAGTTATTGCACTCCTAAATTATCTGCGCACCAAGACGCAGGAAAAAGCCTTGCTGATTGTGCCGGCTTCTCTGATAAGTAACTGGATGAGTGAAATTGCAAAATTTGCTCCTTCCTTGAAATATTATGTAATCCATCCCTCTGAAAATAAAAATTTAGATCAGCAGAATAGCGAATGTGTGGAGAAATATGACCTATTTATAACCACCTATGGAATGCTCCAAAAATACGATTGGCTTAAAGATATAACTTGGGATTCCTTAATTTTGGATGAGGCTCAAGCTATTAAGAATCCAGGCACAAAGCAAACCAAGGTTGTGAAACAATTAAATGCTTCCTATAAAGTGGCCATGACGGGTACGCCAATCGAAAATCGTCTCTCTGATTTATGGTCATTATTCGACTTTTTAAACAAAGGACTCCTAGGAAATGCTAAGGAATTCACCAATTTTACCAGAAAACTCTCGGATAGTCCTGAAGGCTATGCCAGATTGAAGCAGGTTGTCAGTCCCTTCATTTTAAGACGATTGAAGACCGATAAAAGTGTTATTTCCGATTTGCCTGAGAAAATCGAAATGAAAACCTATGCAACACTAACCAAAAAGCAGGTGGTCCTTTATAATAAGCTTGTAAGTGACCTCAAACTTAAACTTGAAGCAGCGGAGGGCATGGAACGTAAAGGGCTTGTCCTTTCATCGCTGCTGAAACTCAAGCAGATCTGCAATCATCCTGATCAATTTCTCGGTCAGAATTTCTATGCCGAGGATGAAAGCGGGAAATATGCCAGATTGCGTGAGATCTGTGAAACCATTGCCGAGAAGAGGGAACGGGTTCTGATCTTTACCCAGTTTAAAGAAATTACTGAGCCACTGAAGGCTTTCCTGGAGACGGTATTTCAACATCAAGGACTTGTTTTGCACGGTGCAACGGCAGTGTCTAAACGAAAAGATCTTGTGGCTAAATTTCAGGGTGCTGATTATGTACCTTTTATGGTACTCTCCATTAAGGCAGGGGGTATCGGCCTTAATCTGACGTCTGCCAACCATGTTATCCATTTTGACAGGTGGTGGAATCCGGCAGTTGAGAATCAGGCAACTGACAGGGCCTTTCGGATAGGTCAGATGAAGAATGTGATTGTTCATAAATTTATAACCAAAGGTACAATCGAAGAAAAAATTGATCTGCTGATTGAAGATAAAACTAAGTTGCTGCAAGAGATTATTCCGGATAACCAGGAAAACTGGATTACTGAAATGGATAACAAGCAGCTTCTGGAGTTATTTAAACTTACAAAATAGAGTTGGCGAGGGGAATAATATGGCCTATGATAGCGGTTTTCCAGAATATATTCCTGTTGCGGAAAAACGAAAGCAGGCGCAGAAAAGCGTTGAAAAACTAAAAAAGAAAAATCCGGATATCTCGCCAGTAATTATTGAAGGAAGCAAGTTAACCAGAACCTGGTGGGGAAAGTCTTGGAATAAAAATCTGGAGAGTTATTCGGATTATTCAAACCGAATAGGCAGAGGTCGCAGTTACGTCCGACACGGAGCAGTATTGGACCTTAAGATGACTCAGGGTAAGATCAGTGCTCTGGTACAGGGAAGCGCCGCTAAACCGTATCAAGTGACGATTGTCATTCAAGCACTGTCTAAGAACATTTGGGATGCCTTGACGAACGACTGTGCAGGAAAAATTGGCTCCCTGCAGGATCTGATTGACGGTAAGTTTCCCAAAGCACTCTCGGAATTGTTTACAGCAAGAGGCAAAGGCTTGTTTCCTGCTCCTAAAGAAATATCACTGCAATGCAGTTGTCCTGACTATGCTACGATGTGCAAGCATGTGGCTGCTGTTTTGTATGGGGTTGGAGCTCGGCTTGACGATGATCCCAGCTTATTTTTTGCACTTCGCGATGTAAAGATTGAGGATCTTATTTCAGAAACGATCAGTAAGAAGGCTCAGACGCTACTTGAAAAATCAAAGTTTAAAAGCCGTAGAGTTATTGAAGATCCAGATATTTCAGGCATGTTTGGGATTGAGATGGAAAGTGACGGGAGCAAGAAATTAAAAGAGTCCAATCTAAAAAAGGTCGGGGAAAAGAAAAAATCAACCCGAACAAATGGTTGACTATTAACGCTATTTGAACATTCCGATTTTCTATAGCCCTTTGGAGTCCAGTGCAGTGTAAACACCGACGATGGGCTCTTTTTGTTTGCCCGATTTCTCTAGGGAAATTTGGGGTAAGAAAGTTTAGGCCATATTATTGGGATTTGCAGGTTGCCTGCATTAAAATTATTATTGATATTTACACATACTGGAGTTATAATTAGAACATAAGTTCGCTGGATTATCAAATATACGTACTGATTATGTAAGGGTATTGATGACATGTGTGCTGATTACAGCGAATGACTTAATGGGAGGTGGAATAATGCGAAACATAACAGTGATTTGTTATCTTTTCTCCTTATTGTCTTTGGGAATGGGATATTTGAAGATGTTGGTCTTTGAGAACGCAATTACTGAACATATAAACACTTATGATTTTACAATTGATTTGTCTCTAGCAATAAGCTTTTTTGTTCTGACAATTTTCTTTGCAGTGTTAGGATTTATTTTTTACACAGTTTTCGTTGCGAATAAAGAAACCTATAAGAAGGCCGAAAGTAAGGATTATGAATGTAATCGCCCTGTGTTGGAAGCAAGTATTGATTCGCTCAACTTATTAACCTGTGAAAATAATGACGAGCAAATTCACTTGTCCTATCGAGCGAGCGGGAATAATAGTATTTTCACGAAAGAGTTGGCTTAATGATCTTTGCTGCCAATGGCTAAAAGACATGGTGTTTTGCGTATTAACGTGAAGCACCTTGTTCTGCTAAACAGACCGTTTTCTGCCTTAGCTTTCCGACTTCAGCATGCTCAACCCTGAAAACGTTTGATTCATCTGATTTGTCGGCTAAACGGCTAAGATGAGCCTGCATCGGTAAGCGCATACTACTCAGCATTTTTGCTCTCGAACAAGGGGGTGCGTTTTTAGTACGAAAAACATCAATAATTTTATTGACATATTTTAAATAGTACTATATATTTGGAATTGCATTACTATAGAAAGGATGAGGTAAGATGCGTATTGCTATTTCAACAGGAGGGCGCGATCTCGAACAGTTTGTGGATGATCGGTTCGGTCGTTGTCCGTATTTTTTATTTTGTGATTCTGAAAATCCTCAAGGTACTGCAGAGTACAAAGATAATCCGGCGTTGTCGGGAACTGGTGGCGCAGGTATTGCTGCAGCAGAATTTATGGCGCAGGAAAAAGTAGACGTTTTAATAACGGGCAGTTTAGGTCCCAATGCTCTACGAGTGATCGAGGCTGGGAAGATACCTGCTTACACAGCAAGCGAAAGTATGACACTTAGCGAGGCTATTATGGCTTGGAAAGAAGGTCATTTGGTTAAGATCAGTGAAGCTGGCGCAGCACATGCCGGAGAACGATAAAGAAATCGTTCTGAGAGCTTGTCTAGGGAGGAATAATGAATGAGGTTGGCCGTGTTGAGTGGCAAAGGTGGAACCGGCAAAACGACCGTAGCTGTTAATTTGGCACTTAGTTGGGCAATTCATCGTCAAACGACCTATGTTGACTATGATGTGGAAGAACCGAACGGATTTATTTTTTTGCACCCGCAGATTAATACTACTTCAACTGTTTACTTACCGTATCCAAAAATTAATGCGGCATGTACCCTATGCGGGAAGTGCAGCGCGGCTTGTCAATATCATGCGTTAGCGGTTGTAGGGGGACAAGTATTGGTTTTTCCAGAACTGTGTCATGGCTGTGGCAATTGCGGAATCGTATGTCCTGTAGGAGCGGTGGATGAAGTGAAGCGGCCGCTCGGGCAAATAGATGAAGGAGAACGGAACGGCTTACAATGTTTACAAGGAGTCTTAAAAGAAGGAGAATCCCTCGCTGGTCCCGTGATTCGAGAGTTACGCCACCGCGAGAAGGAACTTGCCTCGCTAGTGGAGACAGTAATAGTGGCTGATTGTCCTCCAGGGAGTTCCTGTAGTGTGATCCACTCTGCTGAAAAAAGTGACTTGGCGCTGTTAGTGACGGAGCCAACGCTCTTTGGGTTACATGATTTAAGGATCGCCGTTCGACTAATGCGGGAAATGGGTTTAGAATTTGGAGTTATTCTTAACAAAGATGATGGTGGCCCCTTGATTCGAGATTATTGTACCGTTGAGGGCGTTACGATTTTAGGTTGTATACCGTTTGATTTAGAAATTGCCAAAATATACTCCCGTGGGCTGAACTTAATTCACGAACCAAAGTGGGCGGATTTGTTCAGGGCACTAAGTGAACGTATTGTCACTGAAGTTAACCAGAGGAGAACCGGGGTGGATAGAGCATGAAGCAGATTGCCATCATTTCAGGTAAAGGCGGAACTGGAAAAACAACCGTAGCAGCGGCGTTTGCTGAGCTGGCGGAAGCGATGATTGTCGCGGACTGCGATGTTGAAGCTCCTAATTTGCATTTAGTTCTTGAACATAAGGTCAAGAAAGAAACAGAATATGTAGGAAATCAGACGGCACTCATCGATAACACGCTCTGTACTCATTGCCAGCGTTGCGTGGAAGTATGCCGCTACGAGGCTATTATTGAAAAAGTCCAGGGAGGAGAAGGAATTCGTATTCCTCCATCTGAGGTTTTTCCGTTTATCGATTCCAAGCGTTGTGAAGGATGTGCTGCCTGTGTTTATGCCTGTCCTACTCAGGCGATACAGCTTTATCCTGAAGGGACAGGGAAAGTCTTTCTGTCGGAAACCGCTGTGGGAGATTTTGCTCATGCAGAGCTGTACTTGGCGGCGGATGGCTCTGGAAAACTAGTGGCAGAGGTGCGACGATTGGCTCGCGATGAGGCACGACGCCAGAACAAGACGGTGCTAATCGATGGCTCCCCGGGGATTGGATGTGTGGTGATTTCTACAATCACTGGTTGTCAACAGGTACTGGTGGTCACGGAACCCTCTCAGTCCGGTAAACATGATCTGGAGCGAGTGATAAAATTAACCGGGCACTTTAAAATTCCGACGGAAGTCATCATTAATAAATGGGATATCAACTGCAAGGTTTCACAGGAAATCGAGGAGTTATGTTCGCAGCTTGGGGTAGCAGTTATAGGCAAGATACCCTTTGACCCAATGGTTCCCCAAGCAATCGCTTTAGGTCATCCGATTACTCGTTATGAATGTCCGGCCGGGGATGCCTTGCGTGGAATCTGGGGTAAAGTTGCCCTTGAAAACGAATAATATGAGCTATCAAGATATTAGCTGACCAGAAATTGCTTTCGAGCACTTTTCTGGTCTATTTTTTCTCGGCTTCAAGCATTAAATTATATTTCCAAGAAATAGAAGTGCAAAATTACTTGTTTACACAAACATCAATATAATTATTGAAACTAATTAAAACGTAATGTATAATTATTAAATATAGGGGTGGTGATTGATAATTGTACTCAGAAAAGGTGATGGAGCATTTTAGGAGTCCACAAAATATTGGGAGTATGCAGGATGCGGATGGAGAAGGAACTGTAGGTGAACCAAATTGTGGAGATTATTTAACCATATATGTTAAGGTGCAAGATGGAAAAATCAAAGATATTAGTTTTCTGGTTTTTGGCTGTACTGCTTCGATCGCAACCAGTAGTATGATAACAGTTTTAGCAAAAGGCAAGAGCCTTGACGAGGCCATTAAAATTACCGAACAGGATGTCATTGCTTGCTTAGATGGGTTGCCTGAGCAAAAACAACATTGTTCCAATTTGGGAGTAAGCGCTTTGCGAAAAGCCATCAATAATTATTTTGAAAAGCGAGGTATCTGTAATCCTCAAACTGGGAATGAGTTTTCTTCAAAATCATACTTTACTGTGAAAACAACAAGAGTATGAACAGTTTTTTAGACCTACAATCAGACAAAGAACGCTTGGTTTTCAGGACACACTGTAAAATGCATAAGAAATATAGTTTGGATGGGGAAAACAATGTTTGACGAAGATCAAGGACTGTATACCATAGGCACAGTGTCAGAGTTGCTAGGAGAACATCCCGAGACCCTGAGAGTCTGGGAGCGAAATGAGCTTATACGTCCAGATAGGACCGGGTATCAACGTAAGTACTCAAGCAATGACGTTAAAAGACTCAAGTTCATCAAGTTTCTTATGCATAAAAAAGGCCTGAACATTGCTGGAGTCAAGCACTTAACTTCTATGTATTCCTGCTGGTATAAGCGCAATTGTAACGGGGGAGCGGAGGTCAACCAAAGCACTCTTGTTTCAGTTAACGAATCTAAAGATTGTTGGAAGATTGAAGGTACTTTTTGTCTAGTAGCTAGTGATAAAGCTGAAATGTGCAATTCCTGTGATATGATAAGGAACTGTACAGGGGGTATTGGGTGTAAGATATGAAAATGAACGACCGCTCAATCATTGGTTATAAAATCTAAGCTCAGAAAGGTTGCGTGCGATCCAGGCTAAAATCTCCAATGAACTGATGGAAAACACTACGTAGCCATATTTAATAAAGAAGAGAAAGAGAAAGAGAAAGAGAAAGAGATGGAGTGTTTATGATGTCGAAAAAAATAGCAATTCCGACGAACGGAGAGGTCTTAGATGCTCATTTTGGACGAACTGCAGCATTCACAGTATTTGAAATCGAAGGTAATGAAGCGCGTAAGGTGGATATATTGAGCGCCACAGGTTTTGAGCCTCAATATAAAGGGCTCGCCTGTATGTTCAAGCGCAATGGAGTAGAGGTACTCGTTTGCGGTGGGATCGGTGCAGGCATGATCGCGGGTATTACCGCAGGAGGGCTAGGTGTAGTTACAGGGGCCTCAGGGCATGTGGTGGATGTGGCAAACTCGTATGCGAAAGGAACCCTTGTGACTAATGGGTCTGCCTGCCAAGAACACGAACACCATGGGACGGGACAACACTGTGGTGGATAATCGAAATACAAAGGGGGGGGTAAGCTGTGAGTAAGAAAGTCTTAATTGTAGGCGGTGTCGCTGGCGGTGCATCCGCGGCTGCAAGACTCAGAAGACTCGATGAAAGTGCCGAAATTATTATGTTTGAAAGGGACGAGCATATTTCCTTTGCTAATTGTGGCCTACCCTACTACATAGGAGAGACGATCAAGGAACGAGAAGCGCTTTTAGTTCAAACACCGGAAAGTATGAAAAGTCGGTTTAATATTGATGTTCGAATTTACAGTGAAGTCATCAGTCTGGATGTCAATAATAAAGTGGCGACTATAAAAAGCAAGGACCAAGGTGTCTATGAAGAAACGTATGATTACGTCGTATTATCCCCTGGAGCGCGAGCGATCAGACCGAATATCGAAGGAATCAACAGTGAGAGAATACTATCATTAAGAAATATCCAAGACACGGATAGAATCAAAGCGTATGTGGATAAAGACGAAACCAACAGTGCGGTCGTCATTGGCGGTGGCTTTGTTGGCGTGGAGATGGCAGAGAATTTAAAGCATCGTGGGCTTAAGGTTACGATAGTTGAGGCTGCGCCCCATGTGATGGCACCGTTTGATTCAGATATTGTGTTAGCAATAGAAAAGGAGATTGCCGATCATGATGTCCAACTTATCTTAAATGATGGAGTAAAAGCGTTTAAAGAACTAGGTAGCAGTGTAGAAATTACCCTTAATAGCGGCACAACTTTGACGACTGAGCTTGTGGTCTTGGCCATCGGTGTCTTCCCGGATACTGGATTCCTTAGAGGTAGCGGAATTAAGCTAGGGGCCAGAGGGCATATTCTAGTTGATGAAAACTTGGAAACTAGTGCTGAAAATGTTTTTGCAGTAGGAGATGCCATTGAAGTCGTTGATTTTGTCAACAAGCAAAATACAACCATTCCCTTAGCAGGTCCTGCCAATAAACAAGGTCGAATAGCAGCAGATAATATTGCAGGGTTAAGAACTTCCTATAAAGGTACCCAGGGTACTTCCATAATCAAAGTGTTTGGGATGACAGCAGCAAGTACAGGTAACAATGAACGGACGTTAAAACGCTTGAATATCTCCTATCAAACGATTACCGTTCATCTAGCTGCACATGCCTCTTATTATCCAGGAGCCGTGATGATGACCTTGAAGCTGATTTTCAGTGAGGAGGGTAAAATCTTAGGGGCCCAAGCCGCGGGGTATGATGGTGTGGACAAGAGAATTGACGTCATCGCGACAGTTATACGACTGGGTGGAACTGTTACAGATTTGACCGAGTTGGAACTTTGCTATGCACCACCGTTTTCTTCAGCCAAGGATCCCGTCAATATGGCCGGATATGTGGCGGAAAATGTCCTAGCGGGCCGAGTGGATGTCATAACGACGGAGCAGCTCGCCGCTTATGATCAAGATAACATGATTTTATTGGATGTGCGTACGGAAATTGAATATAACGGTGGGCACCTTAAGGAATCAATTAACATCCCGGTAGATAGCCTGAGAGGTAGATTAGGAGAACTCGATAAGAATAAAGAGATCTTAGAATATTGTCAGATTGGACTGAGAGGGTATGTCGCTTCTAGGATCTTGACCCAAAATGGATTTAAAGTAAAAAATCTAGACGGCGGTTACAAATCTTGTCTCATGTCGCCCTTTAAGCCCGCTACCGTTGATCCTATAGAGCCAGCGGATAAGCAGGTAATCGATCCTGATACCCAAGTTGTAAAGTGATGAACCTAGATCCCCCCTTAACTGAACTGCTTTTAGTAGTCTCGGTAAGGGGGGACTTTTATTTTAAGCGATATTCAATTAGTCGAACCCGACATTCCGAAGGTACATACTAATTATATATAATAGTTGAGAAGTAGTCGGTATAGACCACGATTTGACAGGATTCGCGTTATCGAGGGCTTATAATTGAGTAGTAAGAAAGTTCTTGAAAAGTGTCTGAATAAATTATTGATAATTTCTCATGACCATTTCTTGTGAAATTCTACGCATGGAGCGGAGAGTTTTGGAGGAGGCATAATTTGTATGAGAATTGATAGAAAATCTTTACTAAGTGCATTCACAACGACAGAGAAAAAGAAATGGCTAGTGCTGATGTTGGTATTCTTAGGAGTATGGAGTTTATATATACGTTATAGCTGGACATCGGCTTATCAAGCAGTTTCTGAAAATGCACTAACGATAGCAAGAACGGCAGAAACTATATTCCCAAAGAATGTAATAGAATCGCTGAAGACTCCTAGTCCTAAAGATATTGAAACACCACAGTACAAACAAATAAATAGCAGCTTACAGAGTTTGGTGAGTATTAATCCAGATATTCGGTCTGCCTACATTTATGTTTTGAAAAATGGTAAGCTATATTTCATGGCCAATTCAGAGCCAGTGGATTCAAAGGACAATTTATTACCAGGGCAGGAGTATACTGAAGCGACTAAGGTTTATTGGACGCCTTTTGAGGATGGAAAGTCCGTAATCACCCATCCGGCAACCGATCGTCGCGGAACTTGGATTAGCGTTCTTATACCGATAAAAGGTGTTGAGACAGGCAAGATCATAGCGGTGTTTGGTACAGATTATCTTGCAAAAACGTGGAGAAATGCTGCACTCTATTACACAGTGCAAGCAGGCACAGTTATATTGATAATGTTTTTGTTGATTGGAGTTCTCTTCTTGATTTTGATTAAGCACAAAGTCGTTACGAGGTCGGAAGAAAAGTTTGCCAAGGCTTTTAATTCAACTGCAGTTTTAATGGCAATCACAACACTTAAGGATTGGTGTTATCTTGATGTCAACCAAACGTTCTTGGAAACGCTGGGATTCTATAAAGAGGAAGTGATTGGGAAGACACCATCGGATCTCAATATATACTTTGATAAGGAAAGAAGCACAATTGATGAAGCTTTCCAATCAGAAGGCAGGGTACATGATTTTGAAGTATCCCTCAAGGGACGGGATGGTTCAGTGTACACTGGTATTTGCAGCGCGGAATTAATAACTATTGGAGATACCCCGTGCTTACTTAAATCTCTTACAGACATTACCAAACGCAAAGAGATTGAAGAAGAATTAACAAAATCTGAGGAAAAGTATAAATTGCTTTTCTCAGCCATGAATGATGCATTTTCTCACCAGAGTATCATTTGTGATGAGCATGGAAAGGTAATCGACTATAGATTTATTACCATTAATCCTTCGTTTGAAACGATGATGGGTCTTAAAGCAGAGGACATCATCGGGAAAACTGCTACCGAAGTTTTGCCAAGTGTGGATCAGTCTAGGCTTGAAATCTACGAAAGGGTTGTGTTAACTGGAGAATCCGTCCATTTCAATACTTTTTCCCAACGTTTAAATAAGTATTTTGAAGTTAAAGCTTACAGACCGTCCTCCAAAGAATTTGCAACGATTTTCATGGATATCACAGAGCGTCTAGAGTGCGAAAAAGATATTCATTATCTGAATTATCATGATGTTTTGACAGGATTATACAATCGTAGGTTTTACGAAGAAGAAATCAGAAGGTTAAACACTGAGCGGAATCTGCCGATCTCCCTGATTTTTGGAGATGTTAATGGCTTAAAGCTGATCAATGACGCATTTGGGCATCTTAAAGGGGATGAACTTTTGCAGAAAGCTGCACTTGCTATTCAGAGTGTCTGTAGAGCGGATGATATTGTCGCGCGCTGGGGTGGAGACGAATTTGTCATGCTCCTGCCAAAAACTAAAGCAGAAGAGGCTGAGGAAATTGTTTGGAGAATCAGAGAGACCTACTCTAAGGAATATGTTAACTCGATTAGTGGGAGTATCTCATTTGGTTGGGATACCAAGTGTTCTATGGAGGAAGATATACTGAAAACTCTCAAGAATGCTGAGGATCTAATGTATAAAAACAAAACTCTGGAAAGTGAAAAAATTAGGCTGAGTACAATTAGAACGCTTATGGAGACCTTACATGAAAAATACCCAGGGTCAGAACAACATTCGAAAAGAGTCAGTAAATTATGCCAGGATATTGGCAGAGCAATAGGCTTGTCCGAGATGGAAGTATGTGGAGTGAGGTCTGCAGGATTCTTCCATGATATTGGCTATGTTTCGATTGAAGAAGGTATACTCAATAAACCCGGAAAACTACTGAAGCAGGAGTGGGATGAAATTAAGAGGCATGCGGAAATTGGCTGCAGAATCTTAAGTTCATCTCATGAAATGTCAGAATTGGCTGATTATGTATTGGCCCATCACGAACGCTGGGATGGAACAGGTTATCCTAGGGGGTTGCAAGGAGAACTTATTCCGATCGAGGCAAGAATTATTGCTCTCGCAAGTAGTTTTGTTGCTATGACAAGTGAACGACCCTACCGATCAGCGGTCCAGGATGAATTGGCTCTTCAAGAAATTATCAAAAATGCCGGCACTCAATTTGATCCTGAAATCGCAAAGGTATTTGTAGAACAATTTAACAATATATGGCTAGGAATCAAAGAAGCTAGACCAACTTAATAGAGATTCGGCTAATAAAGCAAATCATGTCATAGGAACACTTAAACTGGGCATTATAAGAATGTTTCCGGCAAATAAAATGAATGAGGAGGACTGGTTAATGAGAAGACTGGCTGCAAGCATTTTGGCTTTAGCTTTGTTGGTTTTAAGCGCCGTGCCTGCCTTCGGAGCTGTTGATCAAGGAAAATTGAAGGAGATCAAACCTCTCACTCAGCAAATGAACAACATTAAAGCTCAGATTATTGATAAGGAAGTAGAGGCCGGAATACTGGATCAAACGAAAGCCGAAAAAATCAAGAACGCCATGAAAGAACGTCAACAGAGGATTGAACAGGATATCGATAAAGGCGAATTTCATGGTCTTGGGCACAAAAAGAGCTGCGGTCATAAACACTCTAATGATTCCCCCTCTCCTCAAAAAACAGAGTAAACTCATTCACTACTGCTCCACTGTCGGATAACAATGTAAAGGAGCGAACCCTACGGGAATTTTAGGGTTCGCTCCTTTTTGTCATATCTTTTCTACCTGATCATATCTACTGCTAGAGTCCCTCTTTTTCCCATAGCCGATTGCCTTTGGGCTAGGGTCAAAGGTCGACCTGCTTTAATAAGGGCGGTCAATACTCCGCCTTGCGACGTATCACCAATAAGCACAAAACCCTTAGGAGTGTAAATCGGCAAACTCGACGGCAAGCTCGGGGTCAGGCTTGAATTATTCCTTTCCCAAATTAACTTACGATAGATGGGCATGTCTTCCATCATCTTCAGGTTTTCATCTTGCTCCCAATCTCCAGACTCCTTGTTGTCTTGAAGTTTCGTGATTCCGACAGACATGGCCGAGAGACCAAAAAAGTCTACAGAGTTTAAGCCAAGGGAACCTGCATAAACTTCTTCTCTCCCGCACATATTTGCTCCGGCAATTCTGCCTTGAGTCGTAGCATTTGGCCAGGTTGCATTCAGAGTGAATTGCTCACGGACAAGGTCCCAAGTTTCTGCAATGTCCCCAGCCGCATAAATATTGGGAAGGTTAGTGGCTAAGGAAGAATCCACCTTAAGACCCTGCCCGATATTGAAGCCGAATTCGCTCAACTCTTCGATATTTGGACGAACGCCTTTGCCAATAATCACCAAATCAGCAGCAAGTTCTGTTTGAGATGAGATCAGCACACCCTGAACATGGCTCTTTCCCGTAATACTCATGGCCTCAGTCTGTAAAAGAAATTTGAGCCCATTGACGCTCAAGTACTCTTGCATCATACTGGCTTCTTTTAGATCAAGCATTTGGGAGAGGATCTGTCCAGAGGAAACCACAACAGTGACATCAAGCCCACGTTTTTTTAAGGCATAGGCGCTTTTTAAACTGACCAATCCCCCTCCGATGACGACAGCCTTTTGCGCTCCTTGCTCTAAGACCTTGTTAATGGCTAAAGCATCCTCCATCGTGCGTAGAGTAAATACTTCGGGAAGATTGCCGCCTGAAATTGTGGGCTTACGAGCGGAAGACCCCATGGCGAGCAAAAGTTTGCTATAGTGCCACTCCCGTCCATCCGTACTGCGAAGACTTTGATGCGTGGGATCGATACCATTCACTTTGACCCCGTAAATCATCTTAAGATTCAGTCGTTCAGCAAAATCAGTGTCCCGGAGGTATAGTTGGGAAGCAGGAATATCTCCTGCCAAAAAATAAGTGGTAAGACATCGAGAATAACTAGGTTCCTGTTCTGCCGTGAGGACTATTACTTCTGACCGCGTGTCGTGCCTTCGAATCTCCTCAACCGCAAACAACCCTGCCGCGCTGTTGCCAACAACGATATAACTCATAATTTCTTCCTTCCCTTAATTAGGAAGTCCGAGTTTTTTCCGTTTTGCTCGGATATCCTCAAGAAGTCCTTGCGCAGCTTTCAAGGCATCGGTTTCAACATAGAATTTTCCTCCGATTACATCACTGAGACCCTGGGTTAGCAACTCAGTAACCGCTTTGCTCCCTAGGACGGGTGGAACGACCCCCAGGTGGGTGGTAAGCCCTAGGGTCACAGCCCAAGTTCCGATACTCAAGGCTTTTTCATGCTGAAGTTCTGGAGCACTCGCTGCCACCGGCAATAAAGCGGAATCCACATTGAGGTAGGCAGCTATCGCCGTGACCAAATCCCCAATCCTCGAATTGTCCACACAGCTTCCCATATGCAGTACAGGTGGAAGGGGTGCCCCAAGACCGGCCGCCATGCCAACTGCAGTCAAGACTGCTTTCAAACCCTCTCCAGCATAGGCTTCAGTTCCTTCGGAATTCATAAGACCGGCTTTAGCCAGTGCATGCGCGGAGCATCCTGTAGCCACAACTAAGACATTGTTTTTCACAAGTTCTTTTACTAGTTCCACATTTATTAGATCTTGAGTCACTTTGGCATTGTTACATCCGACCGTGGCCACGACCCCTAAGATGTTACCATTGACAATATTATCGATTAGAGGTTTAAGAGGTTGCTGAGGGTCCACAGTTGATAGGGCCCCAATAATGGCCTCCACACTGAACCCAGCGATAATCTTACGTTTATAATTGGGGATTTTAACCTTCTTGCTGTCCCTTTGTCCGTAAGCAGTAATGGATTTGCGCACAATTTCTTGGGCGGTTTCATCCGCGTTTTCTACAGTAAATGGAACATGGCTCGTTCCCGGTATTTTCACGATGGGCATGGTTGTAATGATCTCTGTATGATAACAAGAAGCCACTTGAGCTAAGGAAGGCATGATACATTGTACGTCGACGACCATGGCGTCAACCGCTCCGGTCACTATGGCGATTTCTTGAGCTAAAAAGTTAGTAACCAGTGGGATCCCTTCGCGCATTAAGGCTTCATTACCAGCACAACATATTCCCGAGACTAAGATTCCTTTAGCCCCGGCAAGAATTGCTTCATCTTGGAGTTTGCCAGCCCAATAAATAATTTTTTCCACCAATAAGGGGAGATGCCCATGGACGATTAGATTAACGTAGTCTTCTTTGAGAACTCCTAAATTAGCCTCCGTCACGACGGGTGAAGGTGTACCAAAAAGGATATCCTGCATGTCAGTAGCTAATTTTAGACCTGAATAGCCGTCCACTAGCCCTTGTTTAGCAGTAGCTAAGAGCAGATTCACTGGGTCAGCATCCATACCCATAGTTGTCTGATGCATTGCTTCGCGGATTTCCCGATCGGGATTGCGTGGAAGAATCCCAAGACTACTCCAAACAGCAATTCGTTCTTTGGGTGCATGAGCCATCAACCAACTTACAGGTTTCTTCCCATGATTAGCTAGATCGGCATAAGCAACCTCGACAACCTCTAAAGCAACTTCTTCTTTGCTTTTACCAGTGATCTCCAGACCTAAACCCTTGGCTACCTGGTGCAATTTATTTTCATCAGCGATTGCATAATTAATTTTTCCTTTGGCCGCCAACTCTAATGCTTCAACAGCCTCATAGGCATGATCAACATGTGCCGCTGCTCCACCAGTCACTTGCCTGAGTAAATTACGAGCGACGATGGTATCTGCGCTGGCGCCACAAATGCCCGTTTTCGGTCCGGTTCCAAAGGGATCAATTCGACAGGGACCCTGAATACAATGTCGGCAACAGATCCCTAAACTTCCGAACCCACATTGGGGTTGTTGTGCTTCATGACGATCCCAAACCGTTTCGACTCCATCAAGGGTTGCTTTAGGCAACAATTCTAAGACGGCAGGATCAATTGATTTTTGAGATTTCATATTAATTAACTCCCTTCATTTGTTCTAGAAAGGCTTGCCGTCCGCTGTGGGCAAACTCTTGAACCTCAACAAATTCCAAAGCCTTCGTCGGACAGGCTGAGACACAGGCAGGATCATAATCTAAGTTTTGGCAGCGGTCACATTTGGCGACTCTGTGGGTAGTAGGAATTTCCGCGATAACTCCAAACGGGCAAACCATTACGCACATCATGCAGCCAACACACTTTTGGTCATCCACCTGAATTAGCCCGGTCTTTAAATCAAACTGCATAGCCCCACTCATACAGGCATGAACACAAGGAGCATCTAAACACTGTCGACATTGCAATGGGAAATTAAGAGCCCCATTGGACTCAACAAAGATCCGTTTTTGGGGCGTTTTAAGTTCTTCAATTGCCGCGTACAAGGTCTTACTAATTGAGTGGGCAACGGCACAAGCCAGCTCACAGCTTTTACACCCAAGGCAATGTTCGCTCTTGGCCAGAATCTGTCTCACATTTATCCCTCCCTAATACTTCTGCTTTTACAGTTACTGTTAGTTTAAGGTATCCTTGCAGTTGGTAAGTAGTTTGAATTGTCAATAGATAATAGGTTTATTACTCTATATATTTTAACAAACAAGTCCTAATATTTATGTCGATTTATGTATGTGAAAATTTAGATTTAAAGGTCAGTGTCCAAAGGCCCGTGAGTTGGAATTGAGACGTAAGTGGTGAGAGTCGTAGGAGAAGAAGAGAAGTGGGGTCAGGCTTGAAACATTCCCTTCTAAGTGATTGTTATGGTATAATTGATTGAATAAGGAGGGAGAAGTAAAAAGGGGTCAGGCTTGAAACATTCTCTTCTAAGCAATTACTATGGTATAATTAATTGATAAGGGAGGGGAATAGCTTGGCTAGAAAACCAAGGCTGGAATTTCCAGGCGCATTGTATCATGTCATGTGCCGAGGCAATAATGGCGAATATATTATGACGGAAAAAGAAAAGCCAATATACTTGGCACTTATCAAAAAATACAAAGAAAGATTTGATTTTAAGTTATATGCTTATTGCATTATGGATAATCATGCTCATCTACTAATTGAGACAGGAGAAACGCCTTTATCAAAAATTATGCAGGGAATACAACAGAGTTTTACACAGCAGTACAACAAAAAGTACAACAGGACAGGACATGTCTTTCAACAAAGATACAAAGCACAGCTTTGTGATAAGGATAGATATCTGTTGCAAGTTCTTAAATATATTCATTATAATCCGGTAGAGGCTGGAATAGAAACAGGTTTAGATTATCTGTGGAGTAGCCATGGAAGTTATTTAAACGGTAAAAATAATTCACTAATAGACTCAAGTTTTGTTATGGGCATACTTTCTGAGAATCATATAGTTGCACACAAACAATATAGGGCGTTTATGAATGTCAAGCCAGAAAAATTTGAATTAATAATTGACGAGCCGGAAACCGCCAAAGATAATGAAATAACTAAAATAACTGGGAGAGATGTTCGGATTGATATTGATACACTAATTGATACTGTATGTAAAGAAGTTGGCGTTAGTAAGGAGGAGGTTACAAGAAGAACCAAAATACAGAAATATTCCGATGTCAGAAAGGCAATCGTGAGAATTAGCGACAAATATGGTAGTTTCCCCAATTCTGAACTGGCGAGAAAGCTTAATTTACCGCCTTCAATGGTTTCTAAAATTAGAAGCGGCGAAAGTAAAGGAACACAAGTTGTTGATGAAATTATGAGGAAGATTGAGCATAAGGGAATATTTCAAGCCTGACCCCATTGCCATTTACTGACCCCATTGCCATTTATAGTTGCACACAAACAATATAGGGCGTTTATGAATGTCAAGCCAGAAAAATTTGAATTAATAATTGACGAGCCGGAAACCGCCAAAGATAATGAAATAACTAAAATAACTGGGAGAGATGTTCGAATTGATATTGATACATTAATTGATACTGTATGTAAAGAAGTTGGCGTTAGTAAGGAGGAGGTTACAAGAAGAACCAAAATACAGAAATATTCCGATGTCAGAAAGGCAATCGTGAGAATTAGCGACAAATATGGTAGTTTCCCCAATTGTGAACTGGCGAAAAAGCTCAATTTGCCGCCTTCAATGGTTTCTAAAATTAGAAGCGGCGAAAGTAAAGGAACTCAGGTTGTTGATGAAATTATGAGAAAGATTGAACAGAAGGGAATATTTCAAGCCTGACCCATTGCCACACATTGCCACATTCATTGCCACATTGCCACGACCTAACTTACCATTCCATAAACCTAAACGAACATTCTATTAGAATGTTCGCTTAGGATTTTTACATATTAATAAGTATTTTTATTTGCTGGAATATAAATTGACGATTTTTTACTTTAAAACTTTAAATACTATGACAAAGATAGCCATTAGTACTAGACCTAGTCCTAAAGAAATAGAGATAAGTTTTTTCTCGACAGGAAGTAGATCATACCATTCATCTTCTGCGAGCACTTCCTTTACATTTAGTGATGACTGCTCTTTTGACAAATCCATACCCTCCCTCGTTGCCTTACAACCAACTAACCGCCAATTATCGGCGGTGTAATACCATGGTAGAAAACCCAAGAGACAACAAGTCCAATCCAGATAATGAAACCAAACAGACAGATGACGTATACCCCTACAATACGTCCCATACCGGCTGCCCAGAGCTTACGTACGTTAGTAATCATACCAATCGAGAAGAAGCATAAGGCAAAGAAAAAGGTCCGCAACGCATTGGCTTGGTCAGAGCCTGCTGTTGCTGCCTTTATAATGCTAGGGTTTTTCAAACCCATCACAAGTAGGAGCAAAAACGTTAAAACAAAACCAATAATGAATTTGGGGAATCGTTCCCAGATCTCACCCGCTGAAACCTTGTCGCATCGAGTCTTAGTTCTGTCGATCCCAAAAACACACCAAACGACCGCAAGAATAAATGCCCACGCACCAATAAAAACGTCAATAAAGACTTTGGTAGTGGTCGCGACCATCAGGACCCAGCCTTCTTCCCAATGAATACCCAGATTGGTCAGTGCCTTAGCCCTGATTAGGGAATCAGCAATCGCGCCACTAGATACCGCTCCGCCATCACTCTTCACCGCCAGGCCCATCCAAGATCCGGCTACCATTGGCTCGTGAAATAGCCAGGTTGAAGCCATCAAGGGTAAAATGAGCATTTCAACAGCAACAAAAACAATAATGACAGCGGATAAAATTACTGGTACTAAGGGTCGAGCTCGAATGGCCGCCGCCGTAGCTATGGCTGCTGAAACCCCACAGATTGAGACTCCGGAAGCCAAGGGTGCCGCCCATTCAGGGGTAAATTTAAAGTATTTGCGCGCAATAAAATAGGTAACTGGCCAATAAATTAAGTATGCCTCGATTACGGCGCATAATCCACGGATAATAACCGTGTTGGCCAGTCCTAGAGCCCCAACAGTTTTGATGCCGATAGCTGCGCCCAGGATCACAATTCCTGTTTTAATAAACCACTCGGGCTTGGCGGCCTCCTCCAGGAATTTGGCGAAGCCTTCAAAAAAATTTCCTATGATGAGACCAACAATCATGGCGATCACAAAGCCCATTTCTCCCAGACTCATAGACCAAGGAATTTTAAGGCTGGCTTGTTTGTCTGGCGTAGCAGCGATGTAACCATTATTGCCAAAAAATAAGCAAAGAAACGTAATCCAGAAAATAATGCTAAAACCAATAATGTATTTTTTGACTTTTGCACCCATCGCTACCGCGCCGATAGTGGTGATCACTAGTAAAAATAAATAGGTTAAAAATGCTGAATAAATCCCATACATATTTTTAAACGTTTGAGATACAGGTACCAAGGCTTTTGATGAATCTACCCAGACATTGAATTTAACCACCCAGCCAAGCAGATCCATTCCGATAACTGGTCCAAGGCTTAACGCAAAGACAAACAATCCAAGCCAGACTGCCCACCAGTCTTCACTTTTGAGCATTGGCTTTTTTTGAAAAAGCTCTTTCTCTTCCGAGATCATGTTGTTCTTCCTTTCTTCAGTAGATTTTAGACATCGTACCAGCACGTTAACTTTCCTTGAGTGGTCTTTTCCTAGCTCGACCCTCCTTCTTAAAATATTTCAATTATTTATATTCAACAACAATTCATTAATTCCTAATGAAAGCATTCATTAAATTTGTTGGAATATTAAAGAAGTGAAATACGAGTATAACTACTAAGGTACTAGTTGATTAGATAAAGTCATTGAGGTGCTTGATTAAGGGAAGAATTCCCAAAAATCTAAGGACAAATCCCATGAGGAAGTCTTGAGTAAGCAGGTGATTCGCAGTTCTAATTCAATCTGGGTCGTGGATGAATCTCTGAGGCCGATGTTACGTAAAGAAGTTCAATATGTTGCTTTCAGATCTTTCAATGGTTTCTAAGATCCAAGGTTAGAAGCGAAGAGTAAGAGAACTCTGATTGTTATGAAATCGTGGATAAAGTTAAGTTGAAGGGAATAATTCAAGCCTGACCCCAAAGCTATCCCAAAGCTATCCCAAAGCTATCCCAAAGCTATCCCAAAGCTATCAAAGCTATGAGCCCGTAGTGCCTACTGAACGGCTTTGATCCACCTATTGAAAGGCTAACCAGTTGCAGAAAAGAAATAAGGGATAAGATTCATAGAATTTCTATGAATCTTATCCCTTATAAGTATAGTTCTAAAAGAAATTTATCAAGGAGAAACTTTTTCTATCCACAAGGCTGGGATGGAGAATGGGTACTTTTAATTTTACAATCCTCGCATACTTGTACACCTTGAACTTCATACAAATCTTCTTTTGAAGCAACCTCGGTCCCACATTTTTCACATTTTGCCATAGAAACTCCTCCTTTTACAAAATCAAAAATTTTCAAAATAAATGATTTATACTAATTATTATTTTAACACAATATGAAATTAAAGAATAGGTATTTATTAGTGAATATTAAAAAATTATTAATGCGATCCTTGAATAAATAACCTGTTGATGCCATAAACAAAGCGAACATTCTAACTCCTTCTTTAGATAGAATGTTCGCCTTGGTTTTAGAATGTAACCTTAGTGTTGTCTTGAGGAAAATATGACAAGGAATAGTAAGACGTATGTTAATTGAGCTTGAAGGGTGGAAATTATCTAATGATATTTACAGAGTTTTCTTTTCTTGGTGCAGCGGTAGGTGCTGCTACCGCTGCGTAACCAAATGCACCCGAAGCAAATATCTTATTTCCCATGGGTATGCCCAATTCACTTATTAAGCTTTTGCCTTCTTCTGAATTGCTTAATTGAGTTATCGCATGAATCCAGCAAGATCCAATACCGATTGTCGAGGCCGCTAATAATATATTTCCCATCGCAAGGACGCAGTCGCATTGCGGTGCAATAGCCTTTTCATCACCAGAAACAATTATTAAGGTAGGAGCATTGTAAAACACATTGAATTTCTCGGATTTCGCCATTTCTTCGAAGCGTTGATTACCCGACTTTAGAAAATAGCTTTTGACAGTTTGGTTAATTTTTTGGAGGGTTTCCTTGTTTTGCACTACAGTAAAATGCCAAGATTGTTGATTCATTGCACTGGGAGCATACATGCCAGCATTTAAAATAATTTGAAGTTCTTCATCTTTAATTTGTTCTTGCTTATAAGCTCGGATACTTCTTCTGTTTAAGATAGATTTAATTGTCTCATTCATAGAAATCATTCTCCTTCTAAAACTATTAATTTAAAATTACACCGCCCAAGTGCTACCCATTCAAGTCTTTAGAAGCTTAACTCAACATAAAATCATCTCTTTCCATGAATCTCTTTCAATTCATTATACTGTCCAAAAATAAAAGAAAATCTGTGTAAAATATTGGACGAAGCAATAAAGAAGTAGTCAATTAGTTCTATGGAGTTAGGACTCCTGAGGGCTGGTTACTTTAGAATTTTTCTTGGAATAGCCAATGCTACAAAAGAGTTAATATTTAAATACTTAACAATAATATTGAATATATTAATTATATTAATGAACATATTGACAATATTAATTAATAAGTTTATCATATTAATCACAGAAGTGCTTTAGGTAACTTGAAGGATAATGGAGAGGTGATGAACTTGGAATATAAGATGCCCCATCGGTGTCCAGTGTGTGATCATGAAATGAAGATTAGTAAATTAACTTGTACCTATTGTCCGACAAAAATCGAAGGAGAATTCAGCTCCTGTAAATTTTGCCGGCTTCCAGCAGAACAATTAATCTTTATGGAAGCATTCATTAAATGTCGTGGGAATATCAAAGAGGTAGAAAAAGAGTTGGGCATCTCTTATCCGACGGTGCGAAGTCGTTTAGATAGTGTCATCGAGGCGCTTGGTTACGGAGTGGATAAGGAAAGAGATTCCGTAAATGAAAAGGAGAAATCCCCTGAGGAAAGTTTGCGCAGGCAGGAGATTCTGGAAGCTCTTGAGCGCGGGGAAATTTCAGCTCAGGAAGCGACTCGTCAAATGAGGAAACAAACAAGTAAGGATTAAGTGAAAAGATTTTGAAGGGAGTATAGGAAATGAACAGTGAAAAGATGAAGATTCTCGAAATGATTCAAGAAGGTAAACTGACAGCGACTGAAGGAATGGATCTGTTGAAAGCAATTGAGGAGGGAAACCCGTCTAAAGAGTCAGCTCGGATCACTGAAGATGGGTTGGCAAAAAAGGAAAAGCTCTTAGCTGGGGAGCGCTTCTTGCGAGTTCGAGTGGTTGGAGAAAAGACATTAAAAGTAAATGTCAATGTTCCTTTGAGTCTGATACGTTCCGCTTCCAAACTGGTAGTTTATGCAATGAGCTTTGTCCCCCCAGAGAAACGCGTAGAGCTGGAAGAAAAGGGGCTTGATTTGCAAGCGTTGGACGTTGAAGGACTGGCCCGAATTCTAGAAGAAACCTTAGACGGTAAGATAGTGGACGTGGAAGTTGCGGACCCTGTAGAGGGAAGAATTAAGGTGGAAGTGTGTGTGGACTAAATCAGCTAAGCTGTTAATGGTCCGGGTTAAAGTGCAAAAACGCAGGGGATTCTTAATTCCAATACCTATCTGGGTTATCGATGAATTCTTGGAGGCCCTTGCAGATTTGGCATGGGTCGGAGAGCTGGTCTTAAATCGTATTCCGCTACCTCGAGACGAAAAGGCTCGCAAGCATCAGAGTTGGATTAAAACTTGTTCTCCAAGTGGCATAATTATCGTTTCGCATAATATGATCAAAGATCTAAGTAGGTATAAGGGGTTGGACGTTGTCGATATGAATACTGGAGAAGTTCAGGTCAAAGTAAGCATAAAGTGAGCGGGGGAAGAAGATGAAACGACAGATCTACCGAGTTGTAGTGAACACACTCGCATTTTACATTGCGGCTCAATTTTTGCCTATTATGGCAGCAACCCCTCTTTACTTCTTATGGGCCGGAATTGTCCTCAGTCTTGTTAACTTGATAATTCGCCCAGTGTTAGTTATTTTAACCATTCCACTTAATCTTATAACTTTAGGGGTTTTCACTCTCATTATCAATACTTGGATGATCATGCTAACGAGTGGGCTCGTGCCTGGTTTTTATGTGCCAGGTTTTGGAGTCGCCTTCCTTGTATCAATCATGGTATCGTTAGCGAATTGGGGTTTCAAGGGGATGAGGCTTAACCATTGACCTGTTTTAAAAGCTTGGCCATGTTTTTGCCAAGGATTTGGAAAGTCCGGATCCCTTCAGCATCCTTTTGAACATCGCCCGGATTAAGGGACAAAGTCATATTCCAATAATCTGAACTGCAAATGATCATTTCGGCTATGCCAAAGAAGAAGTTGATGGCAGAGTAAGTAAAGGTTGAACCTGCTCTGCGGACGGAAACCACTGAGGTTCCTACTTTACCCTTCAACATGGTACCGCCATTGGACTTTGCAACAAAACCACAACGATCGATAAGGGCCTTCACTTCCGTGCTTACATTACTAAAATAGGTGGGTGAACCGATAATAATTCCATCGGCCTCTTCCATTTTTTGAATAAAAGTATTCATCTCATCGTCCGTGCGCGCACATCGGTTGTTCTTGGTTTCTCGACATTTGCCGCAGGCCAAGCAGCCAAAAACTTTGCGCCCGCCCAATTGAACGATTTCTGTCTCGATTCCTTCGTTTTCCAATTCCGCCAAGACAATTTTGAGGCTTTGTGAGGTATTACCATTAACCCGTGGACTTCCGTTAAATGCTACGACTTTCATATTTAAACACTCCTTATATTGCTTACTTAGTTCCAAGTATAATAATATGCAAAATACTACTAATTAACAAGTGCTGCCTTTTCATTACGTAAGCATCTGAATTTACGTTACGAGACGTTGATTTTCTTTGGATTGTTGTTAAAAGTCTGAGGGGGGAGAAAAATGAGTAATCAGGATCAGAAACTGAGTTGCACGGATTGTGGAGTACCCAATTGCTATAGGAAGCAGGGTGCCTATCCTGAGTTCTGTCTAACGACCAACACAAAGAGTGAGGAATTTGCAGAAGCCATAGAACTATATAAATCAGATGAATTTGTATCTAAGTTCACAATGGCTGCCGCTGAAATTGAAGGTTCTTATTACGGTAAGCTTACACGGGTAGAGGAAATTATCGTGTTTGCCAAGAAGATTGGCGCACAAAAAATTGGTATTGCAACCTGTGGAGCTTTAATCAATGAGGCGAAAATCTTTGCCAAAATCCTTCAGGCTAAAGGTTTGAGGAGTTTTGCGGTTTCATGCAAGGTGGGTTCAACAGATAAAACAGAAGTTGGAGTGCCGGAGGCTGCGAAAGTTGAAAAAGGCTGCCACGAGTCGTTATGTAATCCAGTAATGCAGGCGAAACTACTGAATAAGGAAAAGACAGATCTAAATGTAATTGTAGGTCTTTGCGTGGGGCATGATTCCATTTTTATCAAATATTCAGAAGCCCCTGTCACGACCCTGATTACTAAAGATAAGGTATTAGTCCATAATCCGGCGGCCGCCTTATATGCTAGCCCTCATTATTATAAGCGGCTACTTAAAGAGGGCGATATTTAACTTATCCTTTATTGATTCAGCGAACAGAAATAGCCCTCCAAGAATATGCCAAGGACCACCAGCATCGGAGATAAGAAAAGATAGCCTTGGCCGTTATGATCAAGGGCTATCTTTTCTTATCTCCACATTTAAGACAAAGCTTAGGGCAGATCAAAGGTTTCAGGTAATAGCAACAAAAATAATTATTTGAATTCGGGGACGGATTAAACACTAAGAAGTTTGGTAAGTTCTGTTTTTAGATTATCAAAAGAAATAGGGTATGGTTCGATCGGTATTTGAGTGAATTCAAAGAATTCTAGCAGGTCCATGTCGTCAATAGGTGTCCCCAAATCGAGCAAAAGTATTTTGTCGTAGAAACCGAAGTTCTGCCTACCATCTATCTCGTCCCAGCCAAGCCCTGTAATAAAAATATCTTTCCATTTTTCTAACCACCCGCTAGTGATATAGAAGATCCTGGCTTCCTTATCTAATTCTTTCATCTTATCCCCAAGAAGTAGCTCTAAACAATTACACCTTGAGACAATCTGAGCTTCGTATTCTGTTGCGATTTTATCCATATCTGGGTGACATTTATGCCCTACTAAGATTATTGGCTTACCAATGTGGCTAGTTTCATCGAGTTTTCCGCGAACGGCCTCTTCTAAGCGGTCTAAATCAACATGCAAAGCGGCGTCTATAAATACTGTTTAATTTTGTAAGCCCATCTCTTGCATTACTTGAATAATTTCATTCTCAAGCATTGAACAACCAACAAACACTTTTTCCAAGCTTACCACCTCCTTGATATTTGAACCAAGTCCGTCAAAGGGTTTAACACTGGTTTAAAAGACTATTTCACGTTATAGGTTGGCTCTAGTCAAAATAGTCTCAGCAACATCTTCGCTGTTGTTAAAAGGAAAGGTCTAACCCGTCTGCCCGGCATGTGGTTTCTGCTCTTGCAGGAAAGGCCGCGATGAGTTTTCTGGGCTACCTTTTGGAAATTCCGCGCCCTTCAAGGATCCAATAATTTGAGATTTGGTTGATTCACGGATTGATATATACTAGCCTCCTTCTAAATTTAATGTACAAGTTAAGTTTATATCCAGTTAGAAAATTTGTCTGTTAACTATTTTACAAAAAAATCTCTAGATTAGCTGCTTCCTCCACTCTTGTTGCTTAGATAATGTTGAGCCTTAATCCTCCATGGTGTGTAATCATTAATCTATTCGGGATATAATGTACAAGAAAAAGGAACCACACATAACATCTTTGAGATTTGCTTTCTGAATGCTTTCTGAATATAGAAAGATCCCAAATGATCTACATGTGATCATTTTATAAAAAATAGCGGAAACTATTAAATGAAGTGTATCTATCTGAACGCGATACAGATTTTTAAGGAGTTGCAAAAATGCCAAATTTGTTATCACAATACTTTGAAGAAGAAAGAAATCGAGTAATAGAAGCATGCGCCCTTTGCGGACAGTGTATTAAAAAATGTCCAATAATTGAACATACTGATTTAAAAGATCATTCACCGATAGAGATCCAGCGTAAAGTCATAGACTTTTTAACAAATGGGGTAAAAAATGATGAGGTATACATAAAGGCATTTGCCTGTATGGAGTGCTATAAGTGTGTAAAGAAACATTGTCCCAAAGGATTAAATCCTCTATTAATTAATGAAATTATAAAGTCGCAATACAACCATAAAGAGCTTGCTCCAATACCTTATACAGACCCAAGGGATCAATATGCTAAGCAAAGGGTTCTCTCCAGCATCCAGGTATCCGCTGAGGATTATAAACGGATATTTATGCCAACTAACAAGAAGTCAGCTCGATATGTTTTCTTCCCGGGCTGTAACGTCTATCTCCAGCCGGAAAAGGTGCTTGAAGCACTGGATATTATGGACATCATAGGTGAGGATTATGCTTTTGTACCAGGGTTAGATTTTTGTTGTGGGAATGTTTACCTTGAAGCAGGAGTTGTTGAAAAAGGGTATGATGCATCTCAAGAACTAATTGCCAAGCTTATCTCATATAACCCAGAAACAGTGGTTTTTTGGTGCCCGACTAGTCAATGTCGGTTCGATATGACCATCTCTAAGGTATCAGAGATGCCTTTTAATATTATTTCATTTCCACAATTTCTAACCCTGAATGTTGATAAACTACCATTCAATAAGAAGATTGATAAAACAGTTACCCTTCACGAAGCATGTAAAATTGCCTATATGGGTTTGGATGTTACTTCGATTCGAGAGGTCTTAGACAAAATACCTGGAATTAAGCAAGTTGAAATGCCCCGCAATGGTGAAAATGCTACATGTTGTGGCAGTTCTGCAATGGACTTTTTCCCAGAAAGTATGGAATTTGTTCGAGACAGACGTTTGCTGGAAGCCGAGGAGACTGGGGCAGAGGTATTGATAGATATATGCCAGACCTGTCATAATATCTTTGCCAAAGAGGAACTGAAATACAATTATGAAATCATTAATTACGTTTCTTTGGTAGCAGAAGCCTTAGGAATCGTCAGGGAAGACAAATATAAAAAGTATAAGCAGTGGGGTAGCTTGAACAGGATTATGCAGGATTATGCAGGATTCTGAAGAATGCATCTCTCAATCAAGCTATTCACTTGAAATAATTAAAGAAACATTAAGAGGCTCTATTGCATCCAATGACTAGAGACTTGAAGGTTTAAAGACAAAATTAACTGTAACTATTTTAAATGGTTCCCCGATAGGTAACAAGGTTAAAATATTTCTTATATTTTAAAAAAACTCACCTTCCAATACTTGCAATTGGTATGTGGATTTTAGTACAATGTAGATGATTAAGGGTCACGTATTCATTTGGCCCTCATCGGTAACGGCGGTGGGGGCCTCTTTTTTTCAACTCGAAAAGTCTGCAGAGTAGTTGACATAAATTTAATTTTCTAAATAAGATAGGGGCCTCAAATTCGCTTGTAGAGCGTGTATTGAGGCCCCCTGTTTGAGTTTTGTACTGGGTAACATCTTTGATGTAAAGCTGAGCTCAAAGATTGAACAGTTATTAATCAGACTTTGGTAAGAAAGTTTGGTTATAAGATAAATATTCAGGGTGTTCTTACGAAAAATTGTAGGTCCAAAACGATTCGCTCACAAGCATGTGGCTAAACGGGTTTTTCGACGGGTTTTTAAATTCCCCTTTTTCGATTCGTGAAAGAATCACCTGTGATTGTGATCTATGGGCCCGGATCGCAGTCAGCTTTATTTCAGACACGGCTGAAATGTCATTGATGATGTCTGGCGGGCCGAGTGTAGCCTGACAGTCTCGAGCAAAAGCGTGGCCGTATACAGTCGGACGATCCTGAACAGAAAGACGAGCAATGGCGCGAAGCGTTAGGTCCCCCAAGGCATTGTGGTCCGGATGCACTGCAAAGCCAGGATAGTGGGTAAGGACCAAGGAAGGTCGGACCTCTCGGAGGATTCGCTCAATTCGTGTTATCAAGAGTTCTGGATCTTCAAATTCAATCGTTTTATCGCGTAACCCAAGTTTAATGACGTGTTGAATGCCAATAGCCTGGCAAGCCTTCTCCAACTCTGCTTCTCGAATAATTGGTAACGACTCACGGGTCGCAAAGAACGGTTTTCCCATGTTGCGCCCCATTTGACCAAGTGTAGCGCAGATATATGTAACGGGAATCCCCGATTTGACGAATTGCGCTATAGTTCCGCCACAGCCAAACGTTTCGTCGTCTGGATGAGGGAAAACTACGAGAACGTGTTGTTCCAAGAATTATTCCTCCCACGTTAATGAAAATTTAACATTATAGTTTAAACGGGGACAAACTGAGCTCTAATGCCACAGCTAAACGCCCCTCTTGATCATGACCAGCAAGCAAGAGCTGACCTTCTTGCTCCATTTCAAAATCGGTCAGTCCTTCGGCGTAAACCCAGCCAAGATCCATCTTCAGTCCGACGCGGTACGGGCCTTCCCCTGTGATAGTCCCTCGTCCTAAGCTTATGAGACCATTGCGTATATACGCGCCCACAGTCATAGCGCTCTCTTGGTTATGAACGGCATAGGCTCCATTGGTCGTCTCAAGGTGGAGGTACACTTCGCGGTCGAGAAAATTGTTCAACGCAGCTTGAACAATCGACTTATCAATTGAGTTCATGAACTATCCACCTCCTTAACAAATATTTTTTCTTTTATTATATACTATTTTTCTGTTATTAACATCGGCGATCGAATTCACAGAATTCACAAAATAATATCTGTTAATCATTAGCAAATCTGAATAAAATCTTAAACGCTGGGTTTATAAAAAGGTTTATAAGAAGTTATCATAGAACATAACAGTTCTAGACACATTTATGTTACATTTGGCGATAGCGATACCAAAGAGGGGGCACAGGAAATGAGCACAGCGATAACCATAACCATTTTATTAGTAGGAGTACTATTATGGGTTTGGGTCGTTTTGAAGAATTCGGTGAGTATCAATAAATTAAGAATTGATCCTTCAGAAGCAAAAAAGAGATTAGATATGGAAAAGGAGATCATTCTGCTGGATGTTAGAACCCGAGAGGAATATATCGAGAGTCATATACCCAGAAGTACTTTGATTCCTTTAAAAGTACTTACAGAGGAAGCAAGCAAGAAATTGCCCAATAAACATGCCACTATCTTTGTTTATTGTAGGAGCGGAAATCGGAGTAGAGCAGCTGTAAAGAGGTTATTGAAGCAGGGTTATACGAGTGTTTTTAATTTAGGTGGTATAATACGCTGGCCGTATAAGACAGTATCCGGTAAGAAGTAATAATGGGTCATTATGCCTTGGGTGCGACCGGGAGAACAATGGAAATTCTGGTACCGATATCCTGCCTGCTTAAAACCTCCATGTGTCCGCCATGCCGCTCCGTGATCCACTTCGCAATTGATAAGCCCAGCCCTGTTCCCCCCGTGGTTCGGGCACGGGATTCGTCGGCGCGGAAGAAGCGGTCAAAAATCTGAGGAACCGCATCGGGAGCGATACCGATGCCTTCGTCTTGTGCGGTCAGCCAAGCAAAGCCTTGTGTACTGGTAACAGAAAGGGTAATTCGTTTACCCGGAGGTGTGTATTTCATGGCATTATCAACAAGGATCCGCGTCGCTTGTTTGATAAGGCTTTTATCCGCGTTAATTAAAACGGGCCGAACCTGCGAATCGTATTCGTGCCCGGCATCTATCATCTGCGTTTCGCGCAACACTTCTACGGCAAGGGCAGACAGTTCAAAACGCTCGATTTGCAGAGCCATGGTGTTGTTGTCGCCGCGTGCCAGAAACAAAAGCTGTTCCACCAAACCTTTCATATTAGCCGTTTCATCTTTGATAGCATCGATGGATTCTTGCAACGTCTTGGGATCATTTTTTCCCCACCGGTCCAGCAGATTGGCATACCCCTGAATGACGGAAATCGGCGTCCTTAGCTCATGGGATGCATCGGACACAAAGCGCACTTGGGAACGGTAAGAGTGATTGATTCGGTCTAGCAGTCCATTAATAGCAGAGGCGAGGGTTTTAAGTTCATTTTGCGTTTCGTCCACTGAAATTCTCGTGTCCAGCTTTGTGGCATTGATGTCGTCTAACTTACCAGCCAGAACTTCCAACTGCTCTGGTGTAAACACGCCGTCGGTAGTTAGGTTTTGCGCAGTTTCAGCCAATTCTGCAATGGGACGAAGAGTCTTACGAATCATTCTTGCGCCTGACGAAAAACTGCGGATCAGCATTAAAAGCTCCAGAATCAATAGTAAAGCAAACATCTCTACCAAGATCTGTAAAGTTACTTCAGGACGGATGGAAATACGATAAGAACGATTGCTATCTGTCAGCGTTACATTGTAGGTAACACCCTCTAAGCGTTCCCAAACGGTCAAGCCTTGCGAAGCCGGCAGATCGATACTCCTGACACCGGACGCTGTTTGCTTAGAAAGGTAGGTCCGTAAGGGTGTGGGGATTTGAATCCCTTTCGGTTCTCCCGTTTGCAGTGAAACACTGCACCCAGTGAGCTTAAGCCAGTTTTCCGCATATGGGGAAGGAAGTCCAGTTTGATTCAGTAGTTCGACCGCAGCGGCCACGGTCTGTTCGGCACGCATAATCAGTCCTGCTGCGGATACCAAGCACAGTAGGAGATCAAGGGTTAAAAAAAGTCCCAGCATACGAAAAAATAGTTTGATGTTAAGCTTCAAGACAAGAGAAAATCGTATTTTATGGCCGATACGGTTAGGCGGACTGTTTAAAGACTCATTTTTCATCCTTAATCACATATCCCACGCCCCTTACAGTGTGAATTAGTTTGATATCAAACACCTCATCGATTTTGCCACGCAGAAAACGTACGTAGACATCAACGGCGTTGGTTTCTCCCGTAAAGTCAAAGCCCCATACATTCTCAAGCAGTGCTTCCCGAGAAACGACTATGCCCTTGTTTTTGAGTAAGTAGTGAAGCAGATCAAACTCACGTTTGGTCAGATCAATGGGCCTGCCCAAGACGGTAACCGTATGGCGCCCCGTGTCCAGCAGCAGACCTGAGGCGGATAACAACACTACATCTTCTTGTATGTTTTTTCTGAGAGCGTTGCGGATTCTGGCGAGAAGCTCCTCAATAGCAAAAGGTTTGGTGATATAATCGCTCGCTCCGCTATCTAGTCCGGAAACTTTGTCCACTACGCTGTCCCGAGCTGTCAGCATGATGATGGGAACGGAGGAAGTCCGGCGTATTCTGCGCAACACTTCCATGCCGCTTAACTGAGGCAGCATAACATCCAGCAAAACGAGGTCAAACTCGCCGGTTTCGGCGAGTTCAAGTCCTGTTCTACCATCAAAGGCCTTAGTTGTAGTATAGCCTTCATAGCCAAGTTCGAGCTCGACAAATCGGGCGATTTTTTCCTCATCCTCAATAATCAATATTTTAGAACTCATGAAAAGCCCCACCGTTCCCGATAATTTCTAGTCATTCATGGACTTTTTGAGGTTTTCGGCGGCGTTTGCCGCGTTATTCATGGCGTCGTTGATAGTGTTTCCGCTAAAGTCAGGTCCATTGAAGCGATAACGCAAACCGAAGAATAGTCCGATAATAAGGAGCGGAACGGTAACCCCGAACGCGAAAATAAGCAACAAGACTAGAGCGATGACAGGAACAGAGGCTTTGCTTTGCTCGCCCTTGAGCACCTCAAAGTAATTTGTAGTGCTCTTGCGAAGCATTTTAAAGCAAAGTTTTCCGAATTTTTTCAATAGAGAAATAAAGGTTTCACCACCGTTGCAGTTTCTATTTTCTTTTTCCCAACAATTTTTTTTGTAGGCCTCTTCGCCAGCGGCAATAGTTTTTTCGCTGCTATAATAACCGCCTCCGCTCGGGGCGCTGACCTTTCCCTGTTTCTCCAAATCAATAATGGCTTGAAGTAAATCCCCATTGGCCGCATCGAGGGCAGCCCTTGCCTCGTCGTAGCTAACATTAGCCATGGCACGTAATTTTTCCACTTGTTCTAAAGTTGTCATATAATTTCCTCCTTGTTTTCCGTTAGGATTCCTTTGCATAAAAACTTGGTTTAAGTTTTTATGCCGCAATTGAGTATGACTGAATTCTAACTCAAAAAACTTCAAGGATAATTTGGCCAAAATTAAAATTGGATTAAAATAAGTCTATCTCATAACCACATGCTTTTCAATACTTCAATACTTGGTATAGGTATAGGTCAGGCCTGACGGTTTGGAGTTCTTTGAGAACTCTATTTTCATGGCTATTAATTTGACCGCTTGAGCAGTACTTAATCAACTACTTTATCAACGAATAGCTTCACCAACTCAGGGTCGAACTGAATCCCGGCATTCTTCTGAAGTTCTGCTATAGCCACTTCATCGGGTAAAGCATCTCGGTAGCTTCTTGCGCTCGTCATGGCATCATAGGCATCTGCAATAGCAATAATCCTAGGTTGAAGAGGCATCTCCTCACCTTTTATACCCTTGGGATAGCCTAGGCCATCCCAGCGTTCATGATGAGACAACACATATTCCGCCATTTCTGCCATGCCATGGACTGTACTCAGAATGCGATACCCAATTTCCGGATGACGTTTAATTTCTTCCCATTCAGCATTGGTCAGTTTTCCCGGCTTATTGAGTATTTCTTCGTCGATAGCGATCTTACCTATATCATGAAGTAAACCGACGTTTTTTAGTTCCTGAATTTCTCCTTCTGGTAAACCAAGAGCCTCTCCCATACTTTGACAAAGTGCGGAAACTCGATAGGAGTGCTGTTCTTCTCGTTTGTTCTTTTCGTGAAGAGTCTTGATAATCGTCTTGATAGTTTTTCCCCGCATACTTGGTCCTTCAAAAAGTTTTCTCTTGTACATATAATCTTCGGCTTTTTTAAATAGCTCATGAATATCCTCATTTTCATGTCGCTTTGTTTCATAGCCAAAAGAAATCGATAATTCAATAGAACCCACTCTTTCTCGGATAGCTAAACCCTTGATTCGTTTAAGAATTTGCTCTGTTTCAGCACCATCCGTGTTAGGCAAGAGGATGACGAATTCATCTCCGCCAAGTCGGGCGATAATATCATCACGCCGACAGCCTTGGCGTAGTACTTTGGCAACGTTTTTTAGAAGTTCATCTCCGACGGCATGACCAAACGAATCATTAATCAGCTTAAGTCCATTGACATCCGACATCACAAGCGTCAAGGGATAATTCCTTGCGACATCGAGTCGTTTTAACTCTTCTTCAAAAAAGCGTCGGTTATAGAGACCAGTCAGTCGATCGTGAAAGCTTAAATAAACAATTTTCTCTTCAGTTTGCTTTCGATCCGTCACATCCTGTATCATACCAATTAAACGAACCACATTCTCTTGGTGATCAACCACAATTTTGCCAAACCCATGTACCCAGCGTTCCGCTTGATCATTAATACGAATGATTTTAAATTCATAATCAAAGCGTTGCTGTGAACCTTCCACTTGCCCAAGATAATTAGTGAATTTGGGGCGCCAATCGGGATGAATGATCTCCAGCCACCCTTCCACTGTGTGCGGATAGGTTGTATCAATCCCAAAAATCTCATGTAGCTCTGGAGAGCACTTCCATTCTTTCGTTAGGAGATCCATAACATAACTTCCCAAACGTGCCACTTTTTGCGATTCGCTTAATAAAGCATTTTGTTGTTCTAAAACGGCGTTGAGCTCATCTAACTGACTTGTTCGCATTTCTATCTTAACTTCAAGCTCCTCATTTAACTTACTGATGTCTTCTTCAACTTTCTCTCGCTTGACAATCTCTTCCTCAAGCAGCGCATTGCTTTCTTCTAGCTCACTATTTAGATCTTCCAGTTGCGCTGTTCTTTCAAGAACTCTGTTTTCAAGTTCAGCATTTAACTTTCTGATTTCAGCTTCAACTTGTTGCCTTGCCTTAAGAGCATCCCACAGTTCGCTGGTTTTTTGTTTGACCATTCGCCGAAGCGTTCTGTTCCAGATAAACAACAACAAGGCCACTAGAGACACTACGATCCCTATGATGATAATCAATCTAAATAAGGAAGTTTCATAGAACGGGGCACTCGTCATACCAAACCACTTTTTATCAATGGCTTGATATTCGCTTTCAGAAATCTTCGCAAAGCCATCATTAATTGTCGGCAGAAACCCTGAATGCCCCTTCTTAATGGCTCTGAAAAATTGGCCGGTGTATAATGACGAGGTCGAATAGTTGAAGTTATCTTGAATCCCCATTTTATAAAGATAGTAGAGGGCTGGAGGTTTTCCCATCGTAAATATCACGGCCTTGTGATCCTTAGCTGCTTGGACTACTTCTTCGGCCGTATCATATTCTTGAATATTGGTTATACCATGTTCTCTGAGAACATTGATACAGTTATCCCCTTTTTTAGCAGCTACCGTAAACCCCTTTAAAGAATTGACATTGGTAATCCCAGAAATATTTTTTTGAAAAAATATGGGAACATCAATCGTTGCATAAGGTTTGGAAAAATCATAGATCTTGGCTCTGTCAGCGTTATAGGAGATCGTATCAATAACATCGAACTCGCCGTGCAACATACTCTCATAAGCTTTATTCCAAGTCATCCCGGTGATATTTACTGTTATCCCCGTCTTTTGCTCAAAGAGTTTCCACTGGTCAAGAGTGATTCCTTGCAGATTACCCTGACTATCTCGAAAAGAGTAAGGGGGGTAGTTGTCATCCATAACCACGCTGATCGTTTTTATTTCAGGGGGAGAAGCACTGAGAGGGGTCGTGTGCAATAGCAAAAATGCTAAACCTAGGATCCCCAATAAATAATATTTCCAACGCGTATTTTTCAAGAAATGTCCTCCCTCACTACCGTACCATGTCTGCCTCATTTCGTCGAAACATGCCCACCAATCGAGGCACAAATCTCTGAAGAGACCCTATTAGGTGTCCTGTCGCCTATATCCTGACTCCCAAAAAACGACTTGAATCATTCGTTTTAATAGTATTCTTTGCAATTTAGAGAAATCCTGCAATCCTTTTTAAAATGCTTAGCGAGATTTGTCGATCGAGACAGGGCTTATTGAAAGATTGAGCGCATTTTATTACTAAAGACGGAAAGGCTTAGATAGGAATAAACAGAACAGGAGGCAATCAGTTCAACCGAGGAAAAATAAACGAAATATTTGAGGTGTTTAAGAAAAACGGTGGGCATTATGGATAAAATAACCCTTACTGCTACGGCGAATATGTCTTATTCGGTCAAACAATAACAATATTCACGCATAGGAACACAATGAGGATGGGGTCTTAATAATAAGGACAAGCGGAGAAAGCCCCCATAAAGAGCGTCCTCCGCTTGTCTTTAACTGATTAACACTCAATTAGAGTGGGGGAGTGGTTTAAACTAAGCCATTGCCCTCCCTAATCAACTGTCTAGTTTGATCAAAAATTGATTCGTCGACAGTAGTAGCTAGAAGTATGTCACTCCCAGTTATGGGATCTTGGCCGGCATCGCTCATTCCACTTGCGCTGACATCCGTAGAAGTTAAGATTCCTGTATCGCGTCCTGCGTTAGCCCCTAGGGTAAGAGTAGCCTGACTAGACGAATCACCAGTTAATACATTTGTAAACTGATCCGCACTTCCAAGGGGATATTTACTAAACCGGTCAATTCTGATATCCATGACTCCTAAACTTTTTAGCTTCTCGGCTGCTTTATTGGCCTCTTCGGGACTTTTGAAATAGGCAAGTATGTTTTTTTCTGTCATTCTTTTAGATTCCTCCTTGTAATTTTCTATTAGTTTATTATTTGCAGGAACTATTAAACTTATCCTGACCGCAGGGGGGATCTGCGTCCATCGCTTCAGCTCGTAATAATAACTCAAATCTAGCCACGAAGGAGAGAAAAAATAGTTGTTCAAGTCAATAAAAAGCTATGCCCCCTACAATGAGCAAGAAAAAAAAGATCAAGAAGTCATTGTCTATTGTACTGAGGTATTCGAGGATGTTTTAACGAGGAATAATAAGGTCGCACATCTTACCAGTTCGGCATTTGCAATTAATAGAGCAAAAGACAAAGTGCTGATGATCCATCATAATATTTATAATTCTTGGTCTTGGATAGGAGGCCATGCCGATGGAAATGCAGACTTATTGGCGGTTGCACTGCAAGAATTAAAGGAGGAAACTGGGGTCAAGAATATTCACCCTGTTTCCTCAGATATCTTCTCCTTGGACGTACTGACCGTGTTAGGTCATACAAAAAGAGGAAACTACGTATCTCCACATTTGCATTTATCCGTCGCTTATTTAATTGAAGTAGACGAAAACGATATACTTAGGGTTAAAGAAGATGAAAATAGTGGAGTTAAGTGGATTCCCCTTGATGAAATTAAGGTCTATAGTACTGAACTTCATATGCATAAGGTCTATGAGAAGTTAAAAGCTAAAGTGAACTCTATCTGTTGGTAGTATAGTTATGAGTCGGATCATTGAGAAATTAGGTTGAGGACTGATTTAATTAATGAGGTTATCATTTGATTGGGATCAGGTAGCTTCATGCCAATAATTAGCAGAATGTTTAAAATAAACCCTATACTTAGGAGGCAAACTACGACAAAAAGTTCTTTCCACTCCTTCTTTTTCAGAAGGACAGGAATTTCCCAAAGGGATAAAAGAATAAAGACGATAATTAGGGTAAGAACATAGAGAGAAGCCTTCATTTACTCTCTTCTCCTTCATTATTCGAGGGTAGGATAGGTTTTTTCAAAAACCCTACCAAATTAACTTTAGCATCGACGATGATATTAACCTGGATCTTTTGAAATTCTTCAGCCCAGTTTTTTTCTAGTTCCGGCCATTCTTGGGGAAATTGACGGTGAACTTCTGTGCCAAATTTAAAGATATCGACATCCCATTTTTGAGCTTTAACTACTGCGCTATTTATTTCATCTTCGATTACCAAGGACATCCTTTTTTCAAGTTCCTTAAAAGATTCAGGCTTGACTAAATCTGCACTGCCCATTTCTTCTCCAATATTCCCTTCTGCATGAATGTTGACTGTTATCACGAGATTACCATCCACCTTCTCAGGTACGATACGGCTCGTGGCCCTGATAATCTCAATCCCCGATTTCTTTGTTTCGTCGCCAGGAGTTGGAACGATAATAATTCCACTTTTTACCTTACCTAGAATCCATAACACTCCTCTGGTCTCAGTTGGGCCAAACCAGCCAATCATCTTATCTTTTTTTAAGATTGCCGTCCCTTCTAGTTCAACAAGACTTTTTGGGCTGGTTTCTGACCCGCCCTTTACTAAATCGATACCAGGAATTATTGAATCGTTTGTTTTACTGACAAGGTTTTTGAGTAGGTCAATCAAGCGGATGCTTGGAAGTTTAGAAGCCGCGAAGGTCATTTTTGCTAGTTTCTCAATTGCTTGTCCGGAAAATTTTTCTTGTTCATGTTCACTTCTAATAATATCTTCTGCTTTTCCTTTAGAGATAAATATATAGGGCGTTTCACGAAACTCGGCATCACGTAGGAATAGATCTATTACATCGCTAATTCCCTCCCTAGCTAGCTCCTCAGATAGGATGTAGACCATGTTGTGAGAAAAATATGCTTTGCGATCCGTTTGCATAGAGACATTTCGTAAAGCATCAAAAACTGTTTCTCCTTTACCCGTAACAACCCAGACACCTTTTGATCCACCGGCCTTTTCTGTGGTTGAGGTTTTAAACTCACTGGGTTTTAATATCTGGAGAGAGACGCTGATTTGCCCATCTTCAGTTCGGTCAACCCCAAAAGCCTGAACGATAGCTAGGGTATTGAGTTCTCTTCTATTCCAACAACCAGGGAGCAGCACTAATAGAAGGATACAAGATATTATGGAGATCATTCTTTTCATACCTAATTTTCACCTTGCTTCCTAATCACAGCAATGGAGAGAAGTATTGAGGGAATAAAGAAAATGAAAAACAAATTAAACCATGGTGCTATTTTGTATGATAGGAATTCATTTAATTCTGCGATGTTACTCTGTAGGGATAGCGATATGGGGAGAAGTATTGTAAGAGCAGAAAGGACAAGCGGCTTATAACTTTTTAAGCCAACGACTTGACTCAATCCCATTACGATGACATAGAAATACAATGATATCCTTAAATACCCGCTTAAGATCCAAATAGAGAGATGAATTGATTCTATGCGTTCAATAAAGTCACCAACGTTAACTAATCGAACTGCATTTAAGTAGGCAAACTGTAGTATTCGCGTCAAATCAAGCCCAAGAGTAGCTAAGACTGTTATAGTACAAATAATCCAGAAGAAGGCCATTATTGAATAACTGAATATAAATACTGATTTTACTTTTCCTTTCTTAGTCTTCAAATAAGGTAGAAGCATAGCCAATACTAAGATTTCTGATGTTCTTGAACCTAATATAAAGGCACCCACTAATATTGACATGAAGCTCTTTTCCATGAACGGGGTAAAAACTTTTAAATCCATATCTTTTGTTAGGAGTAGAAAAATTATAATGAGTCCCATGAAAACAAACGGCGCAAGAAACTCAGCAAGGCGTGAAATAACCTCGACGCCTTTAAGAACCGCGTAAGCACAAAACGGCAACAGAAAGACCAGAAAAAAAAGCACTGGAGTTTCCGGCATAACAGCGGTCGTAAGGAAGGCACTCCATTGGAATAAGAACACAGAAAGAGCATGAAAAAAATACAAAACATAAAGGAGTCCAATTAATTTTCCCACTTTGCCAAGGATCGTCTGGCTATATTCGATAAAGGATTGGTTAGGGAAACGCTTCCATAACAGATAGATCGGAGCTGATAATAATAAATGGGCAGGAATACTTAATAGCACGGACAGCCATTCGTCCTGATTTCCAGGAGGACCTTCCAAGGCAGGAAAAAAGGTAATTGTAATGACGAGTCGACTTATAACAATCAGCAATATGAGTTGCTTAGGAGTGATTTTAGCATTTTCTAACATACAATTCTCCTTTATGGGAGAGTAATGATTGTTTAATTATCAGGATTCTCGTTAGGTGGAAGGGGAATAAGTGACTTTTTCTGCCTCGTTGGATTTTTCCCTATGAGACGAGGCCTGAAGGTCATAGCCCACCAAGGAGCCCTAATAAAAACATCTTTAAGGCCGGAAGGGCTTAAGGGTGCAAGAGGAGACATATAGGGGACTCCAAACGATCTAAGAGAAATTTGATGAGTAAGAAAACCCGCAAAGCCGAGCATTACCCCGTACATACCAGCAAAGCCGGACAAGATGAGGAGTACGAAGCGGGTAACAGTGGTGACATCCGTTAATGCTGGAACGACAAAAGATGAAATTCCTGTGAGTGCGACCACAACTACCATCGGAGCCCCGACTAGCCCCGCGGAAACTGCAGCATCTCCAATAACCAGTGCACCGACAATGCTAACGGCCTGTCCAACCGCCTTTGGCAAGCGAAGGCCGGCTTCTCGCAAAATCTCATAGGCTACTTGCATAAGAAGAGCTTCCACTATGATGGGGAATGGGGACCCTTCGCTGGCGGTGGCAATGCTTATTAACAGAGACGTCGGTAATAATTCCGGGTGATACGTAGTTATAGCTACATACAAGGCCGGTAAAAAGGTGGAGATAAAAAAAGCCAACCAACGCAGCCAGCGGATACACGTTGCAAGATAGGGCCGTGAATAATAGTCCTCACTATTTTGAAAAGCCTCGATAAATAAGTAGGGTACGGTCAACACAAAAGGAGTTCCGTCGGTTAATACCGCTATCCGTCCCTCCAATAATTTTGCACTCACAATATCAGGTTTTTCGCTATTTCCTACGGTCGGAAATAATGAATAGGGCGCATCTTCGATGAATCCCTCAATATAACCAGATTCTAAAATTGAGTCGGTTTTGATTCTAGTTAATCTATCCTTAACTTCCTGGACTATCTTTTCGTTGGCGATTCCATCAATATAAGCAATACAAATCTCTGTTTTCGTCTGTTTGCCAAGCGTCATTTTTTCAAATTTTAAGTGCGAATTTTTAATCCTCCTGCGTAAAAGAGCCGTGTTAGTTCCAAGGGATTCAACAAACCCCTCCCTAGGCCCCCGTACTACGGATTCAGTTTTTGGTTCGTCAACGCCCCGAGCTTCCCAGCCTCGAATTGAAGCAAGAAGCGCACTATCTGTCCCTTCAATGAATAGAGCAGTGTCTCCAGATAATATCCCAGTAACCAGATCGTCTAGCTTTTGTTTTTCCTGTATACTTGCAACAAATAAAGCACTGTCTTTAACAACTTTAAGGACAGATTCCAAACTAATATCCCGGTTTAAAGACATGAGAGGTCTAATTAAATTTTCATTGACAGATTCCTCATTGATCAAACCGGCAATCATAACGGCAAAGGCCTTGACATGTAGCTCGGTTCCAATTATAAACTCTCGTATAATTAGGTCACTGGTATTATCAAAAATACTATTTATAGCCTTCAGATTCTCTTTTAAATCTTGAGAAAGTAGAGTTTGATCATTCGTGGAAGAAGATTGAGGGTTTATTTCAGTCGGTTCTTCAGTTCGATTTTGTTTCCGCGTCACTTTCTGAATTAGTTTGTTGAGCATTGTCCACCTTCTGTCCCATTATTATGTTAGATAGCTTTTGCATATATGGGAAAATTATCCCCAAAATAACAACAATAAAATAGCCGATAATTTCTCCCCAAGGTACAAACCTGGCGTTAAAGCCAGAGAAAATCTCGGCATGAATAGATTAGAGTGATAAACGTAAGTGAACCCTTGACAAAGCATCGAAAGGGCGTAACCGACATCAAACCCAGAGCTTGTCACCTCCTGGGAAGAGCATGGAAACAAAAGGTCTTATAAACGAGCGTCAAGTTCCAAAGTGTTTGCTAAATCGGTTCAAAAGATCCAATATATCCTCTGGTAAAAATTGCAGTGGTTGGGATTTACTATTTAAAGCTGGGACAGTCAATGGTTTGGAACCAGTCGTTTGCGGTGGCACGACTGCCCTGACGAAAATAGTTGTTAAAAGTTCTAATATCAGTAAAGGCAAGGCTCCTCGTACACCCGGAAACGTAAACAAAGGAAACAGTATAAAGACTGACGGACAAAAAGGTTTATCCGTAAAATCCCCATAGACGACTAAACCTAATACTATGGGAATTTCCTGTGTTTCAGGGAGTGATACCCCAGTACTGGTTTGACTGGTTGAAGGATCGGATGTACCAGTTGAAGGTTGGACATTGCCGCGTGAAATTGAGGTTAAGAAATCTTGTAAATCACTTAACGACATCTGCACAGTTTGGTCTGGAGATAAAACAGGACCTTTCTGAATCGGCATAGATTCGAGACCCCAAAAACGGTTTGCAAGAAACAGGAAAAGTTGGGCAGCGATGAGAACACCTATGGAGGCAAATACTTTTCCCGTTATCAAGGGTTGTAGATAAAAAAACGAAGCGCTTCCTGGGACTGAACTAACCGGAGCATAAACATTAAGACCCAAACTTAAAGATTCTTTTGAAAAATGACATTCATAAGAAACAGCTTCGCAAGGAGTCGACCCAAGCAATGGAGGTATGCTATTAGAAAACGACGAATTAGAATTGCTCATTCATGTAACTCCTCTCGCTATTCTAGATTATGGGAAGTTTGCTGTAAATGCACCTTATCCTCAAGATTTTATAAAAATTCTAGAAAAGTGGAGTGAGAAGTGAATGCCTATAAGCAAGCAACTCATTATTGTAATTATATTACGTAATACAATATAACGACTTAGAATTACCAATTAATCTATTGACAGTTTAAGGGCTGAGTGTTATATTCTTATAAATTAACCAAGGAAAATATTACTAAAATAATTACTAGTAGTTTTTTATGCCTATAACAACAATGGGGTTGTTTCGCTACATGCGGGACAACCCTCTATTATTGTCCTAAGATAATAGAATGCCTTGCGTTTTGCTAATTTTATCCAATATAAGTCCCACGAATTTGAACATATAAGTTTGATTGTTGAAATTAGAACAAGCATTATTAAATGCTTATTAACAACAATGAGGTTGTTTCGCTGCATGTGGATCAACCTTTTTGTTGTTTTCAAGTTTTTATAAATAGTTTTACCCATTCAAACATCAAATCAAATGTAAGGAGGAATTATTATGAAACGAATTTTATCCCTAGTTACCGTGGCGTTCTTGGCTCTCGGGGTGGCATTTCTCGGAGGCTGCGGCTCTTCCCCCAGTACATCCACGCCTAAAGAGGCCTACGCACAACAAATTAGTTTTTTCCAATGGACTGAGTATACCCCACAGTCAGTACTCGATTCCTTCAAACAGAAGTATGGTATCACCGTCAAGATGACTAACTTCTCCTCAAATGAGGAGATGATCGCCAAGCTACAGGCAGGCGGGCTCTCGGAGTATGACGTCGTTGTACCAAGTAACTATGCCGTAAAGGGCATGATCGCGCAAAATCTTATTCAACCCTTAAACTTGGACAATATTCCTAACTTTAAGAACCTTGACGACAGTTTTCTGAACCGTAATTACGATCCTGGAAATAAATACACTGTTCCGTACCTTTCAAGCCCAGTTGTCCTTGCAGTTAACACCAAAAAGGTGACAAAGCCCATCACGAGCTATAATGACCTGCTTGACCCTTCCTTGAAAAACCAAATAGTTGTTGTTGACGATGAGCGGCCTATCATCGGGGCAGCTTTGCTGGCCACGGGCCACTCGCTTAATGACACCAATGAAACTGATCTTAAGGATGCTGAAAATTGGCTTAAGAAGCTCAGACCAAACATCAAGGTATTTGACAGCGACAGCCCCAAAACCGCGCTGATCACCGGAGAGTGCTCGATCGGCCTTATCTACAACGGTGAAGCTGCACTGGCTATTAAAGAGAACCCTGATATCAAGATTGTTTGGCCCAAGGAAGGCATTTCTGGACTCACCATTGACAACCTTAGTATCGTCAAGGGGACCAAGCATGAAAAGGAAGCCGAGCTATTCATCAACTACATCCTTGACCCTTCAGTGAGCAAGTCCATTTCCGAAGTATATCCCTACACCAATCCTAACAAAGCCGCTCATCCACTCTTATCACAAAATTACCTCGACAATTCGGCCAGCAACATACCCTTTGACAAAATCAAAAACAGCGAACTACTTGACGATGTGGGTGCCTCTCTAGGCCAGTTTGACAGAATTTGGACGGAATTCAAGGGCTAAGGCACGCAAAATATCCATGGCATCTTTAGCTTGTTATTTTATTTCATACGACTAAGCAATGTACTAACTATCAGATAAAGTATTAAGGAGTCTGAGTTATATGATAAAAATTGAGATTATCACTCGTCCCGAGAAACTCGGCGACGTCAAACGAATCCTCGCCAAGCATGACTATATTGGCCTTACTGTCAGTGCCGTAATGGGCTGCGGTCACCAAAAGGGTAGAATCAAAGAATTCGAAGGACTTAACCTCGAGATAAACTTGCTGCCCAAGGTGCAGGTGATGACGGTTGTTTTGGATGAGGATGTTGAGGAGATTCTTACTGACCTCCATGAAACTATTTCAACTGGTAATGTGGGTGACGGCAAAGTATTCCTTTCGGAGGTTCGAGATGTCATGCGCTTACGTACCGGAGAGAGAGGAGAAAAAATTCTTTAAGGCATATGAAAGAAAATAACAAGTCAAAGAAGCCATGGATATTTTGCGTCAGACAAGGAGGTAAGTCCCCCTCATAGCGGGGGCTATTAGGGGGACTTACCGACGCAGTATGACACAAAATAGACTGGCATACTGATTGGTTATTTTCTTGAATGTGCCGATACCTGGCATTAAGCAATGAGGAGGTGCCCGCATGGCACAAGTATCTGAAAAGGTAATGGTTGAACTAATCAATGTGGATAAATCATACGGTGATAATAAGGTCGTCAAGAACCTAAACTTACAGATACAAGAGGGTGAATTTTTAACGATGCTCGGGCCTTCCGGCTGCGGCAAGACGACGACATTGCGAATGATTGCTGGTTTTGAAGATGTAACTGCAGGCGCTGTCATCATCGAAGGTGAAAATGTCGTAAACAAGCCACCCTACCAGCGTAATGTCAACACCGTGTTCCAAAATTATGCCTTGTTCCCGCATATGAATGTCTATGACAACATTGCTTTTGGACTCACTGAAAGAAAAGTGAATAAAGAGGAAATTCGTCAGCGAGTAGGCGAGATGCTTTCTTTAGTGCAGATGAATGGCTATGAGAAGCGAACCCCTTCCCAGATGTCGGGCGGTCAGAAACAGCGAGTTGCCATTGCTAGAGCACTGGTCAACAGACCTAAAGTTTTGCTGCTCGACGAGCCACTCGGCGCTTTAGATCTCAAACTGCGCAAACAAATGCAAGTCGAGCTGAAGCACCTCCAACGCCAACTTGGTATCACCTTTGTCTATGTTACGCACGATCAGGAAGAGTCATTAACCATGAGCGACCGCATTGCCGTCATTAACAACGGCCTCCTTGAGCAGATCGGGCCACCCGATAAGATCTATAATCAGCCGGCTACAAAGTTTGTGGCAGATTTCATTGGCGAATCGAACATTCTGGAGGCTTCAATCGGAAGTGTCGAAGGCAACAAGCTAACGGTTATCTTTGAAACAGGCGGCGCCGAGGTTAGTGCTGCAGGGTTCAAGCAAGACGAAATGGTGTATATCTCGGTGCGCCCCGAAAAACTCAAATGTTCCACAGAAGCTGTGCCCGGCTTTAACCTCAGAGGTACAGTCAAGGAACATATCTATGTCGGCTCGATCAGCAAGACCATCATTGAGCTGCCCAATGGGCAGGAACTTAAGATGAGCTTGCTGACGGGAACACCACTGCTCCCGCACGGCGAAGCTGTCTGGGTTTATTGGGAAAAGGCTGACACCGTCGTTCTGCACACCCAAGAGGAGACCCTTTATAATTTCATCGAGCAGGTCCCGAAAATCGAGGTGAGCGTGTGAATTCAATGACGACTGCCACGGCTGTGCTTAGACCCGAGGCAAGCGCGGCACAGAAGCGAATGCCCCTTTCACGGTTCGTTCCGCTCTTGCTAATGGTTGGTCCTGTTATTCTTTGGCTTCTGATCTTTGTCGCAGCTCCTCTTATGTATATCTTTGTGATCAGCTTTATGAAAAAAGGCATCTACGGTGGCGTTGTGACAAGTTTAAATTTCCAGAACTATCTTCGCATATTTGACCCCCTCTACCTGAGAATCTTCCTTGTCTCCATCATCATCGCTACGGCAACCACCATACTTTGCCTTATCTTAGGCTATCCATTCGCTTACATCATAGCAAGGGCCAGTGATCGCAACAAAAATATCCTGCTTTCGCTCATCATGCTGCCTTTCTGGACTAACTCACTCATTCGCACCTATGGTTGGATAATCTTGCTGCGCACCAACGGTACGTTTAACACCTTGCTGGTCTCAGCGCACCTCATCTCCCAACCGCTGCAGATGCTTTATACAAACGGCGCGGTGATGGTTGGTATGGTCTATACACTGTTTCCTTTTATGGTGCTGCCGCTTTACAGCTCCATCGAGAAGCTTGATCGCTGCTTATTGGAGGCTGCAAACGACCTCGGCGCAAAACCTCGGCGAGCCTTTTTGCGGGTCACACTCCCGCTTACAGTTCCGGGTATCTTCGCCGGTTGTATCCAAGTATTTATCCCTACTCTCGGCTACTTCTTCATCAGCGATCTGTTGGGCGGCGGCAATTCCATACTCGTCGGCAACCTGATTAGAAACCAGTTTCTCGCAGCGAGAGATTGGCCGTTTGGCGCAGCCCTATCTATTCTCCTGATTGTATTTACCATCGTACTAATGAGGGTCTACAAGCACTTCGGCGGGAGTCTTGAAAATATTACGTAAAGGGGGCAAGGCTATGAATAATCACAACAAACAGTTAACCAAGTTCCTGTCGGCAGCCTTTGTTACCCTGATCTATATATTTCTTTACTTGCCCATCGCCATTATTGTCTTTTTCTCGTTCAACTCATCAAAGCTCAATGTCGTCTTTCAGGGTTTTACACTTCAATGGTATGGTGTCATGTTTCAGAACGGCGATCTAATGTCCGCTCTGAAAAACACGGCGATCGTCGCTGTTTCCAGTGTCGTCATCTCGGTATTTATTGGCACACTGGCTGCTATTGGCATGTTTCGTTATGAATTTAAGGGCAAAGGTATTGTCGACTCGTTTCTGTATATCCCCATTGTCATTCCCGAGATTGTCATGGGTATCTCGTTGCTTGCATTTTACCACATCCTGGATATTAACCTCGGCCTCACCACCCTGATCCTGGCGCACGTCACCTTTTCGATGCCCTATGTCGTGGTAACGGTGCGTTCGCGCCTCTCCGGATATGACATGTCCTTAGAAGAGGCAGCTATGGATCTGGGTGCCACCCGCCTGCACACTCTTTTACGCATCACACTGCCCATCATTGCCCCGGGCATCCTCGCCGGCGCTATGCTGGCACTTACCCTGTCGCTCGATGATGTGATCGTCAGCTTTTTCACTACCGGCGTGGATAGTGTGACCCTTCCTATTTATATCTTCAACAAGGTTAAAACCGGAGTTTCGCCGGATATCAATGCCTTAATCACGGTCATAATTCTTGTCACGTTACTGGTCATGCTGTTTATACGCACGCTTGAGGCCAGGGCTCCCAAAAAAGGTCAGGCTTGAGGTCGCTTCTGCCTAAAGGCCACAACTGTTTCTAATACCTATTAGAGAGGAGTTTTCGCATGGAACAGATAGAAAGAATGTATATCGATGGGCAATGGGTGTTATCGCTGGCAGGTAAGACAAGAAACGTCGTTAATCCAGCTGACGGCAGCGTAATTGCAACCGTTGCTGAAGGAGCTGCGGAGGATGTGCAGCTGGCCGTCGCTGCGGCCAAGAGGGCCTTTTATGAGGACGGGTGGATGGTGACGCCCCCTGTCGAGCGCGCCAGACTGATGTTTGCGCTCGCCGACGCACTGGAACAACGGACGGACGAATTCGCCAAGCTAGAAACTCTCAACAACGGCAAAGCTCTCCGGGAAGCTCAGTTCGATGTCAGCGACGCGGCAGCTTGTTTTAGGTACTACGCCGGCCTTTCCACCAAGCCCCATGGCCAGACCTATGACGTGGCCGATCCGATGCAGACCTTGGTGGTGCGCGAGCCCATTGGCGTCTGCGGACAGATCGTTCCGTGGAACTACCCGCTTCTAATGGCAGCCTGGAAGCTTGGTCCGGCTCTCGCCGCCGGCAATACGGTCATTTTCAAGTCCTCTGAGCTAACCCCGTTAACAGCCATTAAGCTTTTCGAACTCATTGAGGTGGTGGGGTATCCCAAGGGAGTCGCTAACCTTGTGCTGGGTGCAGGCAATACGGTAGGCCAGGAGATTGCTGAGAATTACGATATTGACAAGGTCGCTTTTACAGGCGGCACCAAGACAGGACGTTCTATTATGATGGCAGCGACGGGCAATATCAAGAATATCTCGCTCGAGCTGGGCGGTAAATCCCCTAATATCATTTTTGCTGATGCGGATCTTGAGGCAGCAGTGGATTGGACGCTCTTTGCTATCTTCATAAATCAAGGCGAAGTCTGCAGCGCAGGCTCAAGGCTCATAATTGAAGAGACTATCCATGACAAATTCCTCGAGAGGCTTGTTGAACGCACAAAGAAGATCAAAGTCGGACCGGGGCTGGAGGAGGGCGTTGAGATGGGTCCCCTGATCAGTGAAACGCACATGAACCGAGTCCTCGAGTACATTGAACTGGGAATCAAGGAAGGTGCAAGGTTGTTATGCGGCGGACACCGAATTCTGGAGGGCGACTTAAAACAAGGATACTTCGTCGAGCCTACGATTTTCACCGACACCTTGCCAGACATGCGCATCGTACAGGAGGAGATTTTCGGTCCGGTGCTGGTCGTTCAGAAATTCAAAGATGAACAAGAAGCGATTGCGCTGGCCAACAACACTATTTATGGTCTGGCAGGCGGCGTTTTCACGCAAGACGGTGCGAAAGGGCTGCGGGTCATTAAAAGGCTGCGGGCCGGTATCACTTGGATTAACGCCTACAACCCAACGTATAATGAAGCCCCGTGGGGCGGTTATAAACAGAGCGGCATTGGTCGCGAGCTTGGCACTTTCGGTTTTGAGGAATACACCGAGGTAAAACAGATCAACATCAATCTCGATCCAGCCCCGATCGGATGGTTTAAAAACCGGTAAGCTTTTCCTCTTATAGAGCGGGAGGAACTGAAGAGTTGCTTAAATTTACTTGAATAACTAATAAAACTTAAAATGTGACTATTCAGAGCCTTGGGGAATTCTGAACGGGGAACCACAGATTACACAGATTACACAGATTAAGAACGATTAGATAGAAACACACAGACAAAGGATAAAGGGGATGGAGAATGTGGAACGGGATTCACAGACCTATGCCATTATTGGTGC
>JARLHW010000114.1 GCA_031292075.1 Desulfosporosinus sp.
GTTGTATACCCTAATCCCGCATAGAGATAGCCGGTCAGGAACGTGCTCGGAACCGTGTATCCCGTGCCGCTGCGTGTGGCTGGTGTCCTGGCTCGAAAATGCTCATAATGGTCTTCCGGAAACATAATCCGGGCGCTGTTTACTTTCGGACCGGCAATATGGCTGTGAATTTCCACCCCGCCTGGGAACACAACACAACCTGTCGCGTCGAGAACTTTGATGCCGTCAGGAACGAACGAAATAACCCCTTTAGTAGGATCAGGATGTAAACCGGAACCCTTGATGATTTTCCCGTCCTGAATGTAAAGGTCTTTGACCTCTCCATTGATCCCATTGGCCGGATCATAAATTTGACCGTTGATAATTTTTAGCATCGGCTATTCTCTCCTTTATGGACCTCAGCACCTCGACATCCGTTGGGCAAGGGAAATTAATGAGCTTCTTGACCCTCAATGGCACGTTGTCCATCCGGTAAAAGGTGCCGGAGGCTCCGATCCCTGCCGGAGCAACCGGAATAACAATGTTCGCCCAGGACGTAGTTATGCTCTCCTGGGGTTCCAGCACGATCGTAGGAATCGATTGGAGATGTCGAACCGCCAGGTCGGGAAGATGATCAGCAGGGTCGGTAGCGATGATTAAAGCCGCATCGGCCTCCCTGTGGGCCAAGAGGTCAATAACACTGAATTCCCCCGGGGAGTAGCGCGGGTAACCGCGACCGAAATTAACCGCAAAGGGATAGCCGGTTTGCCAGGCTAAGACTTGATTACTGCCATTCTCATTACCCTGACCCGGCATCGGAAGGGCCGAAAAGCGGGTGAAGTGATTGAGTTCCTGCACCAGGGTGAGTACCTGTTCTACATTTAAATCCTTCCCCCGGCTCATGGTAAGGCCGAGCCCAAACAAGACAACCCCATAACGGCAGGTTTTCATTAACTCGGCGATTTCTTGCCACTGGGCCAGAGGAATACTGGCGACCGAATCTAATTCTCCCAGGCCCTCTAAAGGCAGGCCCTTGACAAGGGCGCGCAAAACGGTGGCAATTTCAAAATCCTGATTGGGAGCGACCTGCAAAAAGATATCTGCCTGTTCAGCAATAGCTGTTGGCCTGACATCAATGACAACCACTTTGCGACCTTTCCTGCCTTCGGGTACAAAAAGCCCTTTGGCTAAGGCTGAATAGCGATCTAGGTGGCGCAGATGCGCTTCCAAGGAATTTGCCCCCCAGAAAACCAAAAGATCAGCCCGGTTCCGGACTTCGCCTAAGGTACATGAAGCCAGCCCAACTTGCTGGCGAGCGACAAGACCCGGGCCATGTCTGTAAGACGAAGGATTGTCTATGGTTCCCCCGATGAGCTCTGTGAGAGCAATCGCCTCCCGCTGCGCCTCGGTTGTTGTGCTGCTTAAACCATAGACAAGCGGATATTGGGCCTTACTTAAGATCCGGGCCGCTTCAGCCAAAGCGCAATCCAAGGAAGCACCTTGACCGTTCACGCGAAGAGAAGATAAATGGGATTGGGCATTTAAAAGTTTGTTCCGGCCATTCTGACAAGCCTGTTTAACGTTTACTATTTTGTTACTTTCCACTTCAACTGCAAGGTCGTCACAAAGACACCCGCAGAAAGTACAGACAACGTCCTGGAAACTGCTCATGTACACACCCCCTAGTTACCCAAGTATCGAAAGCTCTCAAATGCTTATCACCGTCTGACTCTCATTTATATAAAGTTGACTATTCAGGTACTCAGTTAAACAACCACAGATTACACAGATTAACACAGAATAAATACATTTTGGCTCTAAACTACAAATCGCTTATAACTCAATTGATGATCGCCAAAGTTGATTAAAAGGCCTCGTTTTAACCCTGTGGCTTTCAGATCATTTATAATTTGTGCCTCTTCATTGACTCCCATCTTCGAAACGGACTTTAGCTCAACAAGAACCTCGTTATAACAA
>JARLHW010000115.1 GCA_031292075.1 Desulfosporosinus sp.
CACCAATAATGGCATAGGTCTGTGAATCCCGTTCCACATTCTCCATCCCCTTTATCCTTTGTCTGTGTGTTTCTATCTAATCGTTCTTAATCTGTGTAATCTGTGTAATCTGTGGTTCCCCGTTCAGAATTCCCCAAGGCGTTTTACAGTGTTTTTGCTTGCAGGTATAAAAAAATGCGGGATTTTAGGCAACTAGTAAAAAATATCCCGTGGCTTGTATAAGTGGACAGGCCTCGGGACACAATTTAAATAGTCTCACGTTTTCTTTTTAATCCCCACTCCTCTCTTTTACTTCACTTGCGACGATAATTCGTCGCAAGCTTTTTTTACTCTAGTAATTTAACCATAAGCTTTCGTTCTTCGGCAAATCCGAACTGCTCATAAAGGTGAAGTGCTCTGACATTGTGACTGGTAACAGCTAGGCCTAGATAAGGAACTCGTTGTTCACAACAATAGTCCTCCGCAGCTTTGAGCAACGCCCGACCTACCCCTTTGCCCCTCCACTCTGGAAGGACTCCCAAATCCATGATCCAACCTTGATTAACACCGGTTATCTCTTCACGTGATGAAGCATGTAGAACCAAGTACCCGATCGGTTGATTTTCTTCCGCAATCAAGACAATCGATCCTGACTGCTGAATCCAGGTCCAAAATCCTTTGAGAATGGTTTCTCTGTATTTCAGGGTTTCCTCTACCGGCTGTTTACGCCAGGGAGAAATGCTATCCTGAATACCTCTCTTCGCTAGATCATACATAAAAGGCCAATCTCCAATACTCCCTTGACGAACTCGCATAAAATCACCTCTTTGGCTAACTTATGCCAGCGCGCCAATCCGGTGCACTCTCCGTAGACGAAACTTTATACTGGTCTACCAAGGCTCTGTTGGCTTACTGAGGCTCGCGTCAGATTGTATTCGAAGGCTACTTTTCTCGGCTTAGTAAGGCATGCACTTTTTTTAGTTTTTCACGAATCGAAAGTTGATACGGACAGCGTGTTTCACACTCTCCACAATCCGTACAGTTATCCGCCTTAATGGGCGTCCCCTGGTAACGCTCCAGAGACCACTGGGTTAACTTATAACGTTGGTAGTATCCTTCAAGTAGAAAAAGTCCCGGAATATTAATCCCTACCGTACAGGGAAGACAATACTCACAACGACGGCAAAAATCCTGCCCCAGTTCTCCTTTTTCTATCTCCAGTGCCTCGACGTCCTGATCGGAAAACATCTGACTCAATTGAGCACTATTGTCCTCGATCTGTTCCCTAGAATCCATTCCTGGGATGATAACACTAAAAGATTTCTGTAAAAGGAATCTCAAAGCGGGTCCAGCCTGCCGCAAGGCCCCCCCGGCCAGCGGCTTCATAATTATCGTCCCCAATCCCTGCCGTTTAATTTCTTCCAGGAGTTCTTGACGATTTTCTTGCTCGATATAATTATAAGGGAACTGTACAGAGACAAAAGAATACTCCTTAATTATACGAAGCAACATTTCCGGAAGATGAGCAGTGATCCCAATATAACGAATTTTTCCTGCTTCTTGGGCCTTTTCTAAGGCCTCAAGCCCTCCACCCGGCGCTGTTAATTCCGCCCATTCCGCAACTGTACGCACATTGTGTAACTGATAAAGGTCAATCCAATCCGTCTGAAAATTGCGCAAACTCCGTTCAATATCTGCCGTCATCCCCGCACCCGTTCGCGCCATACTCTTGGTAGCCAAAATAACCTTTTGCCGAATCCCCTTTAACCCCACCCCAATCTTTTCCTCACTATCCGTATAGCCCCGAGCCGTATCAATGAAGTTGATCCCTTTTTCAACCGCTAAGCGAAGCAATCCATCAGCCTCTGTTTGACTCACCCGTTGAATGGGAATTCCACCAAACCCCAGCGGAGACACCCACAAATCACTTTGTCCAAGTCTTCTCTTTTCCATATACTCAGATCCCTTCTTCAGCTCCAAAGCTTTATTTGTTTTGTAATAACAGACCCCCAACTCTCACCACCCGCAGCGCATTTGCGTCAACAACGCAAACAGCGCTTACTAGGCCCCACGTCGTACCTAGCCCCGTCGACTCAAGCCCAGCGGAAGTTTCTTAGCTTAGAGAAGCACTTTAGCGGAATTGCGTCAATGAGCGCAGAAGATAAAACGTGAAGAAACTCAATGGTTCACTTGCGACGGAACAGGAGGTTCCTAGTGTCGAATGCGCCAAGGATGGCATAGCCTTCGACCAGACAGTCTAGAGGGTTTTGAGTTTTAGTTTTATCTTCAAGCGAATAGCAATGCAGCGTGTGCGAACGTGCTAAGACACTTCCTCCGAGGTTCGCGAAAGGAGCTGCATCCGCATGTATCTATTTACCCTGGTGCTTGGCCTTGCCCTTCTTCTTTGGGGAATGAAAATGTTACGTCAGGGGCTTCAAACATTTGCCGGGCATCGTCTCCGCCAAGCGCTCCTTTGGATGACCGAAACCCCAGGGCGAGGATTTTGGAGTGGTGCAATAGCAACTGCCCTGCTCCAATCAAGCACCGCCTTAACTGTGATGACCGTATCTTTCGTCGATGCCCAGCTATTTTCCTTTGAAAATGCCTTGGCCCTAATCTTAGGGAGTAATATTGGCAGCACATTGACCACGCAACTTCTTGCATTTCCTTTAGATCGCTTAACACCCTTCCTAATGACGCTTGGTGCTTTGGGATACCTTTTTATACCGACTCGCTGGCGATTTCTTGCCCTATCCATCTTCGGCCTTGGCATTCTCTTCTTCGCCTTGAGCTTACTCCAAGCAGGCATGACCCCACTCGCTAATCGTCCAGAGATCCAACATCTTCTCCTGCAACTGGGCGACAACCATTTCAAGGGTGTCCTTGCCGGCACAATACTCTCTGCCCTGCTTCATTCCGCCAGCGCCACAACGGGCATTGTCATGCTCCTCGCGGAGGACGGCAGGATTACCCTCCCTACCGCGCTCGCCTTCATCTTTGGTGCCAACATTGGTACCTGTTTTACTGCCGTTTTGGCAGCCCTAGCCTCCTCGCAAGCCGCCAAACGGGTGGCACTGTTCCATGTTTTACTTAACGTATTCGGAGTCCTACTCTTCTTGCCCTTTGTCGGACCTCTAGCCTATAGCCTCACCCTCATGGGAGGAAGTCTCTCTCGACAAGTTGCCAATGCCCATACCTTCTTTAATATTTTATCTTCAGTATTAGCCTTGCCATTATTACCTTGGGCGACTCGGAGCCTCAAAAAAATACTCCCCTGAAGAGGGGACTTGGGTGACCCAGCGCTCGGTGCTTACGACGCAGAGCAAACTAACCGTTCAAGCTCCCTGCTTTGGGGAGCGGGGTTCCCGCCAGATGAGCCATCCTTGGCTCACTGGCGGCAGAGCGCATCCTTGCGCTCTGCCCCGTGTTTGGGGTCGGTCACTTGAACGGAAGTTTGCTGGGCTGCTTACGTAAAGACGTCGCGCTGGGTCACACTGCGTCCCGGACTTGGGTCGGAGAACGGACGGTTGATGAGACGACGTTTTAGACGACGGCACATTTTATGTACACCGTCTACATACAAGTCGGGGACGGTTCTTGACTTGCATGCACTGCCCAGTGTTGGGGTCGTGCACTTGAACGGAAGTTTGCTAACTGCTTACGTAAAGTCGCGCTTATGTGATACCACTCCAAACTTTTCTTCAATCAAATCACAAATCCCTGGAGCATCATCTAAACCAAAGCAGGGAATCCCGTTATCAAATGGGATATCACTAGCTATGGCCAGGAGTTCCTCAGGTTTCGAGAAAAGTTCCTGATTCACTGCCGAGCGAAATACCTCGATTTTTGGTTTGTCACCATGCTTATACCCCTCAGTGAAAATCACATCCACCCCCTGAATTCGGGCGAGGACCTCATCAAGAGACTGCTCCTCCGCAACACTTTCTAAAACAGCGATTCTGCGAGGTGAGCTGATCGCCACAACATCCGCACCCGCTTGGGCATGGTGCCACGTATCTTTGCCTGGTTGATCCATCTCGAAACCATGAGCGTCATGCTTCAGGGTCGCTACTCTCCACCCACGGCTTTTTGCTTCACGAATAATTTTTTCTAAAAGCGTAGTTTTCCCTGAATTAGACTTTCCGCCCACGATCGAAATTACGGGAATTTGAGGAAGCTTATCGCTGGAATGAAAGCCCATTCTTAATTCTCCCACTCTGAAATCCATCCCGCTTTTAGGAGTTCCCCAGGTTCTACCGGTCCGTGGTTCGCAGGTACATCCACCAAAAGATGACTACCAATCATGGAACGAAGAATTCCCGATCCCTGAGCCGGAGCAAGATCTGCCCAAATTTCCCCTTCTCTAAACACCGCCTGAGCGCGTAAAAAGCGACGTTGTCTCCCTTTCTTGCCAAAGCCACTTGCCATTTTAACCAGAAATTTTTCCGTTTCAAAAGTTGCATGTCCTGCTAATTTACGGAGAGCCGGACGAACCAAAAGCTCATACGTCACCATAGCAGCCGCAGGATTCCCCGAAAGAGAGAAACAGAGCTGCTTTCCTTTTTGCCCGACTGAAACCGGGGTCCCGGGCTTCAGGTCAATTTTCCAGAACAACATTTCACAACCAAACTCAGCAAGAGCATGGCGCATTATATCGTAATCACCCACCGACGCCCCGCCGGTCGATATCACCACATCTGTGTCGACAACCCTTCTCAAGGCTTCGAGGGTCTCCTCGAGCTGATCGGGAACCATAGGGATCACTGAGACCTCGCAACCAGCCTCTTGGAGCATTCCGCGTAACGTATAGCTGTTGCTGTTATAAATTTTAGACGGTTGTAAGGGTTGTCCCACATCCATGAGTTCAGTTCCCGTAGAAAGCAACCCCACGCGAGGTCGACGATAAACTTTGACCTGAGCACAGCCAACCGCAGCCAGCAGCCCAATGGCTGGTGGGGTTAAATAACACCCTCGTTTAAGGAGGATATCCCCTTCTTCTATCTCCTCCCCTCTAGGTACGATATTGGAACCAGGTAACACCGGGCGTAAAATTATTACTCTGTCCAACTCAGACTCGGTGTCTTCCATCCGCACCACGCAATTGGCACCAGGGGGAATCGGTGCACCAGTAAATATCTTCGCTGCCTCACCGCTGAAGATTTCCCGCTCTGACCAAGTTCCCGCCGGAATCTCACTCACGATGCTAAGCTGAAGTGGTTGAGGATCAGCCGACGTAGCAAGGTAAGCATACCCATCAAGCGGAGAACGAGCAAACGGTGGCATGGACATTTGCGCTGGCACGTCCTGAGCCAAGACCCGATGATAGGCTTCTGCAATTGAAACCGTTTCCCTTTCAACAGGCTGGATCCGGTTAAGAACTAATTCCATAGCCTCTTCTAATTCAATCATTATCTTCAAACTATCTCTATTCCTTCCCCACTAAGTTATTGATACTTCTTTAAACTATCAGAATAATCATTTTCTTTCTCACAAGTGTAGCATAATCCTGAACATTGTTAAAGAAAACTCACTTATACGAAAACCTGCCGCGGGGCAGGTTTTTTTAAGTATTAGAGAGAGTTCGCCCGAATCTTTTCGACTTGAACGTAGCCTTTTTCCCTGTATATCTCCGTTTCTAAGCGCGCCTGTTTAGCCGGCACTGCCAGCGTTGCTTCAGCAATCACTAAGAAAAATGCAGGGTTTCACTCATCCTGTCCTCTATAAACGTATTTGTTGTTCTGAAAAATCTCCTGTCAGAGGGAGTTCTGCAACCCTGTCCACAAAGCTAAGCCCGTAGCGAACTACAAAGCTCAAGGGATTTAAAACACGTTCCTGTCGAGCATGATTTGGAGTAATCCCATCCTCCAGTTCTTGTAAACGCTTGAGTACTTCACCACATCGTTTGCGCTGCGCTTGCCAAACTTTCCTCTGTATATAATCTACTTGAAAATTAACCTTCGCTTCATTTCGGACCAACCAGTCATGGACATTGACGTGAATCTCCTCCAGAGGTTCAAGCTCTGCGTATCCCTTGGCGATTTGCTGACGGAAACGCTGAATGTGGTCATCAATATGTTGTGTATCCCGTTCCCGTACACTGCGTTCTCGGTGTTCCGCCAAGCCGCGATAAACATCGTCAAGGGTCAATAGTTCCTTAGATAACGACTTTTGCCAGGATGCTGTTAATACGACAGCGGACAAACGCGGGTAGAGAATCGGCATAACGAATCCAAAAGTCGCAAAAACTCTCCCTAACTGCGCCCAATAATTCAGTTCACCTGGCCCTGGAATATAGGCCAAAGTCGGGAAAAGGTATTCCTGAACAACCGGACGGGTCACCACATTGGGAGAAAACCGCTCAGGTGCTTGGGATAGCAAAGCGTAAAGGGCATCCATATCCCATCGGTCCTCTTGACCCCTCAAATAAAACGCCTGCTCATTATGCATGATGGCCCGTCGTTCTGGAACGGCAAGAAAAAGATTAACCTCTCCCCCAGTTGGCTGGATCTGGGGCTCGAACCCAAGGCTAACCCATTCCTTCGTCCGTCCAGCCAGAGCTTCTCGAACATCGGCGTGCATCTTCAAAATCTGCTCATACAGCGGGGCAGCCAGCCGCTTAAATTCCGGTAACAAGGGATCAAAGAAAATAAGTCCCCATTTTTGGACAAACCACTGCAGTGTTAAGGCAAACCACTGCGTCAAATTCTCTGCTTGCTCCGTGAACTTGCGAATTTGCTTTAAAACGGTCGATCGAAATTCACTATCCGGTACCCCCTGAAGCTGGGCTTCTATCTGGTCCCAAGAAGGAACCCGTTGATTACCGACAGATTCCCCTCCTCCTTCACCTGCTAAATGGCAAGGGGCTGGTTTTCCTTCTAAATCTAAAATAAACGTCTTATGGATCTCCAACCAATCATGGTCTTCACTGGCAATCCAAAAAATTGGTACAACCGAACGACCAAGCTTTTGACGTTGCTCTTTAGCCAGCTGAATGGTAGTCATCGCCTTATATAAGGTATACAACGGCCCTGTCAAAATCCCTGCCTGCTGACCCGTAATGACCACTAGCGTCTCTTTTTGTCTAAGTTCCTCAATCATCCGCTGGGTTTCTGCACTCGCCCCTAACTTCGTATGATACATCTTTAAAGTGTCCGCTAAACTCTCCCTAGCATAATCCCTAGTATCTAAATAAGACGCCCGCCGCTCAAAGGATTCCTGAAGCTTGGGATTACCACTAGGAAAGAATAAAGCCACTTGTTCAAAACAAGTAGCCATAGTTTGCATTGGATTTCTCATTTCTTTCATATCTATCCCCCCGCTACCTTTCCATACACGTGGGTATTTTATCATGCACAACAGAAAACCGCAATTCTTCCTTATTCGACTTTTTGACTAAAAGCTTACACAGCACATTTGCGTCCATAAACGCAAACTGCGTCACAATTTCTTCGTCGTTCCAACTCCCCGTCTACCCAAGCCAAGAGGAAGTTTCTTAGCTTAGAGAAGCACTTTAGCGGAATTGCGTCAATGAGCGCAGAGGATAAAACGTGAAGAAACTCAATGGTTCACTTGCGACGGAACAGGATGTTCCTAGTGTCGAATGCGCCAAGGATGGCATAGCATTCGACCAGAAAGCCTAGAGGTTTTGAGTTTTAGTTTTATCTTCAAGCGAATAGCAATGTAGCGTGTCGATCACGATAGTCTCCAGTGAAGAGTATCGCCGAAGCCGTGATCCCTCTAGGAATACCTACCGGCGGAGGATGCTAAGATACTTCCTCCCCCTAGCGTGCCCATTCCTCCAAACGCCGAACAATGTCCTCAACATCTCCACTCAACAAAGTTCGCACATCAACCAACGCCCATTCCTTGTGAATCCGAGTCAGAATAGCCACTGGGCCTAGACGCAAAAACTTTTCTAACTCGATCACATTTCCCTGCTTCGGGCGGATAGCACACACCCAGGTTGGGAGACTGACCGTGGGCCATGCCCCACCGCCCACCCGAGAGACATCCTCTTTCAATTCAACAAAGATGGCCTGATTCGACTGAAGGGCCGCTACAAGTTCAGACGCGGCTAGTTTCAGAGTATCTAAGGGCAGAGAAAGCATCCTCCAGACAGGAATATCTTCTAACTCTCCATTTTCATATAAACGAAGAGTCCCTTCAAGAGCCGCTAAGGTTAATTTATCGACTCTCAAAGCCCTGGTCATTTGATTCGCCCTTAACCGTTCAATAAACATTTTCTTGCCCACGATAATCCCGGCCTGGGGACCGCCCAGCAATTTATCTCCACTAAAGGTTACGAGGGAAAGCCCCACCTTAACAGTTTGCTCAATGGTCGGTTCGAGAGGAAAACCAAGACTTGCCCCATCAAAAAAGCTCCCGCTCCCCAGATCCTCCATCACAGGCAAACCCCGCTTCTCCCCGAGCTCCACCAACTCAGCCCCTGAAACAGAGTGAGTAAATCCTTCAACCCTATAATTGCTCGTATGAACTTTTAAAAACAGGGCCGTTTCCGGTCTGATAGCCGCTTCATAATCCCTAAGCCAAGTCTTATTGGTCGTTCCGACTTCGACGAGGTTGGCCCCTCCGGCTTTTAAAACCTCAGGGATCCGAAAAGATCCGCCAACTTCTACCAGTTCGCCGCGCGAAACAATCACGTCTTTCCCTTGGGCAAACGTATTCATCATCAAAAGGACCGCTGCAGCATTATTATTGACCACCATCGCCCCTTCAGCCCCAGTCAGATGACAAAGAAGTGCTTCTACATGGACATAGCGCGAACCTCGCTCGCCGGTCTCAATATTCAGCTCTAGATTGCTGTACCTTTCAGCCTGTTCTGCTACAAAACGTGCGACCTCTGGCGCAAGCAAGGCTCTGCCGCAGTTCGTATGTAAAACGACCCCAGTGGCATTGATCACACGTCGCAAACTCGTTTCAGGGTGATTCAGTACTTGTAGAAGCTGATTTTTCAACCACGTCCAGAGTGATGATTCAAATTCATCAAATGAATCTGTAAATTCTCGGTTAACATTTTCTCTCGCTTTTTGGAGAACCTGTCGAACTCCCCGCGTTATCCGAGGCAACTGCCTCCGATTCGCCAAAAACGGACTGAATTCCGCTTCGTATTCCAGCCGAGAAATCACTTCGTGAACAGCCGGAAGTGCCCTTAATCGCCTTTGTTTCTCTTGATCCACCGATTGCCACTCCTTATGGGCCATTACGATTATCGACCAATTTTCTATAATCTGGCCCGCACGCTTTTTAGGATTTCGACATCACTCATAGCATATGATAAGTGCATAAGTTACTTCGAGGAGGTTATTCATGTCCAGCATCAACCTGACACTACCACTAAAGCAGCCAGCTCATCAAGCTGTTATTATTCCCTTCGCTCAACTCTTACACACAAAAGAATTCCAACCGTGCATCTTTTGCGGTCAAACTATGAAAGTTCACAAGTTTAAAGGTAAGACCGTTTGTATCCATTGTCTGCGCCAAATCCCAGCAATCTTTTCCTGTGGGTAAACGCAATCGTTTAGGTGCACGATGCATCGTGCACCTAAACGATTGCTAAGCGGAATGGGGATCTAACACAATCAGGAAAAAGGGAAGCACAGCTTCCCTTTTTCCTTTTCCTACCTTCTCCATTTAGCTCTGCGAAGGCTTATTAAAAGAAGCATTCAGCGTCTGCACTGCCTTTACCGGAATGATATTCTTCCCATGCTCAGACAGGAAAACGCCAGTTGTGGCTACAATCTCTCCGTATTCATCAAGGACTGCCTCTGCCAAAAGCCTTTTCTTGCCTGATCCCATACGGTTCAAAACAAGGTAATACTCTTCCTCGAACTCAAAAAGGCCTGAACGAAGCTGATTAAATTCTGGTAAACGCCTCACTGCGGATAGCACGTCTTCGAAGTCAGCAAACGCATAAACCAATTCCGTCGCACGACCTTTAGAGGACTTACGAGCGACTTTATCTTTAATTAATCCCTCGAGTTGTTCCTCCTGCTTCATGATCGTGATTACAAACTCGTCATTCGTCGCCACGGTAGCTTGAATCCAGAAGGGCTGATCTAAATTGAACTCTACTTCTTCTCTGGCCTGCGCAATGAGTTCCCAAAACAATTGCTCCGTCTTCGCTGATCGTTGGAATAAATCAGCCATCGTAATATCCCTGTCAGTTAGTTCTGTCAAGGAGATGAAAATGCGGATGGTATGCTCGTTAACTTTTTGAACACGCATATCCCCACTCTCCTTTCCGCATTCAAGCTCATACCCTATCTTATTCCCATTATAGCATATTACGCCATAACTTTTTTTGTGAAATCAAAGGATTTAGATCATTTTCTCAAAAGATAGTCTTACCATTTAGACCATTCGCAATCCATTTCTAATGTCTGTCTCTAAATGGTCAACCTCATTCAGGCTGGAACCTGCATAAAACAAGCAATTCTGCCCGTGTTTATCAAATGCTTGGGCTTCAACAAAATATACACTCACTCTTGCCAGTATCCCTATCTGATTAAAAATCTCTTCTTAAAGCATACTTCCCACAAGCTCACAGCGCACAACTTCTCGACGTTCTGGAAGATACATCAACCTAACCTGATCTTCTACCTTAATCTGTTGGTAGACGTTTTGGTCGACATAGAACTGCTTTTGTTCCGAGCCACTACGGACGTCTAAGACATAGGACTTTAATCCTGAATCATAGGCTTTTTCCTGCACTGAACCTTGGATAAAACCTGGTTGAGTCAACCAATCTGGTTGGGAAAAAAATAATAGTTGTGTGTAAATTCCTAAAACTCCAACCCAAACAAAGGTTTTCCCCGTTAGGAGCAAGAAACCCCAAGCACAATTCTCGCAACGCCAAGTTTTAAGAATTTTCCAGCTTAAACGAGAGAGGACCAGTCCCCATATCAAAAGAAGCACGAGCATATTCGGCCACGTCGTACTCCATAGATAACGATAGTAGTCTATCATTTTTTACCTCTTGAGCTCTATTCCGCTTTAACAATTTGTTCCTTGCTGGCACCGCAACTCGGACAAAGTTTGGGGCGACAACGGCCCTCAGAAGTTGCACTACATTGAGAACATTTCCAAATTGCCACAGTGATTCCCTCCAATAATCTAAATTAAGTTTAAAATTAATCAAATTCTATAGATTATTCTTATTAATGTCAACATCTTTAGTTAAACTTGAGTGAGTGAACTCAAACTATATGCTAAAATCTCTATAATTTAAATTCTTATAAATCCCTTTTAGCGGGCTGTAATCAGTTGTGGTATTACCAGTTAAATATAGTGAATTTAGATGCGTCAAAGAACTTAACGAGGTAAAATTAGAAATTAAGTTGTTATTCAAGATTAATGCTTTTAGGTTCGTCAACTTTTTTAAAGAAGCAATACCAGAAGTGGTCAAAGAATTATACCCTAATTCTAAATCTGTAAGATTTTTAAAATTCTCTATTCCGCTGAGATCTGAAATATATTTCCCATTGGCTACTAAGGTGGTAATCTTCAAAACATCACTCAAATATAGTGCATTGCCATACGTTAATCCTGTAAGTTGGTACCTTACCGCTGCGGCTAAGTTTCCATCCGAAATATTCACTGGTGAATTTGCTACCACATTCAATGTGAGATTCACTTTCTGACTGATTCCCGCAACAGTTCCTTGAAAAGTATAGTTTCCAATCGTCGAAAGTGAAGTGTTTGTGGCACTGACATTCCAGCTCACCGGATACTGCTGGAGCGTATTATCACTCCGTAAACCCGAGACAGTTGACGGAAACACGTAGGAAAATCCTTGAACTGCAACCGCATTAATAGTGTCAAATTTCACCGTTCCTACTGCAGGATTGACCGTTAACGTGAGAGTTACTGAACCAGCGTAATTTGGTATCGTACCAGAATAGACATACGTTGTATTCGTGCTATTGGAATTATTGTAAATGAGACTATTATTAGCCCCGCTCTGTCCAGTATTGACCGAGGAAAGGCTCCAAGTTACTGGTACTTGCACCTTTGAACTATCCGTTAACGTTGCGGTAGCAGTCTTTGGCAATTGATACTTCGTTTTATCTGCTACACTGTCGGTGATCGGGTCCACAGAAGAGATTTGAGCCGGCAGAGATTGCAGACTAGACTCTGTCTGCGCACTGATTGCGGCATATCCTCCAATAATATTTATGGTATGCACCAGCTTAGACCGCAATAGAGACGACAACGGAGCGGGAATTCCAGCTGCTGGGAGCAAAATCAAAGGTGCTTGAGACTTCTGCGCTAAAGCCGAAGCTGCCAGAGCATCCGGGAAATCGTTGCCAGTAGCAACATAGATCACATCAAAGTTCAAGTTATCTGCAAAATACTGGATTAGGTTCACATTTCTCTCATAAAGATCATCTCCGGTGATAATTTCCGCCTGCGGAAGTTGATTTATAACATTATCACTAAGTTCATTATTCCCGTTAAGGACATAAATCTGCGGGATCTTACTGCTCGTCAAATAACTTTGGGTTGAACTAGGTAACCCTTCTGGCGGAACGAGGAGAATTGGCATTCCCTGAGCAGCTGCCAAAGGCGCAACCGAGATGGCATCAGGAAAATCCAAGCCCGTTGTGACAAAAGCCCCTTTACTAGTGCCTAAAGCTTTAGCAATTTGCACCGATGTATCATAGCGATCCTGACCGGCGATCCGGGTGGTGCTAATACTCAACTTTGCCAATTGCTTTTCAATATTTTCGGAGATTGCCCCGAGGCCCCCAATTAAGTATACCTTCTTCACCTTGAGGCGTTGCAACTCCGTCGCGGTGTCGGCATTAAGCACGTCGGCTTCTGTCAGTAAAATCGGGGCATTATACTTATGGGCAAGCGGGGCAGCGCTTAAAGCGTCCGGAAAGTTTTCTCCTGTCGTAAGAATAGCATTCGCAGCTCCATTAGGCCAACCCGTCTGACTAATAGCCACCGCTGTCTTATACCGATCATCACCCATAATGCGGTTACTGGAAGCGGACGCCAAGACATTGGTAGTAAATAAAAGAGTTAGAAGGATGACTGAGAGAACCAGAGGGAAGAAAGTATAACTTCTTTTCCGAGTAATCAAGGGAAATCCTCCTTCTAGATTTTTTGGTCAATACTGCTTAGCCCAGCCATAATTTTCTGCACATAAGCCTGAGTTTCTTTATAAGGTGGAACCCCATTGTACTTTTCCACAGCACCAGGCCCAGCATTATAGGCGGCTAAACTTAACGGCACATTTCCCTGAAAACGATCGAGCAAGTCTTTCAGAAAATGCGTTCCGCCGTCCAGGTTTTGTGTCGCGTCGTAGGGATTCTGTACCCCATAGTTAGCAGCCGTTCCGGGCATCAACTGCATTAACCCCATGGCTCCGGCTGATGATGACGCATTGGGATCAAACCCTGATTCAGCTTTGACGACCTGTTGAATCAAGTTTGGATCTACCCCGTATTTTTGGGCCACCGAATTAATACCACTTTCTAGAGACCCGCCGTTTTCACCCTGCGCCCGGGAAGTAAGGGCTCCCTGATTGGCATTGACCTGCGCTGTTCCAGAGAGGTCTTTCAATTGGGTAGTTGACCCTTGGGAGGTGTCCGTCCCTCCTGCCAGAGCCGCTTGAAGTAAACTAGCAAAAAGAAGCGCATTCGAATTGCCGCTTTCTCCAGCACCTTCAGACAGCCCCGTTTGATCTGTTTGAGCACTCTGCCAAGATGCATTCATCTGCTGCAATTGAGTTAAGAGAAGCATTTGCATTTGGGCGACATTCATTGTAGTAATCCTCCTGTCACTGTCCCTTAATCCTCCTGGTCGACACTAAAAACTCTAATTTGTCGTTAATTGACTTAGTCCCTGAACCTCGCTGCTTTCCAGAATTTTTTCGGGAATAAGTTGAATAATAATCCGCTCCGGAAGATTTACAATTCCACCAATAAAGGAGGCCGTCACCAATGCCGGGGGAGGACTTATATTTTCTAAGATACGAACCTCTCGAACTTGATCTACTGCAAACCCCACCTGATTTCCATGAACTTCAGTGATTAAGGCAAAGGAGTTCTCCGTCGTCGCTGAGTCTTCAACCCCAAATCTGACATGCAAATCAATCAGAGGAATTGCCTGGCCGCGCAGATTAATCAGGCCTCTCACGTAAGCAGGAGCTTGAGGAATCGTGCGCACCCCACCTAAGCGAGTAATTTCCCGAACTACTTCAATGGGCATCGCATACTCTTCTTGACCTAAGGCAAAAATGACAACTTGACCTGCCATACCAAGCACTCCCTCTACTAAATCTTCCCAACCTCATTAACTGCCTTATCTAACATCCCGTCTTCGGTCTGGATTACTTTCTGGTTGGCCTCATAAGCCTTCATAACCGTTATCATTTGAACCATTTGTCCCGAAATATCAACATTCGAAGCTTCAACCGAGCCCTGTACGATTTGCACTGCTCCCCCACCGACCCCAGACGCTTGAACCGGTTGTGTCGACGAATACAAGGACTGCCCTTCACGTTGTAACTCATTAGTTGGGATTTGAACTACCCGTAAACGGTCAACAATCTGTCCTTTATCTAGAATCGTACCATCCGTGCTGACACTAAAATCGGGACTCAGTGGACCGATCGGCCCCTTTTGTCCCAGTAAGGCATACCCATCAGAAGTTTGAAGCACCCCATTACTATCGAGCTGAAAATGCCCATCGCGTGTATACCGTTCTCCACCCGGCGTCTGTACCACGAAGTAGCCTGGCGAAGTTAAGGCCAGATCCGTCTTGACACCTGTCGTCTGTAAAGCTCCTTGAACATTAGTCAGAGCAACACTATCGACACTTACCCCAGTCCCCATCCCCCCAATTGGTGTGGAGTCTGAAGCCGGGTCCCCCCCCATACGTTCAATCAAAACCGATGGAAAAGCATTATTAATGCCAATTTCTTCTTTATAGCCAGGGGTTCGTACATTGGCAATATTATCAGCGATAATCCCGCTTTGGGCTTGGGACGCCAACATACCTAAGGCTGAAGAATATAATCCTCGAATCACCTTGCACCCCACCTTTGTTAATTGTTCCAAAACTTAAGTGAAAAACTTCATCAATTAAGCTTACTTAATAGCCATCTTCAGTAAGCTTAATTGTAAAGAAATGGCCTGAGTAAGTGAATTGTAATAAAGACCATTTTCTGCCACATCGGACATCTCCTGGTCAACATCTACGTTATTACCATCATTACGCATGGAGGTCGTCTGATCCGTAACAATTCCCGAAGCATTCCCATCAGCGACTCCGGAGATATGCTGCGGAGACGTCAATTTCATGGCTAGTCCTCCACTCTTCTCCCCTAAGGCAGCTCCCAACACCGCCTGAAAATCCACATCTGAACGCTTAAAGTTTGGAGTATCGATATTAGCTACGTTATTCGACAACACCTGTTGCCTCAAGCTTGAACCCTCAAGCCCTTTCTGCAAAACATTTAAAACTGGTCCATCTAACCAACCAGCCATTATCAACTACCTCCTTATGGAATTAGCAATACCCCACATTTGATCACCGTCTGAAACCATATTCGCATTGAGTTGATAAGCTCGCTGAACCTGAATAAGATCAACCATTGAGGCGGCTAAGTTAACATTGGACTGTTCCAGAGCTTGAGAGTGAATCGTTCCTAGAACTTGGTTTCCTATGGTAGTACCCGGCAACCCGACTTGGGGTGTCCCAGAACTCACACTGGATATAAAGAGGTTATTGCCCTGATTTAGTAGGCCTTCAGGATTCGCAAACCCTACTAGCGAGATCTGCCCAATGTTCTTCGTGGCACCATTGACGGTCCCAGTAATCTCACCGTTCGCAGCCACAGCTAAATTAGTCGTCCCGGAAGAGATAGAGATACTCGGTTGAACAATATTTCCGTGCAAATCAGTAAGTTGTCCGACCCCATCCACTTGTAGAGCTCCTGCTCTCGTATACCCTGTTGTTCCGTCCGGTAACTTAACTTGGAAGAAACCCGTTCCATCAATTCCTAAATCCAAAGGGCGATTTGTTGGGGTCAAAATCCCTTGTTGAAAATCTGTACCCGTGGCATTATATAAAACACCCGTACCCACACTGAGCGTGCCACCTGTTCCTCCAGAAGCAGCATTTCCGGCACTCTCGACCGTTGACAGAGCTTCGGCAAAATCCATTTGAGTGGCTTTAAAACCGGGGGTATTTAGATTAGCCATGTTATTGCCTAATATATCTAATGCATCCTGTTGCGCGCGGATCCCCGACGCGGAAGTTGCTAGTAGACGCATGAAGCTATTCCTCCGTTATTATGACTTCAGTTCAGCATAGGCACATTCAAGAAAATAAGCAGTCAGTATGCCAGTCTATTTCGCGTCATACTGCGTCGGCATGTTTACCTAATAGCCCCGCTATGAGGTAAACATACCTCCTTGTCTGACACAAAATATCCACGGCATCTTTGACTTGTTATTTTCTTTCATATGCCTTATTGAGTTTTCATGTTAACTACCGTGTTCAGAAGAGAATCCCCTACGGTAATAACTCTTGAATTAGCTTCAAAGCCACGCTGGGCAACAATCATTTCCGTGAATTCTTGGGCTAGATTAACGTTAGACATTTCGAGCTCGCCCGACGCCATCAGCGGCAGGCTATTCTGCCCTGCCGCGCCGACCGTTGCTGCCCCTGAGTTATTCGATGTCGTTAAGAAATTGCTCCCTATGTTCACCAATCCCGCATCATTAGGGAATGTCGCTACCGCTATTTGAGCAATTTTATGATCTACCGTATCGACTCCATTACTGTATACCCCGGTAATCACTCCGGTTTGGTCAATTGTGAAGCTGGATAGGGTAGAGGCTTGATTTGTAAAATTATAGCTGAGTGGCTGCGTTGCATCAGTTAAAGTAGTACCATCTTTCGCGTAAGTGCCAAAACTGATTTGAGATTTACCATTCACATTTGATATAGCGTATTCTCCATTCCCTGGTGTGGCAGAGGTCGTCAATGTGTATGGAGTCAGCGGGGACGTCGTGCCAAGGTATACAACTGCTCCAGATACGGGAGCATAATCCACAGTTGCAGTAGTAGCTGTATTTGTTGTTGAAGCTGTCGCAGGAGCAATATAATGCATTTTAGCTGTGGACGTAGTAGGGTCAAAACCTGCAGCGAAGGTTATATATCCAGTAGTTGGGTCATACGAATATTGACCTGATGCCGGAGTAGTACCCGCCGAGACACTAGTCATCCCATCAATCGTAAAATTCTCGGCTCCCGCCCCTGGACCGCCGGTGTCATAGGTTGGAGCTGTCGTACTTGCAGCTGAAAGGCCAGATACACTAATTATTGGACTCGCTTCTGTTATAGGGAAGCTAATTTCTCCCGGCAACGTAGCCCCTAGCTTCACATTTATATCCCCATACCCAGTCCCACTCCACGTAGGAGTAGTTGTGTCATCCGCGCCCCAACTATATCCTTGCACCTTAGCCCCTGTTGCCGGATCTTCAAGGATGCCATTACTATCCGTGCCAAAACCACCAGCACGCGTGTATACTTTCTGAGACCCATCATTCAAAACAAAGTAACCCGGACCTTGGAGCGCTAAATCAGTATTTACACCCGTCGATTCGGCACTTCCCTCGGTCATATTCTGGGCAGTTGTAAATGTTTGCCCTAAACCGATTTGGACTGCATTCGTTCCCCCCAGATTCGTCGCTGTTGACGGGGCTGAGGCCCCTTTCATGACTTGACTAAGTGTGGTGGCAAACACCACACTACTTGATTTAAAACCTGTGGTATCCACGTTGGCAATGTTGTTACCCAGAACATCCATTTTATTTTGAAACCCATTCAGCCCGGACACAGCTGAGTATAATGAACGCATCATTGGGATTTTCCTCCTCTTAATTAAAAATGAACCTACTTGAATTTGAGCCTTAACTAGTTCCTATAGAAATCTCCAACCTCATCAAACTCATGGGGGCGTTGTCGTCGATGCCGTGGGGTCCGTTGTTGTTATGTTGTCGCAGGTGCTTGATCCTGCACTAACGTTACCTGACTCAAGGCCATCGATACCGTCGTACCATCATCCTCTAAGACCTGCAATTGCGGAGTGCCGCTCGACACAGTCACCGCATTAACAATCCCTTTAATGGTGGTTACTCCATCCGTTGCCAAACCGCTAACTGATTTTCCGATCATTGCCGCTCCTTGCGTTAGTGCAGATTGTTGTAGAAAATTTGTCATGTTTGTGTTCAAGGTGTTCACGGAAGTTGCGATATTACTCATCTGTTCTAAAGAGCTGAACTGGGCCATTTCCGCTATAGATTGGGTGTTATCCATAGGCTGCATCGGGTCTTGATTTTCCAATTGTGTCGTTAACAGATTGAGAAAGTCACTTTCACCCAGAGTTTGAGTGGTCTTTGGGGTCGACGTTCCCGAAGTATTAGACGTACCCGTCGCCGCACTGGTCCCGTTAATTGTACTACTCAATTATAGCCCTCCTAAGCGGTTACATTAATCCGATTAACCCCAACTGGTCCCATTAAGACCGAAGTACTAACTGAAGTTAGATCCGGATCCTGATCTTGGTCTAAATGTAAGTTTTGATAAAATGTCCTGCGAGACTCATCACCTTGAGGACTCTGTTGTCTCTGTTGTTGCGCTCCCCCTTGACCCATTTGTAACATACCACAGTTTACCCCTTGGTTGGAAAGGGCTTGACGTAAATCAGAGAGGTGATTTTGCAGAAGCTGACCTGTCGCCTCATGAGATGCTTGAACTTGGAGATTAACTTGACCGTTTTCCCATCGTAAGTCTATTTGGATTTTCCCCAAATCTGCCGGATGAAGCTGTATGTCCAGTTGTTTTAGATCCTGAGTTTTGTTCATGACTTGCTCACGTAAGACGGTCGAGATCTGTTCCCATACAGGAACAGCGGTGGTTTTTCCCTCAGCAACATTTGACACAACATTATTACTTAAAACTCCAACTCCAATGCCTGCGCTTGTACTCTGATTCTGTATGACTTTCACTGCTGAAGGTTCGGAAGGGGAGGTTGACTCTACTTTGTTAAGTTCTTTATTAAACACTCGCTGAACACTCTTGGGAGTTTTACTTGCTTCAAGACCCACTTCGGTTGATTTCGGCTGGGGGTTTATAAGAACAGCTGCATCTTTAACATCCGTTACCACTTCTGCTTTAAGTGTTTCCTTAACTCCTTGAGGTATATCTGTGGTTTTGCCCTCTTGGTTCAGTATTGGGTTAAGAGCTTTTAGTAACGTTGAGACCTTCTCATTCAGCCCAGGTTTAACGTTACTTGACCCAATAGTTGACACGTCAATCAACGATTGAATTCCTTTTTGAGCCGTTAAAGCAGAGCCGATATTAGACTTGTCATCCGCCAATGTCATCCAGCCCTGGACGACCTTCACTATATCCTGATTAAGATCCTTTGATCCCCAGCTATCTGAACTTGATAGAGTTTCCTTTTGAGAGGTGTTTGTAATCTGCCCGGAAAGAGCACCTAAAAGATCACCTATAACCTGTCTATATTTATCCAACTCCGTAATTTCAGGGTTATCCCCCTGAATATTTTGCGCCGTCATCCCTAACTGCGCAGAAACCTCATAATCGTTTCCGGAATTGGCCTCCTTGCCTGCCGGAAGGTCTACCTGAAGCATCGGTTGCGTAAGCAATGGAAACACAAAATTACCGTACCCTAGCATACTTCCCAGTTCGTTCGAGTTCTGAGCACTTTGTACGGAATCTTCGGTACTTTGCTTTTTTTCCGAGCCTTGGCCCACTATAGCAGAGTAATGCCCTTTCGAATCTGCCTTTTTATTCATCGAGCCACCAAGCATCGCCGCAAACGCTGATGCAGCATTATCAGGGTTGTCTGCCGAATCTATTTCCTTTAGGGCTGGTGTCTTCTCCGCTTTGTTACCAGCCTTAAGATTATCCGAAAGGACATGAATACCTGCCACTTGCCGTCACCTCCTATAAAAACTTCTATGAAGTATATCGGCAAAGTTCTAATAAAACATTAGAACGATCATTTTCTAAAGTAAATCCTTTTTTTGTCGATTAAGTCTTCCTCTTAACCGCGTAATAGCCTGAGAATGCAACTGCGAAATCCTAGATTCGGAGAGTTTTAATACCGCTGCAATCTCTTTTAAGGTAAGTTCTTCTTGATAATAAAGAGCGACCACTAATTTTTCTTTATCAGGTAATTTTTCAACTGCACCTGCAATAAATCGTTTTTGTTCCTCTCTCTCTACCGCTTGAAACTCTTCTTGAACTTCCTGATCGATAAGCAAATTGAGGGACGTGCCACTTTTGTCCCCTTCACCATCCACGGTGGTTTCATCGAATGAGGTCAGGGTTAACATTTGGGCCTGAGCCAACACCCCTTCTATCTCTCGAACCTCCACTTTAAGTAAATCAGCGACTTCTTCCACCGTCGCCGCCCGTCCCAACCTAAATTCCAACTCGGCAAATGCATCTTGAACCCGCTTCACTTTCTGCCTTGCCGAATGAGGAACCCAATCCATGGTTCGAAGTCCATCAATCATGGCCCCACGAATGCGAATGGAGGCATAAGTCTCAAATTTATACCCCCGGGCAGCTTCGAACCGTTCCAAGGCATCGAGTAACCCAAATACCCCATAGCCGAGTATATCATCCTCGTCAACATGAGGCGGAAGGGACATGGCTAAACGACCCGCAATACGCTTGACCAAAGGCAAGTATTGTTCAATCTGTTCTTGTTTCCACGGTCCGCGTGCAGCGGCTTCATAACCATTCGCTACCAAGTCTAGCTCACCCCCTTAATCGTAGTTCGTAGTACGTAGTACGTAGTTAGTAGTTCGCTAATATTAATGGCACATATCGTATATATAGCCGCTGGATAATCCACTTATCTACACAAGGAAATTAAACTCCAATAAAGTAATTACCTTTTGTCGAATATCGAACATCGATTATTCCCAACCCATGCGGCGTACAATTTCCGCTTGTCGCTCACTGTCCGGTAGCCCTGAACTCAAATCTTGGTCAAGCTGCCCGGCAAATTTAGCATCGGGTACCTCTGGTTTTTGAAGTTCCTCTTCTCCCAACGAAACATCAATATGACCACCACGCCCAGAAGGCGAACTGGGCTGCTTTTCTTGAGGTGTCTGCAGGGCCATTCGTTTAAATAAGCTTATAGCTCCATTCATCAAGAAATACATCACTCCAAAGGAAATCCCAGCCCGAATCATCAAGTCTGGAATTTCCACCCCATTAAGCCAGCTAAGCAAGACCACAATTACAGCTGTTCCTACCGAGAACCGCCAAGACCAGACCTTAAGCAGTTCGTTGTTTTGGACGACCATTAGACCACCTTTTCTCCATGATTGATCGTTCGGATGCGTAACTCCCCAGTCCCAACATCAAAATGAATCGTGCGCCCAAAACTTCCTCCAACATCTGCCGCAAGTAACGGAATTCCGTTTCTTTTCAGTTCCTGTTCCACCGCTTCGGCGTTGCGCTCACCGATCTTCAGAACTGGAGGTTTTCCTGGAAAAGAAAACATCTGGGCTCCGCCAGCTATCTTGGCCTTAAGACGAGACTTATGAGCACCCATTCCGGCAAGGTCGTTGAGTAATAATTCCATAGCCGTGTCCACATATTTGGCCGGATTTCCTCCCATGCTTCCACTTGCCGTCGGCAGCATAATGTGCGCCATACCACCCACTTTCAGAAACGGATCGTGGATGCAAATTCCGATACATGACCCAAGCCCGGCAGTTAACAATATATCTGGAGATCTTGCCGTTTTATAATCAGCCATTCCCACGCTTATAACGCCGTTCATAATCCCAAAGCTCCCAACAATTTCTCCAAGGACCCATCATCAGGCAAAAAGATAAATTGCCCCTCTATTTCAGGAATCCCGGAGAGTTGCGTATCGATAAATAACACTGTATCCTCCAACGTACCTTCTTCCAAAAAAATAGCATCTAAACTCGCACCGATCATATCTACCGCTAACGCTGGTACCGAAGGTTGAAGGGAGATCCCTGAAAGTTGACTTAAGGCAATAATAAAGGAACTCACTAAGATATTTCCGACTTCCTTTAAAGCTGATTGTGCCATCTCGTCAGTATAGAGATCCCTCAACTCATCCGTACCAAACAGAGCCTGAACCACTATTTCAGCACTAACTACCGGAAATAAAAAGACAGCTTTTCCTGAAGCCTCCCCTTCAACCTTCACGTAGATGACCGCCTGAGGTGTGTCTAGATGGCCAACAATAGCTGCAACCTGTTCAAACGGGACCACCCAGACTTCCGGCACCGACATTTCAATGCGGCGTTGTAAAAGGTTAGACAAGGCTGTTGCTGCATGTCCCGAGCCAATGTTCCCCATCTCCCGCAAGGCGTCAAGTTGGAACTGTGTAACGTTCATTTTCACACCAACCCTTTCTTACGCATCGCCCTTTGTATATCAAAGACGCAACGAATAATTCGATCTCGCTCTCGTTCTGCAATGTAATCAAATTCCACTGAAATTATGTAACGTTTGCCATCCTCGGTCCTTACGGCCCGGCTAACACGAGCTGCAGTCCGCAGATCTCCGCTTGGCAAGGCCAAATGAGCATAGATTACTGCATTATTTTCCAGCTTTTTCTCCGTCAAAAACTGCATTCCCCCACCACTTAAGTCTATCATCATCGCTCTATGAAGGTCACTAAGCCCCTCTTCAGTCACCGTTTCAAAAGTAAGTGGATACATAGCAGGAACCCGAACATAACTTCGGCGTTGGACTTTGGACACAGAATCCGTGAGCTCTAAAATAAACACTGAAACCGGAGTTGCAATCCGTTGCACAATGGTAGTCTCTAAGGCGTAGGCAGCCACTTTGTCCCATAATATCAGTCTCACCTTCGTTCCCTCGTGTAAAGGGATCAGTGGTGCACCAACCGAAAGGGTTTTTTCTCTCACTTCTTCAATGCGTGTCCGATATTTCCCTTCATACTCACCTTCCAGAACGATAAGTTCCACCGCGATCCCAGGTAAAAACTTCTCTTTGTACGACAAATCATCACCTCCTTTTCGATATTTACAGTTCGAATCTTGATTCTTCTAAAACGAACGCAACAATTTGCTCAAGAAACCCCGCACTCCGCTAGCTGGGCGAGGAGGATTAAGATAAATCCCAGCGAAGGTGCTGGCTATCCACTGAATACAACGATACGCTGAACTTTCCGGAAAACAGATTCCTAAAGGTTCCTGCTGCATGATCGAGCGTCCTACGAGCGGGTCGTCGTAAACCCACCCAATAAAATTGAGTGAACCATTTAAGAATTTATTCACAGCGGTTTCCAACCGTTTGAATGTTGCCTGAGCGTCTGCTTCAGATCGTACCCGATTGATCACTACATGGATGGGTACTTCGCCGGCTTCTTGCCGCAATGTTTTCAATACCCCATAAGCATCAGTTAATGCAGTTGGTTCCGGAGTTGTTACCATAATAACATCATCTGCTGCCTGTAGAAAATTCATCACCGTATGCCCTAGACCAGCTCCCGTATCAATCATGAGCAAATCTGCCATTTTCTCAATTCGTCCTAAATTGGCTAAGACATAGGTCAGTTTTTCTCGTTCTAAATTGGCAAGTCCTTGAACACCGGACCCTCCCGGTATGATTCCTATTCCCCGTGGACCAGGCAGAATAATCTGCTCGATCGTTTTTTCTCCGGATAATAAATGCTCGATCGTATATCGTGCTGTAAGACCAAAAGCAATGTCCACATTTGCCAGCCCTAGATCTCCATCAAGAATCATGACGCGTTGCCCAAGTTCAGCCAGGGCCAAGGCCAAATTTACCGTAAGATTAGTTTTCCCTACTCCCCCCTTACCGCTGGTCACTGCAATAACTCTCATTTTGTTTTGTTTGCGGTTTTCACCTGAGACTAAAACACGCAACGCGCTCGCTTGATCATGCATGTGGCATCTCCTTCCCAATCACATAGCGCGCCAAAATGCTTGGAGTCGCTGCCTCAATATCATCTGGAACATTTTGACCGTTGGTCAGATAGGCCGTAGGAATCGTTATCTTGCCCAAGAGATTTAGAATCGTCCCTGCGCGCACTGTTTCATCTAACTTTGTAAAAATAAGATGCGTAGTCAAGGGTTTGAAACTCTGGTAAATTCGAAGTTGGTCTGCAGACTGAGTGGTCGCACTCATGACAAGCATTGTAAAGTCCGGTTGAGCCTTAGCTAAAAAGGCTCGTAATTCAGACATGTGTAAATCATGGTGCGGGCTTCGTCCAGCTGTATCAATAAAAATAAGTTCCTTATCCATATGATGATTAAGTGCCTCACGTAACCCAGTCGGAGTCATTGCCACTTCGACAGGTACCCCAATGAATTCGCCAAACGTTTTCAGTTGCTCTACCGCAGCCACCCGATAGGTATCTACTGTAATTAAAGCAACCTTGCGTTTATCGACAATACTAAATCCAGCCGCTAATTTGCCGATCGTTGTTGTTTTTCCCACACCAGTTGGTCCAATCAAAGCCACAATCTTAGGTTTATCTGTCCCTGGCTGGATAAGCCCAATTGGTTCACATAGTTTGCGGACATTAGCTTCAAGCCGATCATATACCTGGGAATCATTACTCCACTCCTCCTCAGGCAAGGTCTCTTGCACTTTCCGAATCAGACGCTTGACCAAATTTTCATTGATTCCCCGTTCCCGCAAATGATCCGCCCATCTTTGCAGGACAGCTGGCCAAACACCCTTCTTATCTTCGCCCAGCCCTTCCATCTGCTCCTCGATTTTCTCCAGTGCCAGACGCATCAACTGAAGTTCGTCCTGCCTAATTCCGGGTTGTTTAAGATCAGGCACAGACACAGGTTTCTGAGGTCTTACTTCATCAAAATAATCTCCTTGTCTCTCAGCTGGAGTTCTTTCTGTTAGAGTTCTTTCTGTTAGAGTTCTTTCTGCCAGAGTTCTTTCTGCTAGAGTTCTTTCTGCTAGAGTTCTTTCTGCTAGAGTTCTTTCTGCTAGAGTTCTTTCTGCTAGAGTTCTTTCTGCTAGAGTTCTTTCGGCTAGAGTTCTTTCTGCTAGAGTTCTTTCGGCTAGAGTTCTTTCGGCTGAGGGTTTCTCGACTGGGAGTCTCACAGCCAAAGGTTTCTCAACCGCAACTGGATTCTCTTCGATGGCAGCCGTAATTTCCACCTTTAGCTTGCCAAAGAAACCAAAAAATCCGCCCTCCCGAAACTCGCGTGTCTGAAGGATGACCGCTTCGGGTCCCAGCTCCCGTTTTACTTTGCCCACGGTTTCTGCCACATTATCCCCTACAAATCGTCTAACTCGCACGATCAATCCCCACCATTCCTACAGCTTGCACTTCTACTCCTTGGACTAATTCGTTGTATGAAAGTACCAAAAGTTGTGGTAGCTGACGCTCCGTCACCCGTTTTAAATTAATCCTCACCAATGGAGCACAAACAATCACTGGTGTAAACCCCTTAAGCATAACCTTTTCAACTTCACGCGAGAGATTTTGCACGAGCACTTGCAACATCTTCGGATCCAACGCCAGATAAGTGCCATAATCGGACGGCTGAATACTGTCTAAGATTTGTTGTTCAATCTGTGGATCCAAGGTAATCACTGGTAGCTTTCTATCTTTACCGACGAGCGGTTGTAAAATCTGACGAGCTAAGGCCTGCCTAACATGTTCTGTCAAGCGATCCAAATCTTTGGTGATTTGAGCCTGATCGGCAAGGGTTTCGAGTATGGAAACCATATCTCGAATCGAGACGCGTTCACGCAGCAAGTTCTCTAGAACTTTCTGCACTTGTCCAAGACTTAGTATGTCCGGAATTAACTCTTCCACCACAGCCGGAGCTTGTTCTCTAGCATGATCAATGAGAGTTTTGACATCTTGACGGTTTAGAATCTCCCAGGCTTGCGTCTTAATCACTTCAGTAATATGTGTCGCCAAAACGGTTGGAGCATCCACCACCATCCATCCATTCAACTCGGCCTGTTCACGGTATAGAGCATTAATCCATTTGGCATCAAGACCGAAGGCAGGTTCTTTGGTTGGGATACCGGGAATGGTATCATCGTCACCCCCACTGCTCATAGCCATGTAATGATCTGCCAGAATTTCACCGGTGGCAATTTCTGATCCTCGTATTTTGATAACATATTGGTTGGGCTGTAAATTCATATTGTCGCGAACCCGTATCACCGGAACGATAAATCCAAGTTCACTGGCAATTTGCCGACGAATAAGAACAATCCGATCTAGTAAATCGCCCCCTTGCTGGACATCTACCAAAGCGATCAACGCATAGCCCAGTTCAAGTTCCATATGGTCAATATGTAAGAGGTTTAGGACATTTTCTGGTTTCTTGCTCTCTTCAATCTCTGATTCCCGTGCGGCTTCCGTTCCCTCAACGACCGACACCTTGGAGCTCTTTTTGAGCATAACACCTGCGCCGAGTAAAGCAACAGCCACGATGAACATTGGTGCTTTTGGCAAACCGAGAAAGCCTAAGGTTGTCAATACTCCACTCGTAATGAACATGGCATTCGGATTTCGAAACAGCTGTTTGCTCAAATCTTCACCCAGATTTTTATCCGAAGAAGCCCGAGTGACCACTAGGCCGGTTGCTGTTGAAATCAGCAAGGCAGGGATTTGAGAAACGAGCCCGTCACCGATGGTCAGCATCGTATACTTTTGCAGGGCTTCAAGTAAAGGCATTCCCTGCATCGCAACCCCAGAAATAAAACCTCCGATAATATTGACAAACAAAATGATGATAGCGGCAATAGCATCCCCTTTGATGAACTTAGTGGAGCCATCCATAGCACCATAAAAATCCGCTTCCTGTTGAATCGCTTTACGCCGATCTCGGGCCTGTTGTTCGTTGATCATCCCGGCATTAAGGTCTGCATCAATCGCCATCTGCTTGCCCGGCATCGCATCCAAGGTAAAACGTGCAGCCACTTCTGAAACACGCTCTGCTCCTTTAGTGATCACAACAAATTGCACAATGACCAAGATACCAAAAACGATAAAACCAACGACCAAATTGCCACGAATCACGAATTGAGCGAACTGTTGGATGACCTGTCCTGCATAACCATCAAGAAGAACAAGACGGGTTGTCGAAATGTTCAACGACAAGCGGAACAATGTCATTATCAACAAGAGCGAAGGAAGGGCAGAGAACTCCAACGGATCTTCAGCAAAAACCGCTAGCATCATAGTCAGCACCGAACCCGAAATATTCAAGGTGATTAAAATATCCAGCAACCCGGCAGGCAAGGGAACAACCATCATGACTACAATGCCCACAATTCCCATTGCTGCTAGGATGTCAGTATTATCTAGTAATTTACGTTTAAAGGATATAGCCATGGTGGTCCTCCTTTCAAGTTTGCCTAGGTGCAAGTAGGGACGGTTCTTGCTTGCATACTGGGGTGCGGGAGAGAGGAAGTTTCTTAGCACGTTCGCACACGTTCCATTGCTATTCGCTTGATGCTAAAACTAAAACTCAAAACCTCTGGGCATTCTGGTCGAATGCTATGCCATCCTTGGCGCATTCGACACTAGGAACATCCTGTTCCGTCGCATGTGAACCGTTGAGTTTCTTCACGTTTTATCATCTGCGCTCATTGACGCAATTCCACTCTCCGTGCTCTCTAAGCTAAGAAAATTCCTCTAGCCGCTCCGGAGCTTTGGTGAACGTGCAATTAAATTTTATTCCCTACCCCGTCGAAGGCTTCTTTTTCTTTAACCGATACACAAATGCCAAAACCTCGGCAACCGCTTTATAAAGATCCGCTGGAATACCCTGTCCAATATCCACCTGAGCATAGAGGGCACGTGCTAGCGGCTTATTTTCCATAATCACAAGATCGTATTCTTTAGCTAATTCTCGCATCCGTAGAGCTACTTGATCTTGCCCTTTGGCGACAACGTAGGGTGCTTTCTGTTCTTTTAAGTCATATCGTAGGGCCACTGCGAAATGGGTTGGGTTGGTAACCACCACATCTGCTTTTTTCAGATCTTGCATCATCCGACTCATAGCCATGGCCCGCTGTCGTTTCTTAATTTCATTCTTCAGTTCCGGATTTCCCTCAGTTTGTCTGTATTCTTGCTTCAATTCTTCGTGAGTCATCCTTAAGTTTTTTTCATAGTCCCATCTTTGATAAAGATAATCTAAAGCGGCCAAAAGCAAAAAAGAAATTGAGATTTTCCAGGCAAGCTCAATCACGGCCTGACCTAGAAAAATAGCTCCTTGCCCAACATCCAGTTGCTGCAAAGCGGGATAGATTTGAAGTCGATCTCTAACACTTGCATAAAGGAAATATCCAATAAGGATCACTTTGGTTAAGGACTTCGCCAATTCAGTCCAGGCCTTAATACCAAACATCCGTTTTGCGCCACTGATTAGACTAAGGCGGGAAATTTGAGGTTTCATGGACTCCCCAGTTAAGAGGATGCCAACTTGGATATAATTTGAGGCTAAGGCAATCAAAAACCCGGCACCTAAAATAGGCCACATAATTTGTATCCCCAGCCAAAGAATGTTTAGCATCAGACTCGACACCGAACGTTCGGTCCAATCTGAGGATAGACCTAAGATATAAGGAAAAAGTTGCTCCATGCGCTGTAACATGGTCGGAAGCCAATACTTGAGAACGGCTACGAGGCCTAGAAGCATAAAAGCTGAGATTACTTCCTGACTTTTGAATATCTGACCCTTTTTTCGCGCTTCAGCTTTGCGCCTGGGCGTGGCTGCATGTTTTTTTTCACTCATTGCTTCCACCCCTGAAAAAGTTCTAAGACCCAAGACATGTTCAGATTAAAGAGATGTGATACAGCTTCCCCAAAAAAGGGAAGCGAAAGAAAGAGAATGATAAATCCGAAGATAATCTTGACCGGGAAGACAACCGAGAAAATATTGAGCTGGGGTACTGTCCTGGACAAAAGTCCCACACCGATATCCGAAACTAGAAGGGCCCCAAAGACGGGTAAGGCCATTTGAGCAGCTAAAGCAAACACATTGGCAACGAGTTGGACGTAAAAGGTAATATTGCTGGGCAAGGAGGATGGGTTAATCGGAATATAGGCATAGCTTTTGACCATAGCGGCAATGAGAAAATGATGAGAATTGGTCGCCAATAAAAGCATCGTGGCTAAAATCATCTGAAAGTTACCCATCATAGGGCTTTGCACTCCATAAACCGGGTCAATGGCCGCCCCCATAGTAAAACCCATTTGAAAATCAAGTAGCTGCCCGGCCCCTTGTAACACGGCGGTTATTGTATAAATCACAAAACCAATGACCAAACCTACGAAGACTTCCTTGATCACAATTGCGATATAGGGCAGTAATTCATCGGGAATTGACGGCTTGGTCGCAGAAATCAAGGGATAGACAATTAAAGACAGGCTCGCCGCCAAACCCAGCTTCACGACTCCTGGAACCCCTCTCGCCCCAAAAACCGGAGCAAGCATGATCATGCCGGCCCAACGGGACAAAATCAACAGAAATAACGAGATATTCCATTGGAGAAGTTCGGTCAACCCCACATTTCTACACCCCCTACTCGTGGTTCGTAGTTCGTAGTTCGAATCGAAGCGAAGCGAACATAGTTTGCACAATAATTTAAAATTTTAAGTCCAATTCCGTTCTTCGATTCGCAGAATCGAATTCAAGCCTCGAACCACGAATATCGAATATCGAACCACGCTTACAGTCCTCCGAATGTTGCCAATTGGGTCAATAAATTCGAAGTATAAGCGGTCAAAACTGAGAGCATCCAAGGGCCCAGTATCAAGAGAACAGCGATCACGGCAACAACTTTGGGAATAAAGGAAAGCGTTTGCTCTTGAATTTGTGTCATTGCCTGAAAGATACTGACCAGTAGACCCACCAACAAACTCACCACTAGAATGGGGCCTCCTACCAGAAACACTGTCCCCACCGCCTCCCTGGCCATGTATAGTACCTGATTTTGGCTCATACGCCTCCCACCTTTCTCCTAATGAAAACTCGTCACTAAAGACTGTACCACCAAATGCCAACCATCGACTAGGACAAACAGGAGTAATTTAAAGGGCAGTGAGATCATCATAGGCGGAAGCATCATCATGCCAACTGACATCAGCGTACTTGATACGATCATATCGATGACAATAAACGGAATGAAGATGGCAAATCCCATTTGGAAGGCTGTCTTCAATTCGCTAATCACAAAGGCAGGAATGAGCACGTAAGTTGGAACATCCCGATAGGTTTTAGGCCGCTCCATTTTAGCCAGCCCGACAAAAAGTTCCAAATCTTTTTCCCGTGTCTGCTTAAACATAAAAGTCCTCAGAGGTTCCTCGGCTTTGGTCAGGGCCTCCATCTGCGTAATTTGATTATTCATATAGGGTTGAACTGCCTCAGTGTTAATCTGGTTCCAGGTCGGAGCCATAACAAAAAAAGTAAGAAATAGGGCTAATCCCACAAGCACCTGGTTTGGGGGGAGCTGTTGAGTCCCCAGGGCATTGCGCACAAAAGACAGTACAATAATAATACGGGTAAAAGACGTCATCAACATCAGAATAGCCGGAGCCAACGACAAGACTGTCATTAACATTAGCAACTGCAGTGATGTACTGGTCTGTTGTGTCGGCGAGTTTCCTAAGTCTAAGGTCAACCCAGCTGCCCCAGCCGTTCCGGGATTCGCTAATATCCCCCACCCCACTACCATAACCAAAGGCAACCCTCTTGTGAAGAGTTTCGTTAAACAGCTTGTAGAGGACACTATCTTTCAGCCTCCTTAAGCAAACGTTCTAACTCCTCATTAAAAGACTCGTTCGCTCGCGACGGGCTACGCCAGAACTTTTGACTATTTCTGGCTCGTCCCACGACGCGTTGGGCCGGACGAGGAGTCAGCTCATCAAGGATTTCGGCAGCAACAGATGGGTCATTGATATCACTGAGTTTCAACAAGTGATGATCCGATCCTCCCAGGACCTGTAATTGACCAGCAATCTCGACAAGATATAGTTTTTGCTGACCACCTAACACTTGTTGGTCAAGCACCCTCGCCCACGGTGTATTCATGCTCCGCACGTTAGCCCGGTTGAGACGTCGAATAACCCAAAGCGATACTGCCAAAATAATGAGGAAAACCAACAAGGTTCCCAAAAGACCCCACCATGAAACAACGGAGTGCGTAACGGCCGGTACATTCCCACCAGAAGGAAAGGGCTGGCCTTCTATATCCGTCATACTACTTCAACGCCTTCGCCACAGCCTCAACTACCCTTTCCGCTTGGAAAGGCTTGACCACAAAATCTTTAGCTCCAGACTGAATCGCTTCAATAACCATCGATTGCTGGCCCATGGCACTACACATAATGATACGGGCTTGTGAATCCCGCTTACGAATTTCCTTAACCGCTTGAAGGCCATCCATCTCAGGCATAGTGATATCCATAATCGTCAAGGTCGGTTGCAGTTCCATATATTTCTTCAGGGCCACAGCCCCGTTTTCCGCTTCACCAATTACGGTAAAGCCATTCTTGGTCAAGATGTCCTTCAACATCATACGCATAAATGCAGCATCATCAACAATCAATATAGTAGCACCCACTCAAAATTCCTCCTCTATCTCAGTGAATTCATCCGTTCTACAGGATTAATAATATCTGTCACCCGAATCCCAAAGGTCTCATTAATGACAACCACCTCACATTTGGCGATCAACTTACCATTGACAATCATATCCACCGATTCACCTGCAAGGCGATCCAGTTCAATAATTGACCCAGGACCCATTTCTAAAATTTCGCGAATTGTTTTTTTGGTGCGGCCCAATTCTACACTGATTTGTAAAGGAACGTCTAGAATCAAGTTAAGATTGTCCGGCTGGGTCAGGGGGTGTCCCAGTTGGAGCGGTGCAAATTGGGCAGGTTGAACCGGCATCTGCATTTTCGCTCGAGTATTGCCCGGTGCGGCCCCATAAGGCGGATAGCCGGTCGGTGTTGTATAGGACGGTGTGTCATAAGCCGTCGGCGGAGATGGTGGTGTAGTTTGATAAGACATCGATTGCGGCGGCGGAGTTTGAGGTGACTGAAACGAGGGAGCAGCTTGTGCTACCGAAGCCCCTTCAGACCCACCACCCATTACGCCCATTAACTTGCTGACCATCCTTTTGGCCACACTTAACGGGATCACTTGCACAAGAATACTGTCAATTACGTCTTCAACCACCATCCGAAAGGAGATCCGAACAAGAGGTTCCTCCGGTGACAGGAACTCCTGAATGATATCTTGCCCCGTTGACAAATCATTGAGCACTAAATCAGGGGGGGTAATGTCCACCTTAGTTTTAAACATGGTAGACATGGAGGTTGCCGCTGACCCCATCATTTGGTTCATAGCCTCAGAAATCCCACTAATTTGAAGCTCAGAGAGGTCTAATGACGGATTTTTACCGTCTCCCCCCATCATCAAGTCCACAATAACCGAACCATCTCGCTGGGAAAGAATCAGAAGGTTCGAACCCTCAATCCCTGCTTTGTATTTAACATCACAAATTACAGAAGGAATCGGATAATCCTTGCGAATCTGTTCCGAGTTAGTCAAGTCAACTTTCGGCGTGGTAATATCCACTTTCTTTCCTAAAAGCTGAGATAACGTCGTTGCCGCTGTGCCCATTGAAATATTAGCAATTTCTCCAAGGGTATCTTTTTCAATCTCATCTAAAAAAGTTTCTACTGGCGATGTCTCCAAGTCCGGTTCTAATGTACCTCGCAACAACTCGTCAATCTCTTGCTGGGAGAGCATTCCGTTAGCTATCTTGTCCCCCTCCTCCCTTTACTATTTCCGTGATCTGAACCGCATGATGTTCTCCATGCAGTCCTGGGATGGACTTAAATTTCATAAATTCACCCACATAAATTGGAAGCGGATCATTAACCGATTGGTTAAGTGGGATTACATCCCCCTTTGCTAAGTCGAGAAGGTCTCGTACCAGAATTTCCGAGTGCCCTAAAAACGCCACCATATCCACCTTTGCCCATTCTATTTTTTCTCGAATAGCCTGCACCTGTTCTGGCGTGACGACCTTCCCCTGGGTGGAAAAGCGAAAATACGTACTTAGTTTATCTAAAATAGGCTCCAGAACGAGATAGGGAATGCAAAGATGGATCATCCCTATCGCCTGACCGATGCTCACTTCAAGCGTAATGAGCAAAATCATTTCGTTAGGAGCTACAATTTGCGAAAACAGAGGATTTGTTTCCATCGATACAAACTGTGGTTTAAGGTCATAAATCTCTGCCCAAGCCTCTTTAATGAGCTCAATGATTTGGATCAGGCGATGTTCAATAATTGCTCTTTCAATCTCTGTCAGATCACGATTTTTTTCATCATTTTGCCCTTTCCCATTTCCCCCCAATAGGCGATCCACAATGTTAAAGGCCAATGATGGGCTCACTTCCATTAACACGGTCCCCTCTAACGGATTTAACGAGAAAAGTCCGATAACGGTAGGATTCGGTTGGGACCGAATAAATTCATCATAGGTAATTTGTTCAACAGAGAGAACCTTACATTCTATGACAGCGTGTAAATGGCCGGAAAGGTAATTCGTCAACCCGCGGCAAAGACTTTCGTGGATATTCTGGAGGGAGTTGATCTGATCCTTGGAAAACTTATTTGGGCGTTTAAAATCGTACATTCTAATGCGCTTTTGCGTCAGGGTGGTTCTGATTTCCACCGTCTCTTCATGCTCATCAGACAGCGCATTGAGTAAAGCGTCAATTTCAGCTTGGGATAAAACGTCTCCCATCGAATCCCCCCTCTTATCGATGTTCGTGGTTCGATTTAAGAGCCACTACTCGATACTCGCTATTCGCTATTCGGTATTTCAAACTACATACTACTCAATCTCTTCGTTCGTTGTCTGACGTCCGTTGTTATTCGAACCACGATCTTCGAACATCGGACATCACTACTGGTAGACCATAGATATAAATAACACATCTGTGATTTTATTATCCGCTACTTCATTGAGGTTATTTATTAACTCTTGGCGTAATTTTTCCCGGGCAGCCGGGGTTTGCACATCTACTAAAGATTTGTTTGATAAAACCGAGTTGACTTTGTCTTTCATAAACGCAACCTTTGATTTCAAAAGAGTGTCAGCTTTCGCATCAGTCCCTTCAACCGTGAGACTCGTCTTGAGAAAAGACCCCCCTTGTAAATTTACCGTAAATTCGCCAAGGTCCACCAAAGGTCCTACTTGTTTTGTTTGGCTTGCATTTCCAGCCTGTGTACTTGGAGTCGAAGCTGGCAAAATAAACTTTTGAACCCCCATTATCCCACCCACGCCAAGCGCCACCCCCACTAACAGAGCTAAAATCATAGGCAACCGGGTTTTCAGATTTATCTTCAACTTCATCTGTCTTACTACTCCTCCTCCACTTTGTAGATTTGACCACAACGCCGCCGAAACTCAGCAACCCGCTCAATGAGAACCTCAATGGGTTCTGACACCACATATTTATTTCCACCCGTTAAAGTGATGACAGTATCCGGAGTTTCTTCCATCATTTCAATCAAATCGGGATTCAAGGCAAAAATTTTGCCATTTAAACGAGTGACATATATCATAAGTCCGCCCTTCCCTCAATCCTGTAGGGATTGCTTTTGCTGACGCCAATGAAGAATCTGACCCGTTTCATCTGAGATCTTCTGTTCCTTCTGTAATTCGGCCCACGCAAAGGCCTTAAACTGTTTTTCTTTAAGACGCCGAAACTTTTCGAGCTCACGATGGGCTTCCCCTAAATCATGTCTCGCTTGCTCCATAATCACCTCTTGCTCGTGCCGCGCCAAGTCACATTGACGCAGTCGGCGCTGCTGATCTAAAGCAAAGATTTGCCAACTTCCTAGTGCTTCAGGTCGATGTCGACCGGCATCCCGTTGCCCCTCTTGAGCCTCGTGCAAACGTTCTTCTTGAAGCGCACACGCTTTAACACTGCCCTGCCACCGCTGAACCTCTTGGGCAAACTTGAGCTGTACTGTTTCCAAAACCTGTTCTGCCAAACGAAGACTTGCTTCTAATCGGAACAGAAATCGGGCCATTGTTACCACTCCCTCCAGCACTCAAATTTGTCTTTCAGGAAGGCCGCCCTGCTAGGATTGAGTGCTCGACGTAATGATCCCCTGCAACTCTTGAAGCATCTCTTCAAACCCTACTTGTTCGTCCACCCTTTGCCGAACAAATGCCTGAATACGGTCCCTATGCAAAATAGCAGCATCAATCTTAGCGTTACTTCCCGGCGTATACGCCCCAATGTCAATCAAATCCTTGGCATCACGGTAAATCGCTATGTGACCGCGCACTACACCCGCCCATTCTTTGTGTTTGGAACTGACCACATCGTTCATCACCCGGCTGACCGATTGTAAAATATCTATGGCAGGATACTGATTTTGCATAGCCAGCTCCCTAGTCAAAACAATATGCCCATCGAGAATTCCCCGAACCGAATCAGCAATCGGCTCATTATGGTCATCCCCGTCAACCAACACGGTGTAGATCCCGGTAATACTTCCCGTCCCTGCCATGCCGGAACGCTCCAGAAGTTTCGGCAGAAGAGCAAAAACTGAGGGTGGGTATCCGCGGGTCGCTGGAGGTTCACCAACCGTAAGTCCCACTTCTCTCTGAGCCATAGCAAAACGAGTCACGGAATCCATCATCAGTAAGACATTCTTACCTTGGTCTCGAAAATATTCGGCAATAGCCGTTGCTGTAAAAGCCGCCTTTAAGCGGACTAACGCAGGTTGATCAGACGTTGCCACGATGATGACAGAACGAGCTAAGCCCTCAGGTCCCAAATCTTTTTCAATAAAGTCCCGTAATTCCCGTCCTCGTTCCCCCACCAGAGCTATCACACTAACCTCAGCCACAGTGTTGCGGGCCATCATTCCCAATAAGGTGCTTTTGCCCACCCCCGAGCCAGCAAAGATCCCCATTCGTTGGCCCCGACCGATTGTGAGAATCCCATCAATCGTTCTAACTCCCACACTTAGGACATCTCGAATTCGAGGACGCAATAAGGCGTTAGGGGGAGAATTCTGCAGGGGGTACGCTGTTTCAGTCTGCAGAGGTCGCCCATCCAGAGGATGCCCCAAGCCATCAAGAATCCGCCCCAGTAATCCCGAACCTACAGGTACCGCCAACTTTTGACTCTGTGGAATGACACGATCTCCGGGTGCAATTCCCTCGAGCTCTCCTAACGGCATGAGCAAGGTGGTAGAATCCCGAAAGCCTACCACTTCGGCCGGAAGCGCCTGTCCTGCTCGTGAGACGATATGGCAATATTCTCCGACACTCGCTCGCGGGCCAGTCGCTTCGACCATCAACCCTACAATCTTAGAAACCCTGCCTTGAGCCGAGATTGGTTCAATCTGTTCCACCAGCTGGGTCAATGAGTTCCACGCCCCCATGTTCGAGCTCCTCTCGTAAAATGTGTTCTACTTTATCTAATTGAGACTCGAGACGAGCGTCAAAAATACCCTCCTGACACTCTAGGAAACAATCTCCCGGACTCAGCGACTCATCCACAATCAAGGGGCAGGGTGCCTGAGTCTCCTTCAGCCAAAGAGCATCTTCTGAGGCCACATGCAGCCTCCAGCCCTCTCTATCTTGTGGCAGTAGGGAAAGGGCCTGGATGATAGCCGCCAAACGTTGGGGATCAACAGCTAAGCTGGAGCGAACGAGTCGTTCGGCGATTTTTATCGCTAGCGTAAGTAAGGCTTCATCCACTTTGGCATATTCTTCTTGCACCGCCCGCTGAGCCAATTGGAAGAGTTGGTTTGCTGTGTGAGTCAAACGTTTTCCCTCCGCTTCTCCCACCTCAAGACCGGCTTGATAACCCTTGGCCTCGGCCGCGGGATAAATCTCAGCTTGTGCAGTCCGGATAACCTCTTGACGCAGCTGCTCCGAGTCTGCTTGAGCCTGCCCACGAATCTCCTGGGCGTTGGCTTCAGCCGCTGCTAGGATCAAGGCCGCTTTCTCTTTGGCCTCTAACTCGAGAGCCGAAGGGCTCACCTCACTGAAAGAATCCGATATTGGTGGAATATCTTCCTGAGCCGTCATTACTGACAAATACGTATCTAAGCTTTGAAAGCAATCTTTGCATTCTACTTCCAAGATCCGTGGTGTTAACACCTCTACATCGTAACTCTTAACAACTCGGCCATTAATAGACAATCTCATCACTCCCCCCTCTCGAGATAACTAACGCTCCGGCTTCTTCAAGCTTACGGATTACTTTCACAATCCGTTGCTGAGCCTCTTCTACATCACGCAACCGAACCGGGCCCATGAACTCCATGTCGTCCTTAAGCATCTGGGCAGCCCGCGTAGACATATTGGACTGAATCTTCAAGGCGACTTCATTATTTGCCCCTTTAAGTGCTAAGCCTAAGTCCTTGGTAGCTACTTCGCGCAAAACCAACTGGATGCTGCGGTCATCCAACAAAATAATGTCTTTGAAGACAAACATCTGCTGCCTGATCTGCTCCGCCAACTCAGGATCTTCCATATCTAAGACATCCATGACTACTTTAACCGTACTGGGATCCGCCTGGTTAAGCACATCCACGATACTTTGAATCCCTCCGGAGGTCGTGTAATCCGTCGGAGCCAAACTCGTAATCTTGTGTTCTAAAACTTTCTCAATTTGCTTAAGTACTTCCGGGCTGGTCTGCCCCATCGTCGCAATACGTTTCACCACCTCAGCCTGTCGATCTGGAGCAATGCTGGCCAGCAAAGATGCCGCTTTATCCGGGGGCAGGTGTGTCATGATCAGCGCAATCGTCTGGGGGTGCTCACCCTGAATGAAAGAAAAAAGCTGTTTAGGGTCTGTCCGACGAACAAGCTCAAAAGGCCGCATTTTCATGGAAATCGCCAGGCGGTTAATAATTTCAAACGCCCGTGCTTCTCCAAGAGCCCGTTCCAACACATCCCGGGCGTAATCAATCCCACCCTGAGCAATATACTCATTCGCCATGCACATTTGATGGAATTCTTCCACGACACTATCGCGGTTTTCCGGCGATATTTTACGAACATTGGCCATCTCTAAGGTCAACTGCTCAATTTCTGCCTCGCCCAGGTGCTTAACCACCTGAGCCGACTTCTCTGCCCCCAAGGCAATCATTAAAATCGCTGCTTTTTGCAGTCCAGTTAACACTTGTGGCATCTAACTCTCCTCCGATAGCCAGGATTTAACCAAACGAGCCACTTCTTCGGGTTTATTGCGCGAATAAAGTTCGACAGACTCTTGGGTTTTCTCCTTTTGGATTTGCTCAAACGACTTTGCGTTCTTCCGAGCAAGTTTAGCCTTCGCCTCTTCCTCAGCCAACTCTTGCGCCATGAGCAGTTCTGCCGTAGCAGCCGTTACGGGCTGTGAATCGTTCAATTCCAACATTTTTCTCGTGCGTGCTTTCTTCGAACGGCTACGCAAATAAACTAACAAAAGCACGAAACCAAATAGAACGGCACTTCCCATTTCCACATAACTAACCAATTGTTGTCGCTGTAGAGCACTATCCATCGCCGCTTTTTCTTGCTGTAGCTCTGTTTTGTTAAACGGAAGAGCGGCGACTTGAATTTGATCCCCCCGGGTTGAATCCACTCCGGCTGCAGAAGCCACAATCGCTTGAATTTGAGCAAGTTGGGCCTGGGTAACAGTGTCGGAATCCGCCATAACCGACACGGAAAGATGTTTTACAGCGCCGGGGCTGACCACTTGTTCCTCCTGTGTGGTGTCCACCTGATAGTTTTTGGTAGCATTCGACTTTGTGGAAGTTGAATTCACCGCCGGGGTTGCGGTTGGGTACGTCGGGGCTTTATTCGCTGTCACTCCCGGTGTTCCTCCAGCCGCCGTATTATTGGTGGTATTTTCAGTGGAACTCTGCTCACTCACCACAGCACCGGGCCCATTCGTCTGTTTGGTTATTTTAATTTGATTAAAATCCAGCACTGCGCTGATTCGGACGACAGTCTTGCCTGAACCCAAGACCCGATCTAACATACTCTGGACCGATTTTCGAGTGTCCTCTTCGACTGTTTGTTGAAGTTGATATTGAGTTCCGGTCATATGTTGAGAATTATTGCTATTACCTAAAACATCCGATAAAACATTGCCATTGGTATCGACAATCGTCACATTCTCCATTTGCAGTCCTTCTACCGATCCTGCCATCAGATTAGCAATCGCGCGGACCTGATCGTCTCCGAGTTTTGTTCCCGGGACGAGTTTCAAAGTCACCGCCGCTGTTGCTGGTTTCTGGCTGTCGACGAATAGTGACTGGTCAGGCATCACGATATTCACGTGCGCATCCTGCACACCGTTCAACACTTTTAAGGTATCTTCTAGTTCGTTCTGCAACCCGAGAATATAACGCAATTTGCGGTCCGCATCTGTTTCCCCCAGATGCATCGTATTCAAACTATCAAAGCTGAATTTACTCTCTTGAGGAAGCCCGGCACTGGCCAGCTGTAAACGAATATCAGCGGACGATTGTTGAGGTACCATAATGGTCGACCCGTTATCTGCCAACTTATAATCTGCTTTTAAATCTTTCAGTTTGGTCACGATTGCAGCTGCATCCGTGTCATTAAGTTTCGTAAAAATCGCTACATATTGCGGGGTGCCTGCCCAAGTGATCAAGGAAAATAACGCCACAGCTACCAAAAGAGGAGCAATTATCGTAATTATTTTCTGTGGGCTAGAAAGCTTGTTCCAAAATGTTTTGACCGATTGCTGAATTCCGGCCCAAGAAAAATCCATCCTTTGCTCCTCCTTTCATAGTCGAGGTCCGAAGTCAGTGGTCCGTGGTCCGATGCTCGAATGAAGACATTCGCTTGCGAACGTTTCAAACCTCGGACCTCTGACCTCTGACCTCGCTTACATTTGCATACGCATTACTTGGTTGTAGGCATCTAACACTTTATCGCGCACCGATACAGTCAAAGATAACGACATGCTTGCTTTTTCTAACGCCACCATCACAGCAGACATATCTTGCACCTTCCCGGTTGCTAGCTGCATACTTGCGGCATCGGCATTCGTTTGTAAAGCATCAACTTGGCTTAAGGCATCGTTTAAAAACTTTGAAAAATCCGTCGCGGCCTTTTGAGTTCCGGTGCCGGAACTGGCGTTTGTCTTCTCGAGGCTGGTCGGGGTAATAGGAGTCAAGGCCCCGAGGGGTACAATAGGGACTATACTCATCTACTCATTACCCCTTTCCGATCTCCAGTGCTTTGGAGGCCATCGCTTTACTGGCATTCATGGCGGTCACATTCGCTTCATACGCTCGAGAAGCGGAGATCATATCCACCATTTCCGTCGTAATATTTACATTAGGCTGGCGCACATACCCCACCGGCAAGCCTGGTTCAGCCACTGTAGCGGCATCCGGGGAACTGGGGTTGTACTCTAAACCAAACGGGTCTTGAACATCGTCACTAATGCTGGCCACTTGTACCCCATTCCCGGCGTTTTGACTTCCTAAGGTTTCTCCGAGAACACTAGCAAACGGCGTATCAGGAGGACGGGGGACAAAGGTAGCCTCCTGACGACTATAGGGTATGGGATTCCCCGCCGCAGTCAGAGTGCCCGTACGGGTTGTATTAATATTGGCAATATTGTTGGCAATGAGATCCATTCGTAAACGCTGAGCGGTTAAACCTGAAGCACTAATATCAATCGCTCCAAAAAGACTCATCCGTTCATCCCCTCCTCATGACGCACTCGACAATCGTTCGACCAATCTCCCCTAACGGTACAACTCGGTCTGCAAGGCCAGCCTCCACTAACGACCTAGGCATCCCATAGACCACACAGGTTTCCTCCGCTTCGGCAATTGCAAAACCCTCTAACCGCTTAAGTTCCTTCATGCCTTTTGCCCCATCATTCCCCATTCCAGTCATCACCACGCCCAGGGTTCCTTTGCCAACTTCCTTCGCCAAGGAAAGAAACATCACATCCACCGAAGGATGATAAAGCGTAGGAATAGGAGCTTCATCTCCAATATGTAGGCTTAGCTGCCCGGCCTTACGCTGAACCTGTAATTGTTTACCGGCAGGAGCGACATACACAGTTCCTGCCTTCAACACTTCACCGTGTATCCCTTCTCTGACATTTAATGGACAGAGCCCATTTAAGCGTTGGGCAAGCGGCCCAGTAAAACCAGGCGGCATATGTTGCGCCACAAGTACGGGTACCGGAAAGCCGGCCGGTAGGGTAGGCAGAACCGCTTGTAGAGCAGAGGGCCCCCCAGTAGACGTCCCGATCGCCACAATCTCGACGACATGCTTCGGCAACGGACCCATCTTATTTAAGCCTGAAGGGCGCAAACCTTGTTGTCCCATCGGAGAGCTCCCTGTCCCAGCCACGGTCACTCTTGTAACCACAGGTTGAACTGTTACACTCGCAGATTGAACCGTTACACTCGCAGGCACAGGTACAACTTTACGCCCTAGTCGAGCTGGATTGACACCCGCCGCCGCTTTCACCTTCTCCACTAAATCGTGCGTGAGCACCTGCAGGTCCGCTCCCGGTTTCCCCGTTGGTTTGGCCACCACATCAAAAGCCCCCAGATCAAGTGCCTTCAACGTGGCTTGTGCACCTTCTGTCGTCACAGCGCTTAAAATAATCACAGGCGTTGGCTGCCACCGCATAATTTCTTCCAACGCCTGCAGTCCGTCCATAACAGGCATCTCGACATCCATCGTCACAACCTGCGGCCGAAGGGATTGAAGCTTCAAAACCCCTTCACGCCCATCTCGCGCAGTGTCCAAAACCTGAATATCGGGATCCTGATTAAGAATTTTCTGGAGAGTCAAGCGCATAAAGGGAGAATCATCAACAATCAAAACCCCGATCGGTGTTTTCGGCCTTCCACTCATGGCTTACTCTCCGCCCATAATCTGATCGAGCTCTAAAATAATGAGTAGTCGCTCACCAATTTTCCCCACTCCCCGAATAAACTGAGAGTCCATACCCAAGGCAATCGGGGGTGGTGGCTCAATTCCATCACTGTCAATGCGCAAAACTTCTGTTACAGCATCCACCTCGATCCCAAAAACCTTAGTTTGTACTTGCAAGACTATAATCCGACTGAGATCCGTTTCTTCCACGCGGGTCATCCCAAAACGGGTACGCAAACTGATCACCGGAATCACATTTCCCCGTAAATTAATCACACCCTCCACATAAATCGGTGCTTTAGGTACTCGTGTGATCGGTGGAATACGAATAATCTCTTGGACACGCATGATATCTACACCAAATTCTTCAGAACCCAAGCAAAAGGTCACTAATTGTTCTTCAGCCAATGTTAAATCCTCCTTTATCGATGTTCGTGGTTCGATATTCGTGGTTCGAAACCGGAATAAAAAATTGAAAGTTTTTAGGACTTTATTAAGATTTTCTTTTAAAGAAAAAGGTACGAGGTAATGATCGAGACTAGATTCAAATCGTTTAAAAATTTAATAAAATTTTTATTCTTATTCGAACCTCGAACCTCGAATATCGAACCTCGCTTACGCTTTGCGCATAACTAGGACGTCTTGGATAAGAGATCCAATATCGAGAATTAACGTGACTTTACCATCTCCGAGAATTGTTGCGCCGGCAATTCCGGGAAGATTATTGAGAAAATCGCCCAACGACTTAATTACAACTTCCTGCTGTCCACGCAGTTCATCCACAATGAGACCCAATGCTTTATCTCCAAAACCCACAACAACGACGAAAACCTCACCACTCACGGTTTCTGGAACCGGCAAACCAAATTTCTCTTGTAAAGAGATCAAGGGCAACGTGTTCCCACGCAATTGAACCATTGGTAGTCCGCCGACGGTTTTAATCTCCACCCGATTGACCAGTAAGGTCTCTAAAACAGAAGAAAGTGGCACCGCATAAATTTCTTCCCCTACTTCTACGAGCAGCGCCTGAATGATCGCCAAGGTCAAAGGCAACCGTATGGTGAAGGTACTTCCCTTTCCTTTGCGGGTCGTAATATCGACCATTCCTCCTAGATTATTCAGGGCCTTTTTCACCACATCCATCCCCACACCCCGCCCGGAAATATCAGTCACCGTATCTGCGGTGCTAAAACCCGGCAAGAAAATGAGGTTTGAAATATCACGTTCTGAAAGTTCCTCTCTCTCTCCGATCAGACCTTTGGCAACTGCAATATTCCGGATTTTTTCGAGGGGTAACCCCGACCCGTCATCCGAGATCAGGATTGCAATGTGGTTTCCTTCATGATAGGCATCCAGCGTAATCGTACCCGCCTCTGGCTTACCTGCCGCACGACGCGCCTCCGGAGATTCGATCCCATGATCCACCGCATTTCGAATCAAGTGCATTAAGGGATCCCCAATCACTTCCACGACAGTTTTGTCCAGTTCTGTGTCTTCTCCCTTTAAAACCAAGTCAATCTCCTTGCCTGTTTTCTTGGCAAGATCCCTAACCAAACGGGGAAAACGAGCAAATACCGTCCCAATCGCCACCATACGAAGGCGCATGACACTCTCTTGTAAGTCATTCATCAAACGTCCCAAATAAACGTTGGTCTCGTTCAAATTGTTAACCATGTTGTCCATACGATACTGAGCCTTCAGATCCAAGCCAATTTGTACTAAGCGGGTCCGAGTAATGACCATCTCTCCCACTAAATTGATGAGATTATCCATCCGCACCGTATCCACCCGTATTGTATGTACTTGGGTATTGCCCTCACCATTTGAAGCCTCGGATACCGGTGCGGAAACCCCCAAGCCTGTCCCCTTGGGTTCGACAACCGGACTCCGCTGGGATGAACTAGGCACTGGTTTCTCTTCCGCCACAAGGTCAACTATGTCTTCAGGCATTATTGAAACCTCTTCTATAGGGTGGTCAGCCGCCGGATAGGAATGAATACCCACTTCTTCCACTTCGGAAATCCCTAACACTTCCCGTTGCATCTCTCCGCTCAACTCATCGCTGATGACGAGCAAGGCGAAACCCTCGGTATTTCCAACTTCCAAATCCTCAATACTGGGTAAAAGCTTGATCACAGTGCCCATTCCCTCAAGCCGCTGGGTCACCATCACAGCGCGTACCGCTTTCATCAGCGTACCCGACGCGAGTTGCACATCCACCTGATAAACACCATGCCCCATCAGCTGAGCTTCGGCAACTTTTTCACGTTCAGACTGAGTGAGCGAGAAATCCAGCGGCACAAAATTCTCCAAAACGTTTTCCTCTGCCTCGGGAATGGTCTGCGAATTTACCGCTACCACCGGCTTTTCTCCCGCTATTAAGCTCCTCATCGATGAGACTAAATCTTCGAAGCCAACGGCGATCTCTTGACGTAACTCCACTTGAGCCAGCATGGCCTTGACCCGGTCTGTCACTGCTAATAACACATCAATCATTTCCAAAGAAACATCCATTTTTCCCTGCCGTAAATTATCCAATAAGTCTTCAGCCGCATGGGTCATCGCCACAATCGGTGTGAACCCCATGGTCCCTGAAGCCCCCTTCAAACTATGAGCAGAGCGGAAAAGATCGTTGATAAGTCCAATATTTCCGCCCTCTTTCTCCAGCTGTAAGAGTCCCGCTCCCAGTCTATCAATCTGTTCTTGAGAATCCAAGAGGTAAAATTCTACAAACTCTCCCAAATCGACCCCCAGGTTTTTGTTATCGTCCTGGCCCATGCCTTGCCACCCCAATCTTTTTGATAGGATAATATTATGAAGCCACTATGTAATCGCCATTTAACAATCTAATTGTATACATCACCTAAACTAAAGCTATAATACTTTCATTCGCCATCATTTGTTAGAATTCCTCCAAAATAAGCATCAACTTCTATATAACGCTTATTTTCTAATACTAGCATCAAGTTGGAAAACCGTATATAGTTTCTTGTTAAAGAATGTCGAGATATAGATGTAAAAAACAAACAAGCTGCTTAAAGCGCATCCTGTTTGTCTTGTAATCTCCGAGTTTATTCAATTTTGTCCCTTATAATATTTCCAGCAATTCCCGATCAAGACTTTCTTCAATTACTAAAATTAAGCCTTTTTATCGACCAACAAACCGACCATATCGCTAAAAGAATCCAGCATAGCAATGGCCTGTTTGGAAGGAATTTCATTCAGCACGTCTCCGCTTTGCTGATCGATAATCTTCACCACCACTTGTTTGGATTTATCATCCACTCTGAACTCCAAACGTTTGTCAATAATCCCCATGAGCCGATTAAGTTTTTCTGTGGCTTTTTCTACTTCCTCACGGGGAATCTCTTCTCGAGCAGAGGAAGTTTCTTGCTTACTATCGACTACCTTGCGGGGAGCCTCTTGGGATTGTTCTAGTTTTTGACCGGGAAAAGTATTCACAGGGATGGTGGTAGACTGAGAATTCGGTTGTATCGGATTAGGCATCACGTATTCCTCCCACAAATTACTAATCATTAATTTTGCTCAAGTTGCCCAACTGGGCGCTGATCTCTCGGAATTAACCCCCAGCACTATATTCGCTAAGACGCTTACGAGCCGCGGGATAATTGCCACATTTTTGATAGTAACTGACCGCTTCAGTCCGATATCCCAAACACTCATAGATAACCGCGATGTTATAGTTAGGCAAATAGGAATTAATTCCTTCTACCTTTCCTTCTTTATTACCAATACACTGCAAAAATTGTCCGATCGCCTCAGAAAAGCCCCCGTTATTCATAGAGACAAGGCCCATCAAAAACTGATAATCCGTTGAAGTGGCGAAATACAACTCATAGTTCTTGAGACATAGCGCTTCTGCATATCTTTCGCTATTGATTAATGCGTACCCATAGGTTTCTACCAGATTCTCCACGTATTCTAGGGCAAAATTTAAGGGTAAAACTAACGCTCGTTTAAAGTAAGCGACTGCCTCGTTATAATCACTTGCCATATAATAAGATTTGCCTAATTGATAAAGCACGTAAGTATCCTCGGGACTTCTCTCCAGTGCCTGTTCCAGTAAGCTGATATTTCTAGCGATTTTATCGGTCCGTTGAATGACTTTCTGGGTATAGCCGCTATGTTCGACAGTAATTTCTACCGGAACTGTCTTGAACGGATTCCCATCTTTCCTGACAATCTGTTCATGGATAACCCCATGATAGCAAAATAATCTGCGGTTGAATAAGCGGCTAATTCTCTCGTTAGAGCGTTTTTCTCCCATTGCATCGGATAGTAGGTTAATCAGTTTGATTCGGCCCACGATAGGCTGATCGGCCTTTATGACCTTTCGGATACTCTTAACCTGAAAATCGCTGACGACTTCATCCGCGTCGATCACAAGCACCCAGTCACAAGACGCTTTCTCAAGGGCAAAGTTCCTAGCTGCCGAAAAATCATCGCACCAGGGAAAATCATAAACCTGCGCTGTAAATGTTCGCGCAATATCTTTCGTGCGATCGGTTGAGCCGGTATCTACGATAACAATTTCATCGACCCAACGACGAACTGCGCTCAAGCTTTGCCGCAGAAGTTTCTCTTCATTTTTCACGATCATGCAGAGACTAAGGTTCATTATTATCACTCTCTTCTATGAAAACATCCCCGACCTTATACTAAGATTGAGAATGGTATAACATGTCCATTATCGGTTCCACGTCTTTCGACTAGCAGGACCAGTACTCGCAGTACCACTATAGGCTTTCATCATTTGAAATTGGCGCTTGCTGTGGCTCATTCGAGATTGCAAATGATCAATAACAATTTGGTTTTCTTTTTGAATTTCATTCAGCAAACTCTGCCCAGCCGGTGAGTCTTTGAAGACGACGTCCGCCGCCTCTTCAATACTGGTCTGCAGCCGTCTCCGTTGCTCCAACAGATGATAAAAAAGAGGCATATCCTGCTTAGTTAGAAATTTGAGCATCTCTTTGGTTAAAAAATGATAATCCTGCCACAGAGCTTGCGCTGCCTTACCCATTACTTGCCAACCGCCCGGGCCTCTTGAGTTTGCCTCATGGCGCCTACCCAAGCCTCCCTCAGTTCTTCTAACACCTGCTTCGCCTGGTGCATAAATTTTAAATCTTGTTTAATGTTGCCTTGAATGAGGCAGTATTCCGTGTATTCATAAAGTTGGGCATAGCCCTTTGATATTTCATAGCTCATATCCAAGGTTATAACAAATTCGCTTACGATAGCTTGCACGCGCAGATTGGCGTTGTGGGATTTTTCTATCTTCCCTTGCTCCATGGCTGAAATGCTTTCTGCCAAGAATCGCAAGGCGCCATTATAGAGCAATAATGTCAATTGTGCCGGTGAGGCCGTCATAATCTGCTGATTTTTATAAGCATTTGCCGCTTGTGAATTATTCACCATCATAAACCCTCCTAAATCATTTCCTAATTTTATGAGCTGGTAGTGCTGGTCATAGATGTAATCCAACTGCTCTGCGCAGACAGGGACTGTAACGCTACTTCCATGGCGTTATACTGAGTATAATATTGACTCTGCATAGTACTAAACGTAGCTTGCGCAGCTGTGATTTGCGTAGTGTAGGAAGCAATTTGTTTAGCAAGGTTGCTGCTAGTATCGTAGGAGGCATTCACAGTAGTACCTGCTATTTGAGTTAATTGAGTCGTGGTGTTTTTGATGGCATCACTCAACCGCCCGGCGATTCCCTGAGTTGCAGTATTCGTTGTGGTGACTCCGTTCACTGTAGTTGATGTCCCACTAGTTCCAAATATTTGTTGGAGTACATTAGGATTAGCCTGCAATGCCGCTCGCAAGGTGTCCTTGTTGAGATATAATTTTCCATTCTCAGTGTAGGACCCCGTGGTAATCCCAATCGAGGCTGCCGTATTATACGTGACAGAAGTACCATTTACATTTGTCGGCGCAATGCCGGAAATAGGGCTGGAAATAGCATTGCGCATAGTGTTCACAAGGCTGGTCAGCGTATCATCATTATAGAGCATCCCACTCTGAGCCTTGGCATTCCAAAGCGTAATATCCGAAGCGCTCATCGCCGATTCCTGGGCTGATGTCAAAGGAGGATAGTCTGTATAGCGTGCTTGACTGATATCTCCGTTCACCTCAGCGAGCATTGTGTTATAGGAATTCACAAAGGTTTGAATATTAGCCACCTCTGTGTCAATATCAGCCGCCACACTGATCGTAGTCGGAGTCTGAGTCGCTGACGAACCGCTTGTCGTCGTAGGGGAAACACCTGTCAGATTATAGGTCACACCTGAAATTGTAAAAGCATTTTTTGATTCTGTTAGAGTCGCATTATCTAAGGTGAATTGGGCATCCTGACCGGGAGTACTTGTAAATGTGGTTGTGTCCCCTGAAGTAGATTCCCCGCCTGTTGTGACCACTCCATTACTATCAGTAACCGGGGACGTGGTGGGAAAAAGATTAAGTCCATTGATAAAACTAGTCGCATCAGTACTCGTGCTGCTCATACTAATCCCTGTAGAACTACCAGTATTGGTCGTTGAAAGGAAAACACGATCTAATGTACTATCATAACTCGCCGTCACATTGACTCCAGCATTGTTGATCGCACTAACAACATCATTTATGCTGTCAGAACTCGGATCGATAGTTATGGGTTGACTTACGGACGAGCCATTTGAGATGGTAAATGTAAAAGAATTGGCATTTAAACCCATTTGCGTCTCTAAATTCCCCAGCGTCTGATTTGCCGCCGAAATAGACTTTGAACTCGTAAGATTGACTCCGCTAGCTAACTGCGAAACTACCAAAGAATGAGTGATATTAGCGGCCCCTGCATTAGCCGTTGCTGTTGCCACCGAGGTGTTACTCGAAGTAACCAGATTAGGGCTTAACGTAGCCTGCAGTTTGTAGTTAAATACCGTATTGGTGCTAAAATTATTGAGATCATCCGTCACCGTATTATAGGCAGCCTTTTGCCACTGCAGTACCGTTTGCTTTTGCACCAGAGCATCGTCTACTGCTTGCTGACCAGCCATTAACTTCTTTACAAGCGCATCAACATCAATGCCCGAACCGGAAAGTCCATACGTTCCTCCAGTTGAACTAGCTGCACTCGAACCAGTTATGCTAGTTAAACCGGTTGAGCTTGTTGTACTAGTTGAGCTAACTGACATATCCAAAACCTCCTCTCAAGAGTTCAACTCTCTATTTTGTCCAATATCCTCCCAACACAGCTCGGAATCGCGGCTGCTGTACCAGTAAATGTAACAAATACAATGGGCTGCGGGCAGGGAGCTGTCAGCGCCGCATAGGCAAATCCACCCTGCACCTACAGTAATCTTTACAACATCAATACCCAGAATGTGATTTACTGTATTTATCGTAAGAAGGGCCACAAACCTTTAGGCGTATCCATAAAAAAATCCAGAAAGCCACTAGCTAGGGTTATCCTAAACTAGTGGCTTTTCCTTAGGCTCCTATGTCGAGATTAGCTCCTAAATTTGGCTGAACGGACGATTCCATAGCCTTAGTCGTCTCACTACTGGCTAGAGATGCTATTAAATCACCTTTAGCCGCTTCAACGCCCATCGCCTTTTTCATGACTGAGATACCGACCTGTTGTTGAACTTTACTTTGGCTAAACACGACTGACATGGCAGCTATATCCATTAGTCTACCTCCTGAACGCAGTAACTATATATCGAGAGCCAGAGGCTCTCACCTCTGGCTCTTTACCAAACTTAGTCACTTACTCAGTTAATTATTGCAGTAATTTCAAAACTCCTTGGGACAGTTGGTTGGCTTGTGCCAACATGGATGTAGCCGCTTGTGAGAGAACGTTGTTCTTCTGGAAGTTGGTCATTTCTGAAGCCATATCTACGTCGCGGATGTTAGCCTCAGCCGTAGTAACGTTCTGAGAAGAAGTGCCCAAGTTGGCCATGGTGTCCTGGAGACGGTTTTGGGCAGCACCCAATTGGGAACGCTGGGCAGTTACCATCGATGTAGCAGCATCAATCGCAGTGATTGCCGCCGCAGCACCAGAAACCGTGGTTAAATCAAGCTTATCTACCCCAAGAGCTTTGGCACGCATGTCATTAATTGAGATTGACATGGTTTGTCCTTGGTTAGCGCCGATTTGCAGTTTCAGCGTATTACCTGTGTTCACAGTGACGTCCGTAGTGGTTCCTGAAACCTTGGCTAAGTTATCAGAACCTACTATTTTTGTTGCGTTTAGAGCAGCACTAATGCCAGATGCACCTGCCCCGGAAGCGCTTATCTTCATAGTCGCATTAACGCCCTGAGCAACAGTCGTAAGAGTTAGGTTACCATTATTATCCATGGAAGCTGTAACACCCGTCTCTTTGGTAATTGAGTTGATGTCCGAAGCCAAACCAGAGACAGTGGCTGGTATTGCAAAGACATTCGACCCCGCAGCTCCCGATGTAGATTTGAACGTTATTGTCTTGCCGTTAATGGTTAGTTTACTACCAGACGCCATTGCTGAGCCCAAATTCCCAGAAACTGTTGCGTGTGCTATTGTCGCAGTCGAAGCTGTATCAGTGACAGCGGTGTTCACTGTCAACCCAGCAGCACCATTTGCAGTGTTAGGGTCAGTTACTTGAGTTAATTGAAGCCCTTTACCATCAGCGGCTGTACCATCAATTGTGCCCTTTACATCAGAGCCTACTGCTACGGCAGTGGTCGCGCCAGCTGCAGTTAAACCCAAGGCTGTATTGCCTAGTGCGGCCGTTGAAGCTGAAACATTTATTGTTGCAGAAGAGCCATAAGCATTAGTCTGAAGATCAAGATGCTGACTACCACTGACTCCCTGAATAATAGCTGTTACGCCAGTAGCACTCGATACATTATTAATTTTGGCAGCCACATCGCCAATAGTATCTCCGCTCGAAATCGAGATATTTGATCCATTGATGGTTAGTGTGCCGGCATTGGCAGCCGTCACTGCCCCAAAAGCAGTCCCGCTTATTTTCGCCTGCGTAGCTTTAGCAGTAATTGTAACTGCGTAAGTACCGTTTGCGGTAGTTGCAGAAGTGCCTGTAGCACTAATGCCAGCATTAGATGAAGTAGTTTGTACAGCAACATTACCATTCAACAGATTCTTTGTATTGAACTGAGTCTGATTGCCGATGTCGTCGATTGTACTAGCCAACGCATCGCTCTCAGTCTGCAGAGCAGCAGCATCGGTAGTGGTGTTGGTACCATTAGCAGCTTGAACTGCGAGTGCACGCATACTTTGGAGAACGGATGTTGTTTCATTCAGTGCACCTTCAGCGGTGGATACTAAAGAAACACCATTTTGGGCATTGCTGTTAGCCTGGTTTAACCCGCTGATCTGACCACGCATTTGCTCGGAAATGGTCAGACCCGCTGGGTCATCGGCTGCACTGTTGATCCGTAAACCAGAGGACAGTTTTTCCAAAGAGCTTTGTGTAGACGCTTGATTGATACCCAATTGACGTATGGTATTATTGGCAGCAATATTAGTATTAATAATCATAACTTTTTCCTCCTTGATTTTTACATCAGGCATCCTTGCCCGATTTATTCATGTCCTTCCGTTTTCTCTCCCTCCGGCCGGTTGGGGAAAAAGAACAGGTTTGACATGATACTTATATATCGGGAGGTTGGAGGAAAAACTTAAGGGGTTTAGAAAAGTTTTCTTACCGTAATCTTCAACTTTGAAGATTAGATAATTTATCTGTAACCTTATTCAAGGTAGGAGCAATTAGATCAATGTCCTGCCTACAAAGGAGCAGGTAATTACCCATCTCGGAAAACACTTTCTCCGCTTTCGCACTCAAGTCGCTGTTGAAACGCACGGCAGAAATCTGATTGACCATCAGTTCAAACTGCACCCTGTTCATGGGATATAAAAATACGATATAAAATTCGTTCTTTTCGATACGCTCAAAAATTTTATCAATTCGTAGAAATATCTTTTCTAACTGATTCCTCTTGTTTGTCTGCGCAAGTGAGGGCAATTCTTGGAGCAGCTCCCACAAACTATTAATTAATTTTTGTAAATCACTGAGTTCAGTATGCATAGTACTTACCCGTCTATTGATCAGGGGTAAGTCGTAGTCTCCACTGACCATCATCCATTCTTCATTGACAGCCTGAGCACCTAATTTATTTTTGATCACTTCGTCTAGACTAACAAACGACGCTCCCGCTATTTTGGCGCCGCCTCTAGTCGTGTTAATTACCTCGCACTGGGGATTCATACTAATAAAAGTCTCAATCCCTTGCCTCATCTGATTATAAGCATCACTAGTAGAAACCAGATTACCGTGTACGTCTTCGACTTCAATGGCAATAAGTTTTTCCTCATTGCTCATCTCGGCTGAACGCAAATTATTAATTTCCTTAGGATAATTCATGCCGTCTTTGTAGGCCAGATTCTGTCCCACCAAAATAATCGGATTACAACCTAACTTAAGCAGGAGCTCAAGGGTAACAACCGCAATACTGGGTGCGTCGTGAACTATATCTAAAGACTCAGCGTTATTCGTTTTTAAGAAATACGGGGCTACAGTATCTTGGCTTGTGATCATATGCAGTTTCTGACCTGGATAATTAATTAGAGTTTCATAACCGACGCTACTACCGTAAATCAACGGTATTTCTGAAATATTGTTTTCAACTACTTTCTCTAATACCTTAAAATTCAACGAAGTAGGGTCATATGCACAGGCTGCATGGGGGTAGATTTCGTGTGCCAATAGAGCACTTATGGATGACCCCACCGCAAAAATATAAGCCAAGCCGTTTTCCTTAATATCCCTTATATTGCCGATTTCTTCTGCAAGGGAGGGACCCGCAGCGACTATTATGGCCGGTTTTCCAACGAAATCCTGTTTGTCCACGTCGCGCAGAATGTTTGGGGTTTGTACTACGTACGGCAAGTTAGACAGACTATTAATTGTCCAACGTTTTTCGAAAGCAAAATTGACATTCAGTGAGACCCTTTTCATCCCTATAATTTCTTTAAACATGACTGCAAATTTTTTGTACTTTTCCTTAAATGCCCTTTCGTAGCACGGTAAGGTTACCAACATTACTTTCTGGTTAACCACGATCTCCAGCAGATCCGCAAGATTTCTTTCGACGTCATTTTCTTGTTGCTCTAGGTAAATTTGTTTAAGGTTTTTGATAGGTAACTCACTCAAGGAACCATGGTTTAAATACATCTGGAAGACAGCTTGACACGGTTCATAAAGTGAAAAGGGCATTGTGGGGTATTTGCGCATAAACTCCTGAACATGTAAACCGAGTCCAATCCCGTAGAAGAACACATGTTCATATTCCAGGACCTTACCATCATAATTTTCAATCATCCGTTCGGCCTCATACTGAGGGTCATAGTTGCTATGTAAGTATATCTTTTTCCCGTCCCGGGTAACGGACAGTGTTGGCTTACCGAGATTCCCCATTTCATACTCAACTACTGTATCCTCATCCGCCTCTTCAGGTTTAAATTGAGCCCATAGAAGAGGAAACTTGTCCCTTACAACATTAATATTATCAATTGAGATCATAGCGTTTCACCTCGCTGTCTACCGTCTTTTGAATATTTTTGTCAATTGCCTCCAGTAAAGGTTTAACTTGATAGGCTAGAACATCGGCAACTGAAACTAAGTTGGAAGTAGTCATAGCCTCCTCTAAATTAGCTAGGAGTCCTCGAAAACTGAAAGTCAATGAGATGGCGGTGTCCCAACTTGAATAATACTGTGTCCCTTTTTGTTCTAAGTTATGGATCAATTCCGCCAACCATTGTAACCCTTCTAATAGTTGTCCTAATGTCTGCCAATTCTCCTCTGTATTCCCCCGATAAAAATCATCTGAGAGTCTCCGTACACCTGGTATAGCTCGTCCTAGATACTGTAAAGCCATGATAAGTGCGCCATCCATCCATTTTTTCCAAGGGATAGTATGGACTTCAATAATACTGATTTCTCCAACCCGGTCGTGTAAATACTCTTCAAAATCCCCCTGAACTTGCCTTCCATCAATACTCATCCGGTCCAAGATTAAATCACGAACTTTCAGTTGTTCATTAATTATGTTCATAATTTCAATAGAAGAAACTTCATTTTTCAACTGTATGCTATCCTCAAGTATTTTAATTTCCATTGTATCCTCCTCTCCCTCAATAAGAGGGTGTTTAATTCTAACTACTATAAGTTACCATAATTTAAACGAGGTATCTGCGGCTTTTTAGAAAGGCTCTTTCGACCCCGAATCGGATTCGGGTGTTTTCTCGCAGATTGATTGCGCCTTGTTAGGATTTACTAGAAACTTACAATATTTTTAATATTGTCTCTAATATCCGAATATTTTTTATTATTTTTATAAAAATATTGTGCAATAACCTTCATTAACTTAAAGTCTTCTTCGCTATCAATATCCAAAACAGCAGTATCTTCCATAACATGTACTACAGCCTTACCATCAAATACTCCATTAGTACTCTCTGCACTTAAAAAGCTGTTACGATACGCGTATATAGAGGCATTCATATCGTATATTACCGGTGCCTGTTGCCGGGCATTAAAGTCAGACTTAAGAACACGCTCATAGAAACCTTCTTGTTCTATTACCATATTAAAGTATGGATTGCGTCTTGAATGGGTAACGGAAAATGAGCAATCGGCCTGCAAATTTTGTATCAGGGCCTGTATTGTTAACTCAACGTCTTCAAGAGTTCTCAAGGGAGATGTAATATCCAAATCTACTACAATGTCAAATATTTTTTCGCTATCATTTTGACATTCAATCATTGTATCCTTTATAACAGCATACTTAGAGGCAACGTCCGTTGCCTGCTCTGGCTTTCTACTCACAGTTTTAAAGATAATCGCTGTCTGTTCAAATAAGGCGATCAGCTCACTGCTATCAGTATTTACTGCAACGGTGATGTTATTGTATTTATTAGCATAGTTTTTAATAAACAAGTCGATCGCTGAAAAGGTGTAGTACGGTAAAGGGAAACCCAAGAATGTCTGGATGTTTTTACTCCTAAAGCCTTTAGAACCAGCCCGCCCACAAACAGTAAATAATAAATTCATCTTAAATCTCTCCTAATGCAATTTTGAGAGTATTAAAGGCATTTTGTGGAGTATTAATATTTTCGGCACCACAAAGCACCATATCTAAAAAACTATTCATTTCATTGATATAAATGTCTTCTTTATCAAAGCTTAGGATAGCACCTGTTGAACAAAAGGTAATTGTATTGTTGAGTATATCCGTTTTAATAAGCTCATCCGCCGTATAAAGAAGCATTTCTCTTTGAGGTACTCTTCCAAAATAATCCAAATGAAGCTCGACTAATTTATCAGTATACTCAGCAATGTAAATAGCTAGATCATCACTGCTTATTTCAAGGGTTGAAAATGTTCCTTTCATAGTTTTAATACAACTGGGATTACCAAATAGATAAGTAATATAATCCCATTCATGTATTAAGTCCAAGGCAACGCCCCCCCCCTGGTCCTTGCAAGCGCTATATATTTTTCTATAGTCGGTATTTTTTCTCCAGTCTGGTAAATAGGAGGAGCATATTGCCCTAACTGAAAATACATAGTGATCTTTGACAAAATCTTTAATATATCTAATTACTGGTAAATATCTTAAAGGGCAAGCAACATAATAGGTCCCATTAGGCTTTAATTCGATGTCCTCAATATTTACACTAGTTCTATGAAAGATAGGTTTTTCTATAAACATATGTTTCGTTTTGTTTATGAGATTTTTCATTATCCCAAAGTGATAGGCCGTAGGATTAGTGACGAAGACTATATCATAATCGTCCTCCAAATCCCGCCAGTCAGTATATGTCTGATTTAATATTTCTTCTATCTCACCTGCCAGTAATGCTGATGTAAATCGCAAAACATCAATGGTGTGTTGTACATTTCTCTCTCTAAGAATTCTTGACAAATTTTTAAGATGACGTGTGCCTATTGAACCTAAACCACAAAAACAGATCTTCATATTTTCCCACCCGTCAACTTTCAATAATATCTATTATTTGGAGTGTCTGCTTATCCTTCTGAAAAGAATATTTAGGTACACTGTCACCTGCTATGTACGCAAAGAAATCTTTAATTTCCTCAACATATGCGTTTTCGATAATGCTGTTAGAATAACACTCGTTATGAGCAATTTGTTCATAGGTACTAACAGGGTTTACCTGTTTTAGTGTAATATCATAATCACGAAGAGAGTCCGGAGTTCCTTCCCAGAATAGATGTAACTCTTCGCCTATTACTTCTAATTTTTTAACTGCCATTCTGGAAACAACATCAACAATCATAACGCCCTTATGTCCAGTGACATGAACAAAAGTTACAATATAGCTATCATTATAATCGATATTGAGAGAAGAATTTTTGCTTTTAACTGTACTGACACTGGTAATATCTCCAAACGCATGCATTATCCAGCCCAGCTCGATCGCGAAAATTTCTCTACATCCATTAGTTCTCTTATCGCTAACAAAAAAATCCTTGTAGTTTTCCCACGGATGCCAATCCGGAAGATATTGCCCTACATGGTAAACATATCCCAATAGTTTTGTTTGTGAATGGATTTTCTTGGTAATGTACGAAATTTCATTTCGATACATCGGAGTAGATGATAAAAACAGCTTGCACCTACTCTTTTCTGCTAGCTGTGTTAATTCCTCGTATCTGTCATACGTAAGATTAAGCTCAGAAAATACGTTTATTTTCTTTAGTAAACATTTTTTAATAATATCCGAATGGGTAAGCGGTGGACTACAAACAAAAGCCGCCGTATATTCTGATTTTGCGAGAGCCAATTCTAAATTATCGATTGCCAGTATTTCAAACTGCTCCGTTGCGTCTGCTCTTCGTTGCTCGCTTAAATCAACGCCTGTTATCTCGACGTTTTCAAATAGCTGTTTGGTCAGGCGAATTCTTCTTTTACCCATTGAGCCAAGCCCAACTACTAAAATCTTAATAATTAATGTCCTCCTCTCACATCATAAAACCTCTTCTTGAGGTTTATCTTGTCATTATCAAGAAAATCCTTTATTACAGCTACAATCTTTTCAGAAGTTTTCCCATCGCTATAAGGGTTTTTCTGATTAGCAATTTCGAGCAAAAACTGCCGCGACCTTGCCTTATTAATACTATTGATTATAGAGTGCTTGTTCGGTTCACAAGCTATGACTGATTTCGCACAAGTCCTGCCTTTTTGCCTGTCTCCAACATTTATTGTAGGTTTTTGGAAGCTAGGAGCTTCGATGATTCCGCTGGAAGAATTGCCTATGACCATTTCGCAATATTTTATCGCCGAAAGGTAACGCAAAACACCCATAGAAGTAAAAGCAATCGCATTTTCATTTTTCTCGCAATAGACGTCTATTTTTTTGTTTATTTCCCTGCCATTTGCATCCGCATTAGCTTTTGTAAAGATATAATTCAACCCCTTGATCTCATCCAAAGCTGATAAGAGGTCTTCAAATTGTTTCGTCGCAGCATTTTTTTCTAATGTTACCGGATGGAAAGTTACAAGGGCGTATGGTCTATTCAAATCAAAGTCTATACTTCGTGCCAGATCATCTTTAGCCATAAGAGGCATACTTAAAATGTTTTCCACGCCAACGGCACCAACATTGAATACCCGATCCGGTGCTTCTCCCATATTTATAACACGCTGCCTATATTGCTCAGTGGACGTAAAGTGCAAATAACTCATTTTGCTTATTGAATGACGAAAAAACTCATCAACCGCCCCCTCTGTTGTTTCCCCGCCATGAATATGAGCAATCGGTATACATGCAGTTGCCGTAGCTACAGCAGCCGCAAATATTTCAAATCGGTCTCCTAACACAACTAGCATATCAGGTCGGTTTTTGTCAAAATACTCTGCGAAACCTATTACTCCAAATCCAATGGCCTTAGACATAGCTTTAGTAGAATCATCATTTTGCAGAACATCAATTTTTGCATCTAGTAAAATACCATCTGCTTCTATCTCCTGATAAGTAAGACCAAAATCTTCAGACAGATGCATACCCGTTGCCACAATTTTTACCTCGAAACTATTGGAAGCTATAATTCGCTTTATAATAGGCCTTAAAAGACCATAATCTGCTCGTGTACCAGTGACTATACAGATCGTTTTCTTCATAACTCTATCAACTCGTCCTCGCAAAAATCACGATCTGCGCTTGTTCCAAGTACCTCAAACCATTTCATAGGAGAAATCCCATTCCCAGGACGCTTAACCGTTAGATTATCTTCTGTAAATAATTCACCTTGCACTATATTTCGCTTGGCAACAATGCTTTTCCGCGCTACCTCTATATTCGATGATTCGGATTTTGAAGATCGTTTTATCCCATCCCCTAAGGCGAGTTCAATATTCCTGATAGATGTCACCATAGCTTTAAGCTCCTGAGGATCAAGGCTTGCCTTATGATCCGGTCCCTTCATATTTTTATCAAGAGTAAAGTGCTTTTCAATTACTTTAGCTCCTAGCGCCACAGCTGCAATGGGAGCCTCAATTCCTAACGTGTGATCTGAATAGCCAACTTCAACACTAAAACGTTCCTTCAACGTTAGCATTGCCCTGATGTTAGCATCGTCAAAAGGAGTAGGGTACTGGGTATTGCAGTGTAACAGTTTTATCGATCCAGCTCCATTATCCCGAAGCACTTTTAATGCCAAGTTTACTTCTTCCAAATCACTCATCCCCGTTGACATTATCACTGGCTTGCCTGTGTTTGCAATTTTCATCAGGTATGGCAGGTTAGTTATCTCTCCTGATGGTACTTTATATATAGGCATTTCAAGACTTTCTAAAAAAACTATACTATCTAAATCAAAGGGCGTGGATAGCAATAATATTTCTTGTTCCTCACAATATTTTTTCAGGCCCTTAAAATCGCCATAAGATAGCTCTAGTTTCTTAAGCATTTCCAACTGACTTTCATCAGATTCAGTAGTCTGTTTTTGATAGTCAGCTTTTTGGGCCATTTTTGACACAAGACTCTCTGCTTTAAACGTTTGAAATTTAACGGCATCTGCTCCAGCAATTTTGGCGGCATCTATCAAATTTTTGGCTAACTTTAGATCGCCGTTATGGTTTACTCCAGCCTCAGCTATAATGAAAACATCACTCAATATTTTTCACCACTTTACATGGATTACCATAGGCTAAAACCTTACTTGGCATATCATGGACAACAATACTTCCAGCTCCTATGATACTATGATCTCCAATATTTACGCCTTGAATAATCACAGCATTTGCGCCTACATGTGTCTCGACACCTATTCTAACGTCACCGCATATAACAGCGCCAGGCCCTACATGTGTGAATTGATCGATATAACAGCCATGCTCTATAATTGCACCCGTATTGATAATCACCATATCTCCTATAGTGCTCTTGGCATTAACTACAGTGTTTTTTCCTATGTAAACACCTTCGCCAAGCCCTACATCACTTCCGATATTTGAAGAAATATCCACTAACGCAGGTAAGCTGAATCCTAGATCCTTAAGCATATGATACATTTTTTTTCTTAAAGAAGAATTTCCAATACTCCCAACTGTAACAAAAGCATGCCTGACACCGCTATCAAATACGGATTTTAATATGGCATCATTACCAATAATTTCTTGACCTAATATCTTCTCACCGACCTCATAACCCAAATCAGTAATCCCAACGATTTCGTATTTCCCCTTTGATTGGATGCTATCTATGACACTAAGGGCATGTCCACCTGCACCTACAAGAACAATTTTGTGCACAGACTTACACCTCCAATTCTTTCCGCATCTCCTCCAACTCTTCAAGCTGTCCCATATCGAGCCAGCATCGTTCGCTAACAGGAAAAACCCCTATCTTTTCGCCTAAACTTTTATGCTTCTCAATTATATCCGGGAAACCTACAACCCTATCATCCTCGAGTCTCTCTACAACTTCAGGTTCCACAACATAAAAGCCTGTATTGGTTAAAAAAGAGTATTCCGGTTTTTCTACCATTGAAGCTATTTCACCGTTGTTATCCATATTTATTATTCCATAAGGAATAGTAAGGTGTTTATAGGCTGCAACGATTGTAATCATGTTTCCATTTTGCTTGTGAAAGTCATATATTTCCTTATAATTAGCTCTGATAAGTACATCACAATTAGTCAGGAAAAAGGTCGTCTCCACCTTCTTCTTAAGCAGGCTAAGTCCGCCACCCGTACCTAATGGTCTACCTTCAGCATGAAATTCCAGGGTATAATCCTTATCAACATCACTAAAATAAGCCTTGATCATATTTTTTTTATGATTGACGATCAAGTGAAACTCGTCGCATTTATACTTCATAAAACGATTAATTATATGTTCAGTAATCGGTATTTCACCAATGGGAATGAGTGGCTTCGGTAATATTTTTGTATACGGATGAAGCCTCGTCCCCAAGCCTCCTGCCATTATTACGACAGGCGCACTGACAATATGATTACGTCCAATTTCGTAATCATGCACAAAAACGATAGATTGTATTTCGAGCTTTTCATTTACAACTGGCAAAGATAATATTGACCATTTCTTCATTAATTCCTGCGAATTATCCTTATCCTTTTCATATATAAAACGCGGACTATAATTGGCGATATCTTTTACTTTATCCTCTAACTTTCCACCGCGCAGTAAGTGTCTTCTAATGTCCCCGTCAGTAATAATCGCTTTCAATTTATTGTTTTCAGCAACTAAAAGTATTTGCCTAGCTGTTGCATCTAAATGTTTCATCGCCTCCAGAACATTCCGTTCTTCAGCAATAAACAGTGTCTCTACGCCCAATATCTCCATCCCCTTTTTGTTCTGAAATTATCTTAATCTTTTCGATAACCTTATACACTTCGTCAAAGGAGAGATTGGTGCTACAAGGAATATTGACTACTCTGTTGTAATATTCAAATGCTTTCTCAATCTTATAAGTTTGGGCATGTAAATATGGTTTTTGTTCATGTATGAGCTTCCATATTGGACGGGTTTGTATATCATTCTTCGCCAAATCTTCAATTATTTTCCCGCGGGAGTATTTTTCCATATTGACTATATAAACTGAATAAAACCAATAGTTCGCTCTTATATCGTTACGGAAATCTAACATCTTCAAACCGTTTATTTTATCATTGATACAACTTTTGTATATGCTATAGTTTTCTTTCTTAACAGATATATAGTGCTCAAGCTGTTCCAGTTGTGCAACCCCTAATGCTGCCTGCAGGTTGGTCATTCTATAATTATAGCCAACTTCATTATGTATAAAATCAATGTCATCGTCCTTGGCCTGCGTAGACAGATATTTGGCTCTTTTCATAATATCTGCATCACTAGAGGTCATCATTCCTCCGCCACCAGTCGTAATAATTTTATTGCCATTGAAGGAATATACTCCTATATCGGCAATTGTCCCCGCATATTTCCCTTTATATCTACCTTCTAGGTAGTAGGTTCCTAAGGCCTCAGTGGCATCCTCAATTACTTTGAGGTTATATTCTTCAGCAATATCCATAACCGCTGGCATATCTGCCATGTTGCCAAAGACATGCACAACCACTACTGCTTTTATATGTTTTCCGGTTGACTTGTTGATGAGTTTATTATCGATAAAATCACATTCCGCTTGGCAAAACTCTTTCAACTTACCCATGTCCATGCATAAAGAATCATCGCAATCCATAAAAATAGGATAGGCCTGTAAATATTTTACTGGATTTACAGCTGCAATAAATGTGAGTGTTGGCACTATAACCTCATGATCTTTTTCCACACCTGATAGAATTAAGGCTAAATGTAAGCCTGCAGTTCCACTTTGACAAGCAACTGCCGATCCCACGTTTAAATAATTCGCAAATTCCAATTCAAATCTGTCTATATAAGCTCCGCCAGTAGACACCCATTCGGTTTTTATCGCATCAGTTACATATTTCAACTCGTTACCCTTCAGGTTGGGGACTGATAATGGAATGAATTTATTCATATACTCACTTCCTAATAGTTCTACAGGTTGTAAATGTCTGCTTTATATTTGCTTGAATTTTCTTTAAGAAACGTAATGGTCTCGGCCAACCCCTCTTTTAAACTGTACTTTGGCTCCCAGCCGGTAAGTTCTCTAATTTTTCTATTCGAACCTAATAGCCTGTTTACCTCACTTTTTTCTGGACGCAGTCTTAGCTCGTCACAAATTATCCTTGCCTTGGGGTTAAGCTGATTAATTAACTCCTGTGCCAGTTGACCAATAGATATCTCCTGCTGGGTCGCTATGTTGATCTCTTGTCCGATGGTTTTGTCCGACTCGGCAATGTCAATAAAACCTTGGGCTGTGTCTTTTACATAATTAAAATCCCGAGTTGGAGTAAGTGAGCCTAACTTTATTTCCGTCATTCCTGATAAAAGCTGGGTGATAATTGTCGGAATTACCGCCCTAGCCGATTGACGCGGTCCATAGGTGTTAAACGGACGTACGATGGTGATGGGCATTTCAAAGCTGCGATAAAAGCTCTCTGCTAATCTGTCAGCTCCTATTTTGGTAGCCGAATAAGGAGATTGCCCTTGAAATGGGTGTAACTCATCGATGGGTACATACTGAGCAGTGCCATAGACCTCTGAAGTAGAGGTTACCAGAATTCTTTTAGTTCCCAGATCTCTAGCGGCCTGTAAAATATTCAGTGTGCCTTTTATATTAGTATCAACGTAGGAATCAGGCGAGTGATAGCTGAATGGAATCGCTATTAAGGCAGCGAGGTGGAAAACCTCATCCATTTCTTTCATTGCTGATCTTACTCCGTTGGGATCACGGATATCCCCTGCAAATACTTCTATTTCAGCTAAAAGCTCTTTGGGAAACGAATCGAGCCATCCCCAAGTGTTAAATGAATTGTAATAAACAAAAGCTTTTACTTTTTCACCTTTTTTTATGAGTTGTTCTATTAGATGGCTACCTATAAAACCATCAGCACCGGTAACCAATATTTTTGTAGACATACGTGCTCTCCTTTGTTTAATTGATATCCCTGCCTCTTTATCCCTGAGTTCTATATCATCCAAAATTCCGAGATGAGCTCGTCCATATACTTTTGTTCTTTTGGTTTAATTATCAAGTTGGGGGATTGCCCAAACACCATACAATTATCAGGAATAATTTCATCTTTAATCGTAGTACCTGTTGAAATAACAACGTTTTTCCCAATATTTGCATTTCCAATTACAGTAACATTTGAATATAAAATCACATTTTCCTTCATTACTGGGTACTTCCCTTTGTTGCCTCCAACCGTACAACCTTGATAGAAAAAAAAGCCGTCACTGTATATAGCTCTACCTAACACGCTTCCCAAAGGATGCTCGATACCCCAATACTCCGGTAATTCTATCTCATAGTACCAGTCCACAGAATGCAGGATTTTATTAAGATAATAAATTTTTGTCGCAAGTGAAGCATTACCCCCAGCACGATGTATTGTGTTAGCCAAGTAGTAGAGAAATATTGCGTATTGCCCCGAGTGGTAAGGTGAGAAATACACCTCTCCCGTTTCATTTTGATAATATTTATTCTTAGTAACTTCAAAACACTTCTCGACCCTTAACAATGAGCCATCTAAATAAAGGGAAAAATCATCGCATGGACCAAACATATTCGTTAGTTGTCGGTTGATATGATTAATCAATTCGTGGTTATTTAATTCCAACTTCATTTAACCAACCCCCTATAAATATTGGGCCAATACTCCTTCTTAGTGCAAAATACATCAATTCTCTTCGTTTTTGAAAAAATTATATTCTTCGAAAGCCGCGAAATGAAGCATCCTTTTCAAAATATAAAGTATGTGCTGTATTCAGTACTGTTTTCAATTGATGTTGGTAATAGTTATTAATTAAAGACTCATTGGCTTCGTAAAGAAGATGGTGAAATTCCTCGTCCGTAAGAGCTGTAAAATTTACGGTGAGTAAGTCGGAATTAGAATGCTTATTCTCGTAAAAATCCTCACAATCCTTTAGTAAACCCTTTTCCATAGCGTAATAATATAGAGGGGAACCAGGATATGGAGTTACAGGACGAATCGTTCGTAACTGAGCATGATCGTCATAGTTTAATAAAAAATCAACCCCAAGACGCAAAGACTCGGCGTTTTCCCCGATATTACCAAATATTATATTGTAACCAGGACTGATACCTACTGCCAAAGTATTTTCGATGCCACTGATAATTTGCTTTACAGTAAGCGATTTATTCATCGCTTTTAAAGCCATTTCATCCATAGATTCGATGCCATAGTTAATGAAAACACAGCCTGCTTTTTTCATAAGCCTAAGCACATCGAGCTTAGCGTAATTTAACCGTCCATTGCAATCCCACTTAAACTTCAATCCCGACTTTATAAAAGCCTCGCATAATTCTACCGTCCGTTGTACTGAACTCATTAGAAGTTCGTCAGAGAATGCTATGTAAGAAATACCGTAGTTTACTTGAAGTCGCTGTATCTCTTCAAGAATGCTTTCCGCTGAACGACCACGAAAGCCCTTATCCATTCTATAACAAAAGTTACAAGTAAATGGACATCCTCGTCCGGAAAGTACTGGCATACATCGCTCACTGTTGTCAATATGCGGCATTCTCAGCAAGGCATAATGATCCATTGGGAATAGGTCCCAAGCAGGCAGAGGAATATGATCAATGTCCGAAATAAGTGGACGCTCAGCCGTTTTACAAAACATGTCCTTTTCCATATAAGCGATACCCTTAACCGTTGACATCTCTTTTTTTCCTTGCATAGCATCTAAGAGCTCAATAATCGTGACCTCGCCTTCACCAATGATCACTACATCTGCCTGCGTTTTTCTTAGAAAATATTCTGGTTCTGGTGCCGGTCCATGTCCACCAATAATATAAAACGGACGATTTTTGGCCTGATTAATAGCTTGTGATATTTTCATCAATTTCTTATATTGGTAATACCCTCCGATAACGCTAACCCCAATGACATCGAACTTTTCTTTGTTCAACTTTTCCAGAAGGTGCGATTCCGGCCAATGATATACATCCTGATTATAGATCTCTACATCATGGCCCGCATTATTGCACACCGATGCCACATAAGCCAAGCCCTGAGGGAACCATGAGATGTAAGAGTCATTGTCATAGGCAACTAATAACATTTTCATAAAAAATCCCCTTTTTATCCAAATGTTTACGGATTCGTCAGCAAGCGATTCCTTTCGGGTTTGAATTAATATCAGCAACGTTTTAACCTGACTAAGTTTGAATTTCCTAATAAAATATTTACCAGTTCTATGTTTCTCCCTTGTTTAAACATACTATTTATTGTTCCATATTTCTACTCTCTATAACTCTTATCGACGATAGAAGGCTAAATCTGAAGAAAAATTTAATTACCATTTATCGACATACCTTTCCTGTGAGAAGCGTCCAAACCATTATCCATCATCTGAATATCACTTTCCGTGATAGTTCTATTTCTTAAAAGAGCAAACATGAAATCATAGGCCTTAGCATGACCAACCACTCCAAAGGTATACTTTAATGGCTTTCCGCCAATAGTCAGTCCATCTTCAAGCAGTATCTCTTTTTTGCCTGAGAACACGACGAGAAACTAAAAGAACCTCTTCGACTTTTCTTGTCGAAGGGCTCTATTTTAGTTTTAGTTGGCCTCGAGTTCTAGCTGACCGATTGTTAACAACACATCTCTACTTGTTAATTCTAAACTCTCTCAAAAGCTTAAGTGATTGTCCCTCTTCTTCCCCTGCCACAGCTTCACGATTCTGCTTTAGAATCTCTTCATAGATTTCATTGCGTAGGATCTTGAGATCACGCGGGGCATCAATCCCAATCCGTACGGTATCTCCCGAGATAGCGACAATCGTAATTTCAATGTCATCCCCAAGTTTAATTTTTTCGTTGAGTTTGCGTGCAAGAACCAGCATTTAACCCACAGCCCCTTCCTGTATGGGTTGTGAATTTTCTGCTGTGAAGACTGGTTGCCTGGTTAGATATCGATCATCATTGAGGATCACTTGTATTCCTACCCCTTCAACCATATTAAAGAGGAGCGGAGCGCGTAAATTTGCCGTAGTCTTATTTATATCTTGATGATTCATAGTAAGAATTACCCATAAGTCCACAGGCGTATCGGCACTAATATTTAAAACCTTAATACTTTCATCGTCTACATCAATTTTATCCAAATACTCTGGAAAGTAGGCTTCCGGTCGCATGAGAATAAAACCAATTTTATTTTCCCGAACCGAGATCAACTGAGAGAGCATAACGTCTTCTGCAGGAATGAATTTGAAGTCATGGTGCGTCTCAAATCCCGGGATCCCCTGCGGAAAGTGGAATATACGTGGTTCATTAGGCAATATACTCAACTCCTTTAACTAGTTTGGCCTGTGAGTTCTGGCTAAATGTGTGTTAACAAAACATTTCTACTTCATATAATCAACCAATGAAAGCTGAAGAATTTGTGATCCAACCGATAATGCCGCCTTGTACGTAGTTTGCTGAGCTGTAAAATCCGTGTACGTCTGCGCAATATCCGAACTTTGGACATCCGAGAGGGACTGTTTCAGATTGGCTGTTGTCGAGTCCAGTTGGCTCTGCAATGCCGTCACCCGATTAACACTCCCCCCTAATTCTGCGCGCTGATTGATGACATTATTAATATTCGTGTCAAGATCATTGAGAGTAGCTTCAATAGCGGTTGTATCATTCGCCTTCAAGGCTGTACTTAAATTATTCAAGGTCGCAAATACCCCTGTAGTCGAATCACCAAACAAGGTTTGTCCATTGACAGAAATAGGGATGCTCACGTTATTTCCCATGGTTAAGTTAACATCCTGATTATTCCCTTGAAACGTTCCATCCGCTGCAATTGTTTCTGTATCTGTCGCTGTACCCGAGAAAATATACTTTGAACCTATCTGAGTATTAGCTGATATCTTGAGTTGTGCAGCAAGCTGATCAACTTGGGCGGCAATGGTTGTTCTATCATCTGCGGTTTGGGTTCCATCGGCCCCTTGTACCGCTAGATCTTTCACACTTTGCAGCATCGACGTTATATCCCCGAGAGTGCTATCCGTTGCATTCATAGTATCTAACGCCGCCCCAGCACTACTCGAATATTGGGCAACACTTGAAATACTGTTGTTCAAGCGCATAACATTACTAATTCCAATCGGATCATCAGAAGGTTTGTTTATTTTCTGGCCCGACGACACCTGATCTTGTAGCTGCTGAATTTTTTCCTGAGATGTTTCAAGATTGCGCAATAGGTTTTGGCTTATCATATTATTGGTTATCCGCATTAATTTCCACCCCTATTTCGTAACGCCCATGTTCATAAGTGTACTTAACATATCATCCATCATCGTCACCATCCGCGCAGCGGCCGCATAGGCATTCTGATACAGTACGAGGTTGGTCATCTCCTCATCCACCGATACACTGGAAGTAGACTCCCGTTGGTTTGTAGCATTGGTCACTAAGGCATCTTCTGCCGATTTTTGGCTAGTGGCTTGTTGAACATCTACCCCAAGCTGTGTAACAGTTGCGCTGTAAAAATTTCCCAACGAGGTTCCGTAATTGGTTTTCAAGTCGCTCAAATCCGTACCAGTTAGATTAGACCACCCCGACGATAAAGAAGAAATTGCTGCAGCTATGCTCCCGTCACCAGATCTTCCAGTTCCTACAATATTATCAGTAGCTGTAGATGTTGAAACTGAGAGAGAGCTCGCAGTCGCTGGTACATCGAAAAAAGTACCTGTTCCAGATCCGGTTTCGGTTCCAGTTCCGGCTTGATAAATATCATTCACCGCTGTGGCGATGCCTGTTGCTAGATCGTCGTATTTGCCTTGCAAAGCAGTCAAGTCAGTGTCCCGAGTCTCGATATTAGCTTGCAGTGCACCTCCACCCTGGCTCAAAGTGAGAGGATTGCCATTCGCCCACTGCACCGTTGTAATTTCATTCCCCCCAAGACCAGTAGGATTCGTAACACCTACTAATTGGTTAGCCACCCCTCCATCAACTAGGGTTTGAGGAGGATCTCCGATTTCTATTTTATAATTGCTGACCTGACCGCTTGAAAAACTTGTGTCTGGAGTTTCTGTCACCTTTACATTCACCAGTTGCGATAGTTCATCAACGAGATTATCACGACTGTCATAAAGATCATTGGGCTGATCCCCTGCTGCCTCGGCCTGTTTGATTTGATTATTCAGATCTTTAATTTGACTGGCATAGTCGTTAATTTGTGGGATTTCATTTTGAACATTCGAATCGATGTTATTCTGTAAATCACTAATCTGCGCGGAGATAGAGTGGAAGCTATCCGTCAGCGTTGCAGCCTGTTGCAACACCTCTGAACTAGTCGTAGCATCTGTAGGATCGTTAGAAAGATCGCTCCAAGAATTCCAAAAAGTATTCAGCTCCCCACTAAGACTGCTATCCGAAGGTTCGTTCATAATCCCCTCAACATCCGTAAGATTGGTCTGCTTCGTTCCCCAATATTGCTGCTTTGAGGTCTCCGACCGGAACTGGTTATCTACCATCGCATCGCGAGCCCGAGTGATCGTATCCAATGTCACCCCAGTACCTATACTCATAGTCCCGCCTGAAACTGAAATCGTTTCTGGCGTTGTAGCCGTTAAATTCCCAATCTGTCTAGAGTACCCTTGAGTATTGGCATTCGCAATATTTTGCCCTGTAATATTTAAAGCGGTTTGCTGGGCGTTCAGCGCTCTTTGCGAAAGCTCTAAGCCAAAAAAAGTGGAAGTCATGCCTCAAATCCTCCGATCTAAAAGATGCAGCTTCACATACCCTTCGTTCTCTTTACGGCGTGGATGCGTGTAGGTGTTACTGGCCTGATGTGTCAACATCCCTAAGGTAAAGTCAACGACTTTCATGGCTTGCCGCAGCAGTAGCGCATTAGTTTTATGGAGCTCTTGTAAACCGCCAACCACCCATTCTAGCTTTTGGCTCACTCCTTCTAACATGGGAAAATGGTCTGTCAGTTCTGCCAAAGTCAGATCTTCCGGCGCTTTTCCAAGTTCACGTCCGATATGTTCCGCCCATACCAGACGTTCTTTTTCTAGCCCATTCGCTTTGAGTATGAGTTGCTCCTCCCGAGCAATAAGGGCGTTAAGTTCAGGCAGATTATTTGCTATCAGGGCTTGCTGTTTGTCCTTTTCCCGTTCGCTTAATTCTTCGTAGAGGGCGACTTGTCGGTTTAAGTTATCATTTAAGTTTTGCCATACATCAGACACGGACATCCCCCCTCACCTTTGCCCTTTATGCTTCAGATGGAAATAGTTTTTCCGCTACTTTTTGTCCGTCCACTTGAAACTCCCCATTGGCAATCTGAGCAGAGAGGGTTTGCACCTTATCCTCCCGAACGGCGGGAAGCTCTTTAACTTTCTGAAGTAATGACTGATAGACTTGGGCATTACCCGAAACGGCGACTTGATCTACTTCAGACGTTGACTTCTTCTTATCAGCTTGTTTCGTGCGATTGGTCGCTTTAACGCTTCCAACCGGAGATGGAGATCCGTCTATTTTCATGTTACACACTCCACAAAAGATATTCTTACTCTCTATATCGTAAGTGACCCGGCAAAACTAAAGAAGAACTTTGATTCTTATGAAAGTTTTTTAAGGTCAACGCAAGAGTTCTACCTCTCAACCGACTTTTCCTGTATACTAAGAATTAGCTAAAAGCGCTAAAGTTCAGACCGAAATGTGCCGATTATCCTGTATATAAGTTAATACCTTGAAAACAGACATAAAACAACAAGGGAGGTACGTCGCAACTCCTTCTACCTTAGCCATGAACTATCAACGTATAGGGAAAGCGGCAACAAGAATATGGATTTATCAACTATATTAGGTATCCTCCTAGGATTCGGTGCCTTAATTGCTGGGTTTATGATGGAAGGGGGATCGCTCGGTGCACTTGGTCAACTCTCCGCAGCCGTTGTTGTTTTTGGGGGGACAGCGGGAGCTATTATGACTAGTTTTCCCCTGTCTGAGCTCAAGAAATTCCCTCAATGGATTAAAACTGCGTTTACTGCCCAGTCGTTTGGGACCGCTGAAGCGTACGAAACACTGGTGCGATTCGCCGAAAAAGCGCGGCGCGAAGGCTTACTCAGTCTCGAACAAGACCTCGAAACCGTAACGGATCGCTTTACCCGCAGTGGGATGCAACTAGTGATTGATGGCACAGATCCGGAAATTACCAGAGAGATCCTTGAATCAAATATCGCCGTCCTTGAGAAACGCCATAAGGTTGGTATCTCCGTGTTCGAAGCAGCCGGTGGATTTGGGCCTACTATGGGAATTATCGGGACAGTTATGGGTCTCGTCATGGTGCTAGGAAACCTTTCGGATGCGGCGAAGCTCTCCGAGTCGATTGCTGCCGCCTTCATAGCCACCCTTTATGGAGTCTCCTCTGCAAACCTTCTTTGGCTCCCCATTGCCTCTAAGCTCAAAATGAAGGACAAAGCGGAAGTGGCGTCCATGGAAATGGTTCTAGACGGAATTTTGTCGATTCAGGCGGGAGAAAACCCCTCTATTCTGAAAGAAAAATTAAGAACTCACGTTGGATCGCTACTCCCCTCTGAGTCAAATGTTGGAGAAGGCTCCGGGGCACCCAGTGGTGACCCTGCCCTTGAAAGTCGATGAGTAGAAAACGCGAACATGAATCCGAAAAGGAAAATGGCGAACGTTGGCTGCTTACCTATGCCGACCTGATTACCCTGCTGATGATTTTCTTCGTCGTCATGTATTCTATGAGTAAGGTCGATGCTCAGAAATTTCAAGCTGTTGCTGAGTCCTTAAACAAGGCCCTTGGTGGTGGCACACCCTCAAAAATTGAAATATCTTCAAATCCAGCCGGTCCGTCTCTCTTTCAGGCCGGAACACCTTCTGCAAATACTACCGCCCCTGGAAAGGGGAAGGATCCAAACAATACAATTTACACAGATCCAACCGGAAACGGGAAAAATAATAACATGGGTCAGGGAAATGGGGATGCAGACACCATGAGTGTTGACACGATCAAGGCCAAACTCGACAAATTTGCACAAGACAATGGCATCCAGTCGACCTTAGTAACCTCCGTCGAAGAACGTGGCCTTGTCGTCAGTATTCAAGAAACCTTGCTCTTTACCAGCGGTTCAGCAGAACTCACTTCTCCCGCCCGCCAGCTTCTAGAGAAGATCGCCACGGTCTTAGCGGCAGCGCCCAACCAAATCAAGGTTGAAGGGCACACGGATAATCTGCCCATTAATACCCCTCAGTTCCCCAGTAATTGGGAGCTATCGGTGATTCGTTCTACCAATGTCGTGCAGATCTTACAGCATGATGGCATTACCCCTGATCGACTCTCGGCAGCCGGTTACGGCGAATACCGACCCATTGCTTCAAATGATACTGACGCTGGGCGGAGCAAAAACCGCCGCATTGACCTGGTTATTCTCTATACTAAGTATGACCTCACGGAACCCAGCACCGTAGCTCCCACTCAGATTCCTCCTAGCACGCTCAACCCTCAGAAGGCCAACTGACGAACTGCCCTGTAAATAATCTTCGTTGCCAAGGAAATCTGCTCAGCTTTTAACAAGGCAATTGTATCTTCCGGTGTATGATTTTTGTAAAGCCAATCCTGCGTCATAAGCGTCACTGCCGGAATACCCATCTTAGCAAAGCTGACAGAATCACTATTATGCCCTCCAGGTGGGGCTAAGAGCGCACTGGCCCCACATTCAGCAGCTGCTTGGCGGATGGCTTTGACCGCTATGTTTTCTCCATCCGCCCAGAGCGCAAAATCTCCAATCATCCCATTTCCGACTGTATCAGCGTTAAGAACCGCCTGAATCTGATGTAATGGAAACAAAGGGGTCTGAACAAACGCCTGCGACCCCACAAATCCCATCTCTTCCGCGCTCCAGAAAACCAGAACGATGGTTCGTTTTGGGGTTTTTCCCTCCCGCAAAATTTGCCTCATAACATCAAGTATGCACCCCACACCGGACGCGTTATCATTAGCTCCTGGGTAAATCTGTCCTTTATAAACTCCCAGGTGATCATAATGAGCGGATAAAAGGATGGTTTCCTCCGCTTTCTCTCCCACCAGCCCACCTAAGAGATTAACGCTAGGAGTTCGTAGGTTCTGAGGCCCACCAAGTCTAAAGGTTAAGCGCCCATTAACTTTAGTTTCCAGGACTGGCGGAATCGTAAACACTTGCTCAAACCCGGTTTGCGAGTCTCCCATAGGCTTTAGCCCCAGCATACTTAGCTGGGTCGACAAGTACTCTGCCGCTTTAGCCTCCCCAACGGATCCCGCTTTGCGGCCTTGCATCTCAGTGCTAGTTAAGGCAAAAACGTCATCCATAGCCGTAAGACTCAGACTATTCTCATTCAGGACACTATTCATTTGAATTGTTGAGGGCAGCAACAATTTAATCGGCGGAGGTCCTAATCCCGTCTTAATCTCCGTTTCTAAACTGTTTGACAAAAAGCTCCAGGGCAAGACGAGGGCTCCCAAACCCAATAATGTTTTTAAAAATTCTCTGCGCGTCTGCATTTTTGATCCTTTCTAAGAGGAGAATGACTATGTCAATACGTATCGATACCTCTCATCAAGCCAACGCTCTAGGTCTCGACTCTCAAAGTTCAGTGGATCGAAACAATGACTTTAGTGGTGTCTTATCTCAAACGCAAAAGATTAAGCGCATTGAACTCCAAACCTTTCTCAAAGATCTTGAAACTCAGGGGAAGAAATTAGCCCAATCCCTCTCTATCCGTGATCTTAGAGATTTTCGAGATATGGTTAAGTCCTTTCTTCGATCAACCTTTGGACAAAGCAGAACAATGCAAGAAGATTCGTCTTGGGATGCCCAAGGGCGGCCTAAGGTCATGGCACGCGTCGCCAAAATTGATCAATCACTCGATGAGCTGGGAAAACAACTTCTGAATAAACAAGCCCAACCTCTTGGAGTCTTAACAAAGATTGATGAAATTCGCGGCCTGATCGTAGACCTTTTTGCTTAAATTCTTTCCACGTTTAACTCTATTTTATCTTCGTTTCTTTTCTCGTTTGCCCAATTCTTCACCTCTTATCTTTCTATTCGCTCATGCATCATGATCTCATTTAAATTTATTTTTTAAAACTTGAAACAGAACTTTTTTGAGAAGAGGTGTTACCCCTTTGTCCAACGCATCCATGCCCAATACCTATGAGGAATTTATTAAAGCATTCCACCCTAAGAGTGGACTTGATCTAAAATTTTATAAGCAAAATCAAATGCAGCGCCGCATCCTTAGCTTTATGAACTCCCACGGTCATCAAACCTATCCAACATTTCTTAAAGCACTCGATGCTGATCCCATCCTCTATGACGCTTTTTTCAAGCATTTGACTATTAACGTTTCTCAATTTTTCCGGGATCCCAACCAGTGGAAAACCTTGCGGGAGACAATCCTCCCTCTACTCCTTAAGAGTAAAACTCCGTTGAAACTATGGAGTGCCGGATGTTCAAGCGGTCAGGAGCCCTACTCCTTGGCCATGACGATGATGGACCATTTCCCAAGCGCCCGCTTCACCGTGCTAGGTACGGATATTGATGTCAACGTCCTGAAACAGGCCAAAAGCGGTCTCTATAAGCAAAATGATTTTGCGAGTACCCCTCCTGAAGTCCTACAAAAGTATTTTACTCTATCTGATAACGGGTATCAAATCAAAGACCTTGTTAAACAACACGTCACCTGCGAGCACCAAAACCTTCTTCTGGATCGCTTCCAATCCGGCTTTGATTTTATAGCCTGTCGCAATGTCGTAATTTACTTTACAGACGAGGCTAAAGAAATGCTCTATAAGAAATTCACAGCTTCATTATCGACCGGTGGAATCCTTTTTACCGGCAGTACAGAACATCTCTTTGGGATGAATCACCTAGGACTTAAACCCATATCCTCCTTCTTCTATCAGAAACTATGAAATAACAGGGGTTCTCATCTAAACTATATATTGAGGTGATAGTTGAAATGGCCAGTAACTATAACGCAGCAAAAAGTGATTTTATGTATCCGACAAATCCAGACTTAAAAAAAGTCCAAGAACATGTGGTTGAAAGTTCTTTATATGGTACTATTGTAATTTTATACCAAGGCAGGATGCCTACTAATGATACCGGTAGGTCAATAGAGGCTGTAATCCAGACCTACAGAAGTTTTTGCATCGAACCTTTGAGCAATATAAGGTACGTAGATTGGGACACTTTACAAAAATCCATTACCCACATCTATCCTGACATCGTCCGCTGGAAGTGAGATGGACTAGCATTCCACGTTATAAGAGGGGCCCTGACTCGTTAATGAGTCAAGGCCCCTCTTCTCTTTCATATCTAAACTTAAATTCAAGTTTGAGCTTAAGCTGTAGGACAGATTCGTTCATACTGTTGAATAAATTCTTCCAACGGATATGTAACTCCTTTACCTTTAACCTCCAAAGATACCTGTTGATCCTTCGGATTATAACCGATAAACTTCATTCCCAGTAGTTTGGCCATTTTGGATAATTCGATCCTTGCGCCTCGCCCAAAGTCCTTCAATTTCATCCAACACACGCCCCTTTTTTTGTCTTTTATGACTCCAAAAAGATATTGGGTTTTAATTATCATATCTTATTCACAGTATCCTTGCAACTTTCTTTTTTGATAAAATTTCTGGGTTACAGTCCTCAAACAACTCCTCTGTCCCAGGTTTCAGCTCATATCTAACATCTACTTCTAATCTCTGATTTCTCCTTCTGAGTTCTGACCTCTGCCCATAGACTCTGATAGTCTAGGCTCCCCAAAGTCCCAAAACACTAATCCCCGCCATAATTAAACAACTACCCAAGATTTTCGCTAAGCTAAGCCTTTCATGGAGTAGAAGAGTGCCATAAAGTATGGCCACCACATAACCTAAGGCCACCAGCGGATACGCATAGCTAAGCTCCCAGCGTGAAATAACTACCAGCCAAAGGATGGAGCTGACACCAAAGCATAAAAAACCTAGGAAAATAGCCGGGGTTAAAATAATTGATCCTAGTTGTCGCCAAATCCCGTTAACCGTCACCCTACCATAATTCATCATTCCCAAACGAAAGAGAAGTTGCCCAGTAGCGCCTAACAAGATTGAAAATAACGCGACAATTAATGGACGTACTTCCGAAGTAAGATTCATAAATTCGAACTCCTTGAAGTTTAATTCTTTAAACAGTCAATTGAATCAAATGTTAACTAATCTAAAGTTGATTGCGATTAGTTTTCTCGAAATAATGTTTACTTATGCACAAAATTCACCCAAAACTTCTCATGCTCGAATATCACGCATCCGGTCTCGAGCTGATTCATTTAAAACTTTGTTTCCACCTTTATGGACAACAGTATCACGTAAATATTGCTGAGCTTCAGCCATTAAACCATTACGCACACAAAGTTCAGCCAGCAGCATAGTCATATGTTGGTCCTGTTCAACTGTCGATTGATTTCTACTATTTTGGAATAACTCTTTGTATAGAATTAAAGCCTTTTCTGATGCCATTTTAGATAATTTCGATTCAGCTACATCTTCATAAAGCCAAGTTAATCGCAACCACAACTTACTTTCTAGAGACTTATTATTTAATCCCTCTATACAGTGTAAGGCTAGATAATAGAGTGTAAATACTTGATCTATAGTGCGTTCCGTAGTAAAGTCACCACTTATCTCATACTTGAGTTCAGAAAGTTTTTGTGGAATTAAGCTTTTTGCTCTTTCGGGTAATTTATCAAAATCTTCAATCATATTAGTATACTTACAGTGCGGACAAATTTGGACACTGTACCAAAGTGGTTCAATGCCAACAAAATGCCTCCGAGAGTCAAAGTCAACTCTATCAAGAGCTAATTTAGTATATCGCACAACCTGCAGCTCAATAGAATTTCCACATACAGGACAGGTAGTTTTTTTCATATAGATTAAGTTATCTGTAGAGTCGGGTGTATCTAGAGAATACTGCTTATGTTCTGGAGGAAACAACTTAGTTAAAACAGAATTAGACTCAGCTATGGCAGCAATACAACTTGTTTTATCTACCCCTGCAGAGCTAGTGCTTAATCCGGTGCTAAGATGATCTAAAAGCCCATCAATTTTTTGATACCTCAATAATTGTATAAAGTCAGCATTTGTGGCAACTACGTTAATAACTCCATTTGCTGCTTTCATAGCTTTTACTATGCCGCTAATCTTTTCGAGTAAAGAAAGGGGAAGAGACTCCAAATGACCAAAATCAAGAGTAGCATTGAGCGGCTTTACAAATAACAGCCCTTGCACAGCTTGGTTTAATAATTTGAAATTTTCTTCAGTTAAAAATCTTGTTATTTTTATCTGGAACGTATTATTCATAGCTTCAATTGCAAAAGGTGGTTGTGTTGTTGGTTCTGAGTTTTGAATTGGTGCTTTCTTACCTGCATCAACACCCAGAACCTTTTGCACAACCGTTACGACAGAATCAAAGGAGATAGGCTTAATTAAGTAATGCTTAGCACCCAGTTCTAAAGCATCAAAAACCATGTTTCTTTGTGACAAAGCACTCACCATAATTATCTTAGCTTTGGGGTACTCCTGCATTATAAGTCTAACTGCGTCAATTCCATTAATACCAGGCATAGTAATGTCCATAGTTACTAAATCCGGCAAATGAGTTCTGTACATACGCTGTGCTTCTCCACCATCCTCTGCTTCACCTACAACTTCATGCCCTGCTTTAGTTAAAATAAGAGCTATATTTTTACGCATTATTTTCGAATCGTCTACCACTAAAATACGAGCCATTTCATCTGCCCCCTACTTATCAATTATTTTAGTGCCCCTAGGCAAAACTAAATTTAGACTAATATTTCCCAACTCCGTCTGAAGACTACAACCCCAAATCTGAGATTCTTTGTATCTAAATAGCGCATCTTCCGAAGAAAGTGAAATCGGCGGATCAATGATCAACAGTTCCTCAAGTCCTGGAAATTCTTTCAATGAATTGCCAATAATAATATTGACAACCTCGCCGAGAACATCTCCCATATAGGCTTCTTCTTCATCCAATGTTATTTCATCCATAATAAAATTACGTACAAGCTTCCGCAAAACAAGTTCAGAAAAGCTCACAATGACGACAATTTCCAGTGCTCCCTTGATATTTATGATGGCCGTTATTTTATTGAGTTCAATTTTTTTGAGCCCTTCCACCTGGAAATTATCTTCATGGGTGACAAGTAGACCTGTTTGCTCCAACATAAATTTGCTAGTGGTATCGATGAGTGGTTGCATCAATTCTGGAATGGTTACTTCCCAAACTCCTTCAGTCTCTTTGGGCAGGCAAAAATTAAATCCACTTCCAACCCCTAACTCTGTCTTTACCACTACTGAACCACCAAGTTTATTCAGCTCACTCAACACTGCTGCTAAGCCAACTCCTCGACCCGATAAGTCGTTGACATCATCTTTAGTCGATAAACCGTCCTCAAAGATGAGTTGGATAGCTTCCTCATCCGTCATTAGATTTACTTCTTCCTTCGTTCTCAACCTGCTGGCCACAGCCTTGTTACGCAAATTTTCAGCGTCGATTCCACGTCCATCATCGGTAATGGATAAGCAGACTTGCTTTTCTGTCTCTGAAATCGTACACGTGATTATCCCGAATTCCTCTTTACCCTCTTCCAAGCGCTCATATACTGATTCAAGTCCATGATCTACAGCATTGCGAAAAATGTGTATAAGGGATTTTGAAAAGTCGTAGAATCGATCAGGGTTAACTAATATTGGGTCATCTTGTTTGATTAATACATAAACCGACTTTTCCAGCCTCTCTGCCAGATTTGCAACATACTCTGGGTATGATTTTAAGAGCCAATCAAATGATTTATAACGAAGTTTACGCAATTCAGGAATAAGTATTTTACACTCAACAGGAGTGAGAATCGTTTCTATTTTCTTTTCGATCTCTATTAATTTGCTGCCATCAATGACCAATTCATCGTCTTTAGAGAAGAAATCTTGACCTAGAATATCTTGTAACCCAGAAATATCGTCATCTAACCAAGTTTGTAATGAAAATTCAGCGAAAAAGTCCTCGACATCAGTAAGCGTTAAGTCGTACGCCACTAAGTTTTTCTTTAGTAACTCAATTTCAGTTTCCAAGTCATGTAAATTAGCCACTACGCTGCTCAAACCTAATTGAGCAAAACTTCCTTTAAACGTGTGAACATGCCTAAAAATCTCAGTCACTTTGTCAGCTAAGGTTGCCTTATTCCTATTGTCTAAAATTTCCTGCAGGCGCCTTTCACAGAAATTAATATACTCTTTAGTTGTTTGATTAAAGTCAACATAATTTAAGACAACATTGACTACCATTTTGAGCAAATTTCGCTCTTGTTCTATCTTAGTTTCTAAGGTTCGGCGATCCGTTATATCTGTCAAAATAACCATATAATAACTTTCCGAGCCATTTTCAGCTTCAATTAATTTATATTCGATACTTATAACTCTACTGTCAATGGTTACTTCTGTCGGAAGCAAAGGTAAATAGATCTCACGGAACAAAGGATCGTTATTATTCAATACTTTAACTAATAATGACGCTAGAAAATTTTCTTGCCCAACATCCTCTGAAAAGATCAACTGAGAAAACCTAAGTCCATGAATATCTCTAGCAAAAATCTTTGTACACTCAGAACTGTATTCATTATGTATTAATAGATCTGACCCAAATGAAAGAAAGCCTTGTCCCGCGTTATCAAGTAAATTTCTAATAGACTGAGTCCGTAAAGCGACCGTCTGTTCCAAACCATCATTTAATAGTTCTAGTTCGGCGTTTGCTTCTTCAATTTCAATAGTCTGAGCTTCAACATTTCTCAGATTACGTTCATTTTCTTTAAACAAATAGTATTTGCAGCTTTCTCTATGGTTGAGCCCATTTAGAATAGCTAACATCATTCCATGACAATTACCATAACCACATGAGGAACAATTAATCGTTCGTTCTTCAGGTGTGAGCTTATGCATTAGCTCCCATATTTGCTCTTCTTCTTCGCCTTTGGGATCGGATAAATGTTTATTGGATGACTTATCGGAATAAACCCTTGAAAAATCTATGTCTTGAGCATCGATCCAAGCATAGAAGTCCTTGAATAGATTTTTAGCATTTTCATGGTTTGCACTATTGTGTTTAAGCATTTGATCTTCTTTACGTTTCTCGATTATCTTATCAATTTGGTAAGGTGTACGCTTATGAGTAATCGCCGGTCCAACACTGCAACCATGCAAACAGTTTAAGACGTCGATAAGGACTGGTGCTTCACTACGAAGGATATCTTCTTTAAGCTCTGGCAAATAGTTTGTGTATACTTCTTGAGGTCCTTCTATTCTTTGAATATCAGATTTTTTCATAGGCACGCCAAAACGGTTGAATGTCTCGGTTAAGCCACCGGGTTGAGAATAGCCAATACCTCTTTCAGCCTCAGGAGTGTCAAAACCAGAAGGCTCTAACTCCGCTAAGTTGATTCCTTGCTCTGAAAGATAGTTATCCAATGACTCAAACGTTATATTATAAGCGACCACTCCTCGAGTATTTGGGTCGTGGAACTCTCTACGCTTAGCCAGGCATGGCCCCAGGAAAGCTAGCTTTAAGTGGCTAAATTCGGGCTGGTTTTTGAGCCAAATCGCAACATCAAGGGCTGGCGATTGGGTCGGTGCTAAGAATGGTATCAGTTCTGTATGGTATATTTCAATAAAACTAACCACAGCTGGACAAGGCTGAGCAATAATTGGCTGCTGGGCACCGTTTTTCAAGGCTTGTAAGTAAAGATAAGTTGTGATTTCTGCTCCAAAACTTACGTCAAAAACATTATAAACGCCTATTTCACGTAAAGCAGTTAGCACGTTAGGCATCAATTCAGCATAATTCACAGCTGCCGCAGGGGCAACTAGTACGCCTACAGGAACCCCCGATTCGATATCACTAAGAAATTCCGAAAAATCGTCGATTCCAGAACGAGCATAATGACCTTTTTCACGACATGCCTTAATACATTCGCCACAACCGATGCAGAGATCTGCTTTCACTGTAATGCCGTCTGGCTCTACAATGTTGCACAATTTTACTGGACATACTAGAATACATGCGAGACAGTGTTGACACTTAGTTTTATCTACCCGAATTACTTCCGGCAACCCCATTACTATCCACCTCATTGATCAATTTTAGGTTTAATTCTACATAATTCGAACTATTCCTTTAATTACACCCGCTTTTTTTGCAACCATTACTTTTTACGCCGTCATACATTGCAGGCAAGCCACCCGCCCTAACCACCTTTTTGTCTGTATTGCCATGACAATCGCCTTACAGGTAAATTACTGTATCAGCTCAACGCCAATAAAAAAAAGCAGGTCTAAACCTGCCAATTTTTATAATTATAGTCAGTAACCAAAAAGCTATGTATAATTATACATAGCTCAGATCGGTAACAAAGAATAGTGCGAAGTCAACCTATAAGCCGAGTTCTGTTCCTCCAAATGGAGGTGATGATCATCTGTCTCGAACCGTCGTTACCGACGGCCTCTAGCGACCTTACCCGGGAACGAAAACGGGCCGTTCATAGTTCCCCTATTCAGTCTTGCTCCAAGTGGGGTTTACATGGCCAGCCAGTCGCCTGACTGCCGGTGAGCTCTTACCTCGCCTTTCCACCCTTACCAATCCGGAGGTCAGACTGGCCTCTGTTTTGGCGGTATCTCTCTGTTGCACTTTCCTTGGGGTTCCCCCCACTGGGCGTTACCCAGCACCTTGCCCTATGGAGCTCGGACTTTCCTCAGAGGCGACCTTTCGGTCCCTGCCTCCGCGATCATCCGGTTGGCTTCGCTTAACTATCTTACTAAAATATTTTGTTTTGGTCAAATGGTGAGTTTTGGTTAATAAGCAGCTTTAAGCTTATTTTCCGCTATTTCTTCCATTTCATCATCAATGTCCATTAGCATGATTAACCATTTCGCTCGACTACCATTCTCTTGTGTTAAATTTGCCAGAACTTTTTCACGTTCTTGGCGTAAGATCTCCGTCCTGTTCATATTCATAACGTTCCACCCTTCTCCTTTCTTTATTAACCAACCATATCTTAGGATCGATAACTCTTCAAAATAGGCCTAAGTAATTCCTTGAAAACAGTCTATTTTATTTATTTTCGGACTATTCTCTATAGACTTATATTACAATATTCGACACATTATTTCAAGTACTAAAATTCACTTTCACAAACTATTTTTTATTTTTATCTATTTAAGGTCTTTAACCAATCATCAACTTACAATAACCATGGCGGCTGATTGATCGAACTTACTTTAAACTCAATTCCCTGCAGAGCTTTCTCGGCGGACAAATATTGATACATTGTTTGAAGCATAGGGGCCTCACTAAGGAAATGCCCGAGATCGCCGACGGCCATATCTCCTTCAAGCGCGTCGAGGACGGCATGATGGTCAACATCTCCGGTGATAAGAAGATCCGCTCCCTTAAATAAGGCCTTCGGTACAAAGCGACCTCCGCTACCGTTAACGATGGCCACTTTTCGCACTTCTTTCTCTAACGGCCCTGCAAGTCGAACCCCGGATAACGGATAGGGTTGTGCATAGACGTCCGACTGACCTAATCTGTCCAAAAATCCCGTCCATAAAACTCCTAATTTTTCCGGATGGGGTAGATACCCGCTCACTCCATATCCTCGTGCCTCAGCGCGCTTGTGAATAGGAATTAGGTCGTACTCCGGCTCTTCCAAGAACTTCATCTCCTGTAGCTCTAGGAGCTCACCTAGGGCTCGGCTGGAAGAAACTATGGACTGATCTAAATTGGTGTGCGCAGCATAATAGCCAATCGAGTGTTGCAGCAATCGCAAAGGGACCTGGGCAGCGGCATTATCAGCTCTTAAGTTTTTTAGCGGACGAAAGATTATAGGGTGATGAGCTATGATAAGTTGGGCACCATAAGCTTTAGCTTCTTCAACCACCTTCAAGGTTCCATCTAAGGTAATAAGAATGCGTTCGACGGGGGCAGCTCCGCTCCCAACGAGTAACCCAACATTGTCCCAATCCTCGGCCCATGATTTCGGAGCTATTCTTTCAATAATCTGAGCCACTAAACCAACCGTTACTGCCATGCTCGAAGTCCCTCCACTAAAGTCAATTCATCGGATACTTCACTAATTTTGTTCATGATCTCTGTACTCTTAGACTTTTTCATTTGCTCCATACGTCTTGATAACATGCCACTATATTCGCTCAGAAGGGCTTTTAAGAGGTCTGTCCGTTCTTCCAAGACGAGAGGTCCAAAATGCCAAACGAGCTTATGTACTAAGCCTGAAAACTCCATTTCCGCAGCTAGGATAATCCCGCTCTCCAAAAGAGGGTGCAAGCGTTGATTCCAAAGGCGCTCTTTTTTCAGGAGTTCATCCCTGTCCCATCCTACTTCTTTAGAATACGCCATAACGCTATATATTCTGTCGTCCTCTTCCACCAACCGTTCTGCTTTGAGACGCCACCCACCACACAATAATGCCAAGCGTACGGCGCCCTCCCCACCTTGCGGCTGCACGATGAGATCGACCACAGAATCTAAAACGTCAGGTCGGGCAGAAAGAATATCCAGCATGGTTCTTCCACCCATCCCTGCGAGAGTTAAGACGTTGATTTCTCCGGCCTCAAGCGGCATTAACCCATCGCCAAACCGCACATCAATAACTGCTTCTAAGTGCCGACCTTTGACGGCAGTTAAGGCGGATTGATACGGCCCTTCATGGATGTCAACGGCTACAGCTCTTGATATCTGATGGGTCTCATAGAGAGCTATCGGCAAATAAGCATGATCTGTCCCTATGTCTCCCAGATTTGTACCCTCGGGAACAAATGATGCGACGGTTTGCAGGCGTGGACCTAACGTAAGTGATAAAGCCATAGTTCACCTCATTATTAAGAAATAGCCTCCCAAAGCTATTATGTCCGAAAATTTGTGCACTTTTCGTATTATACTGCATTCCAGAAGTTTCCTCAACCTTATTCCCCTGTAGGTTCTGTTCAGCACAATGACCTTTCATCCGACTAACGTGAAACTATAGGGGATTACATAGACTGAAAGCGACTTTTAAACGACTTGAACATAATGTATGTATACTTAAATTACAGATCGCAAGGAGTAATAGAATAGAATCCAACGGTAGTTCCTAAGACGCAATAAAAAATACTCACCCTGTAAAAAGGATGAGTATTTTACCTAACTAACTATTAAATCTTTGGTCCACTCTTAACCTACTACATACATACTTAAACAATCCGGTGTGAGCTTTAGAGGGATGAAGAATCGCGAATCCAAAGCATCGTCTTGAGTACCACCTTTCGCAAACCTTTTAAGGAAACTGAACATCTCAGCTGCCGTTTGGGGCTCAACAATGAGACTGTTCACAATCTTGTCGTAAAACTCCGAGGGTTTCTCAGGGAAATTATTTTCTCCACTAATGTCGGTATAGCCGCTGGGTTATATTCCGCATAGACAATCATATCACCTCACATCGATGAAGAGCACACAAAACAACGTGGCACGAAACAAGGGCAATAGAAAAAGGAGATTCTTACGAAGGCTCCCTTTTCCTTAAAACCCGAAGGCTTCGTCTATCTCGTCGAAGGATACCAGCCATCCCATCCTCACCAAAACTCTACGAGGCTTAGCAATTGCAACTACAATAATTAGGATTATTATCCAACAACATTTCTATTTTTTTGAGTTATACTATACACCAGCTAAATCGTTGAAGGCTTACATAATTGGAGGTGGGTTCTTTGAAAAAGAGTATTTTATTGACGTTAGTAATAGCAGGTATGATTAGTTCAACCTCAGTAGCTCAAGCCGCAACATTAACGGCTGGGGCATCTACCACGAAAATCTGCATGTTACAATCCGGACTTAGAACCTTAACTGCTGTTCAAAAATCCCAACGCGATGCCAATTTACCGTTATATGGAACTCGCGATAATAAAGGACAAGAGGCCTTAATTAAATCATATAAACCACCCCAGCAAAAAAACACAAAAATTATTAAAATGGCCAAAAGTTTGTTAGGCGTTAAATTTCTATGGGGAGGCACTACTCCTGCAGGATTTGATTGTTCAGGTTTTACATGTTATGTCTTTGCTAGCCAAAAAATCTCTTTGCCGCGTATGACCCTAGATCAATACGTGGTTGGTATTCCTCTGGCTTTTAATAATTTGATTCCTGGTGATTTAGTGTTCTTTAACCTAACTTCAGGCACACAAGTTAGCTTCGTGGGCATCTATCTTGGTAATGATAAGTTTATCAGTGCAACTCTTAATAAGGGTGTTACTATTTACAGTTTTTCACCATATTGGACAAAAGCGTATGTTGGAGCAAGGCGTGTCAATTAATCTCCTCAGATGTTACCCTTTTTCAAACTTTCCCCAAAACCTCGGTCCTTTTTAACTCAAAAATCTAGTCGGAGTTCTAGGCTTGTTGGGCACACGGCAGTGAAGAACTGAGAAATTAGAAGGGGATGGGGGGGCTTATGCCTAGATCCATCGGATCCTTGCGCCCCGGTATTCTAAGGCTTCCCGGTCTGAACACTTGCCCCAGCGGTAACAACGAACGCAACATAGGCGAACGTGACGCGACACAAGGCAAAAGCCCGCTTCAACGATGGGTAGAATGAAAGGAACCCCGTTCGAAGTTCCTTCAATCTCTTAAGCATCCGAACTTAACCCTTAGCGTTTAGCGTTTAGCCTCGGCTGCTTTCCGAGCTTCCTCCGTGCGGTAGGCTCCATTTCCAGTTAGTTTGGCTAACAGAATTTTACGGTCACTTTTGAAGGCATCCCCAATAAAACCAAGCTTCAACAGGAAGCAACGGAAGGAGTTTTATCATTCTCGGTTTCTTTTTGTTTTACCGAGGTGAACTTCTGTTTTTTGGCTTGCTCGTTGAGTTGCCAGCAAAGTATGCCGAAAGCGTGTATCTCATGGGCATACAGGCTGGCGTTGAAAAAGTTAAAGCAGATAGTCTGGTCTGCCATGTCAATATCCAGATCGCTGTTCCCTGTGTTTGATCGGTTTGGGTACCGCATTGATGGCGGTGACAAGGCTTTCTGGGATTATTCCCCCCTGCCAACCGAGTGCTTTTTGTATGAGGCTTTGTTTGTTCCATATGAAATTTACAAGATTGCGAAGTGTATTTCCATCATGAACCTTCATTGTTATGGTTACTGTCATATCTCCCTCAGCTGACGCTCCGACAATACTTAAGGCGTCGAGCACTCTCCGTAGAGTTACGTGCTCCTCTTTGACCCCCATTTCCGGCGTTGAATACTTTCAGCATGAAGTCCTTAAAATCTTTTGTGCTCATGCTGTCGAGGATTTGACGATCAGGCTTCCGGCTTGGATGACTATTTCCACCATAATCAACGTTCCAAGGTAGGTCTCAGAGCTGAAGCATGACTTTATTTACATCCCGCCATAGCTAAGGGGTATAGAGTTTTTTAAAATAATTCTACATCCCTGATGTTTTGCGTGGTGTAAAGTCATGCTTTAGCACTGTCAAACAGGCCCAGCATTTATATATGCTAAGCCTGTATTTTGGGTTATTTGCACCGTAAGAATTTTATTCCTTAGACGCTTGTTTTGGAATAAATAATCTGATCTAGAAATTCCCCATATTAATATGATTAAACCAACTTATGTGAAAACTGGGGATAATAAAATATCTACTTTAGATGAACACATTGATAGAGCATCAAAGTATATTGAGAAAGTACACCAGAACCTTCAAGCCGCTCAGACATTTGGATTAGATTACGATCAAATTCAGCAAATAGAGACATTTATAGATAAAACAAAAGACTTGATATACTCAATAGACCAATGATTATCTAACTATTCTAATCCTTTTACCAATCACGATGTCTTGCGTATTCAGCGTGGCCTCTGTGAAATTCTGCGTGACCCCTTTGAACCTCGGGTTGGACCCATTGTCTTTCCCATGGCCTACCCCATTCATAACCGCGAGGAACTGTAATAGTTTCACCAGTATAGATTTCATGAGGATTTGAGATTTGAGAATTTATAGCCATCAAATGTCTAACCGTTGTATTATGAGCCTAGCAATACTGTGCATGGAATCTCCCGGTTGAATTATATAGTGCATCAAACGACGCCCTTACATTCCAAATTTAACCTTATTCATAAAATGGCGGGACAAATTTTCATTGTGCACGTGCTTATTCTAGAGAGTTTAATTTCAAAAAGCCACTATATAGATTTTAGTAACATTTTACCAATAATTAGAATATTATATATAGCACGACATCCTTTCTTTTGGAAGGAGTTCCAGGGGTAACCAATACTCTGGGACTCTTTTTTACGTCATATTAACAGATTGAAAATTTAATGGGCACTCAAGCTTGGGCCCCATCGTTTCTGATGAGAGCTTAGACACACATTTCAGGACAAGAATCTTATAATGGGTTTAGGTGAGAAATAACCCCTGAAACTACTTGGAGGCTAAGGAAAGATTACTTCTTCTGGGCTACTTGATTGGCCAAAATTTAAGAGAGAAGGGGTTATCTACATGGGCTTTGGAGTAAGGCGTAGATTCAGGTTACTGGATAGGGCCTTCGGCGGCCTTCAAGACAGTGTTGCTTTATTAACTAATGCACAGCTCATTCTAACATTGGTACACCAATTGATGGTTTTCGATCCACAACTACTGATAAGCTCTTTGGGTTAGCTGGTGCGAAAAGTCTTTCTGTTGATTATGGTAAGGACTTGTGCTACCATCATGTTCGAGGAATTCCTTTCTTTCATGCGATCGGTGTGTATTACTCTACTTACCAATTCTCATCCAGAAAGGCCGTACCTTTTTTTGCTAAAAATTACAATAAATCCAAATTAAAAATCTTAGATTTCTTAGGTTTTAGCAATTTCCTTACCGAAAGTAATTAGGCATTGAATCTGTATGAAAGGAAGAGTAAATAAATGAGCAAGTCCTTATCCTTTACTTCGCATCACGGGCAACGGCTCTTTATTAAGGTTCCAGAAATTACTGTGTACTTCTGGATTGTCAAATTGTTAACAACAGCTATGGGTGAAGCAACCTCAGATTATCTGGTCTTTCACATGAACCCATACATAGCTGTAGTGCTTGGAGGAATTGGTTTTGTCGCTTCATTAATCCTTCAGTTTTCAGTTAATAAGTACATAACATGGGTATACTGGCTTTTGGTCGTTATGGTTGCTATTTTTGGTACGATGGTCGCGGATGCGACGCATATTGTGTTGGGGATTCCATACTATATCTCAACGATCTCCCTTGCCATAATTCTGACGGTAGTTTTCATCACTTGGTACAGGGTCGAGAAGACGTTGTCCATACACAGCATCTATACCCGCCGACGTGAAATGTTTTACTGGGCTGCCGTACTGACAACCTTTGCTTTAGGAACTGCAACAGGGGACATGACGGCAATGACCTTACATTTAGGGTACTTTGCCTCCGGAGTGATTTTTGCGGTTTTGTTTTTGCTCCCAGGGTTGTGCTATTGGCTGTTCGGTCTTAATGAGATTTTCGCTTTTTGGTTTGCCTACGTGATGACTCGCCCACTCGGGGCGTCTTTTGCGGATTGGTTTGGCATGCCGAAAAGTGTCAGTGGTCTTGGATATGGAAGAGGCTTGGTGAGCATTATTTTAACGATTTTCATCGTTTTTTTTGTTGGCTATCTGACGGTGTCTCGCAAAGATGTTCAGCGTGGACCTACAATGCGGAAGCGCAGTTGAACAACTCACTCGCTCACAGGTCTCCCCGTACTATCCAGCCATCAGAGTTTGCTAAAATATTGATTATCGTCACTCTGGCAGATTTTTTAGCAAAGTGAAAAGGCAATCTAAATAGATATAGGGATTTTATCGCTCCGTTTATTTTTGTAATGGTTCCAATGATATTTGTTTATAAGCAACCTGATTTAGGCACAACTCTAGTTTTTATGGCTATATTTATATGCATGATGTTTATGGCTGGTGCCAATCCATGGAAATTAGGTTCTCTTTTACTGGGCGGATTTCTTATATTGGGGTTGCTCTATGGTTGCATTTTTCTACCAATTTGCCTTCTTGGTTGCATTTTGCCCAAGGGATGCCTTTACCGATGCAGGATTATCAGTTACAACGTTTAGTGGTCTTCGTAAATCCGGCAGCCGATACTTCTGGAAATGGCTATAATATTCTTCAGTCCATCTGGGCTATCGGTTCTGGAAGTTTGTGGGGCAAAGGATATAGAATGGGAACTCAAACACAGCAGAATTTTTTACCCGAACGCCAGACTGACTTTATATTTGCTGTTGTCGGTGAGGAGTTTGGGTTTATAGGTGCTATAACCCTGTTATTTCTCTTTTATATTTTTATTTCGAGAGCACTTTACATCATCAAAAATACAACCGATCCACAAGGGTTTTTGATCGGTTCGGGGATTGTTTCCATGTTTGTCTTCCATATATTAGTCAATATCGGAATGTCTTCTGGAATTATGCCTGTAACGGGTATCCCCCTCCCCTTTATTAGTTACGGCGGAAGTACATTGTGGTCTACTATGATAGCAGTTGGCCTGTTGCTAAGTATTAACAAAATAAATAACAAATCTCTTTTTAGCTAAAACCCAGTTAACAAAGTGTGTGCAACAATAGCACGTAGTCCTCTGAAATCTATACCTCTGTCTGTAAAAAAGCTGCGATCTTCAGCTACGATTATGGCATTTCAGGTATATCGTTATACGTTAGAAACTTGCTATGATTAGATTGTATTTGAGTGAACACGTCATTATACACAAGACGTTTGGCCGCCTTACAGACATATCAACATTCTTAATGTCAAAACGTTACCTTAAACATACCCAAGGCAAGAAGTCCAATTTATTGTGTTTGAAATTTAGCCTAGCCACCTGACTTGGAGCCTTCTCTTTTTACAGTCCTATCCTTGTAAGGCTAGTTCCCGAAGAGTCTGTTTTAAAAGCATAGTAGTACTTTCCGGAAAGTGAAAGGAAACTTCTTTCCCCTTGCCTAAGAATCTTACTGCCCTGAGGAGAAACTTGATATAGGGCCTCCGCTGTTCGAACCAGTAAACTATATCCATCTAGATTACTAATAGAGCTTTGATCCCAAGGAACCTTTCCCGTCCAAAAGAGTGAGAAATCCGGGCGTGTTGGCGAAGGTTGATTATCTGGTATTGTCCAAATTTTTACCAAATACCCTTGGTCCACTGTGCCTAGATACAGTTTTTGATTCCACAGACCCAATACCTTATCCAGTGGATTTGAAGCGACTTGAACCCTAGCATTCCCATTTACCGCTAACGTCTGTCCGGTTGTAGTTCCTTTTGTATTAAAATATACTGTGCCTTTCACTGGAGAAACGACCAAAGAGTCAACATATTCGCCGAGTCTGTTCAGGCGTTTGAGATTTTTCATCACGTCAACTTCGTATAAATTACTTTGAGCTTGCCCTTGTACAGAAAAGTAAAGAAGATTTGTAGCCGTTGACAAGGAGATATCTGAAATCTGACTCCTTTGAAAACTCAAAGGTAATGTTAATGAAAAACTATCCTGAATCTTGTCTGGGTTACCAGTCACCTCAAGGCTATGAATTCCAACGCTCATCCTCCCTGGCTGCGCAGGGTTTACGCCAAGGCCAGCTTCAAAGACTAATAAAGCATTGCGATCCGGTAGCCATTGATATCCAAGCACTTTTTTGGATCCAGTCTGATCCATCTTCCAAATCACGCTATGTTGACCAAAATTATAAATTAAAAAATCCCGATCGCTCCTAAAGGCTAAATAGTTATCATCATATGACACCAAGGGATTATTAATGTTTGGAGCAGCCAACGTAAACTTATCGCCCTGAACTGAGGTCTTCTGAGCTAAGCTAGTAGGATTCATAACGTTTTGAATCATTTGATTCAAAACATAGTACACAGGAATCTGCAATAAAATTCCAACCAGGGTCCAAATTATTATACGTTTCAGCCAACGAATGTTCGACTTTGGCTTTGATTTAATGATTGTGTTTTTCTGGACAGGTTGCTCTTTACTTTTGAGGGGTTCTTGCCTAATAGAATTGCAGATCACTTTATAATGTTGGTTTCTATTCATTTGTTCTCGTCCTTATCTTAAAAAGTAGTCAATTTTTCGTAATCCTATCAAATTTTACATCAAAGTTCGAATTACTTCATTAATTAACGATTAAAATTTAAACTGCCCGGTTGCTTGTACCATTATACCGATGCCCTAGGAGCACTTCGTCTTTGAATCGATGGGACAACACTGGATAAAGATGGAGCCTATACCAACAATCCTTTCTTTTTTTAGAAGTTTTTTGATGTTAAAGTAGATAAAAAGCTTTAACATTGGCGGCAGTGAAGGCTTTTCAAGGAAACGATCACCTTCAAGTCGACGAACTTGCGGGGCCTTTGACCCAAAACGCCTTAGAGAAAACGCAAACTCTTTCAGCACCTAGCGCAAGCTCGGCCAAAATCAGTGGGATCGTGTCCGAAGCAAAAAATTTGTTAGGAACACCTTATCTATGGGGTGGAACGACCCCAGCTGGTTTCGACTGTTCCGGTTTCACTCAATATGTCTTTGCTTCCCAAGGGATTGAGCTTCCTCGCATTAGCCGAGATCAAGCTAAAATAGGCTCTGCGGTGCCCTACAATAACCTGCAACCTGGTGATTTAGTTTTCTTCTCATTTGTTGGAAACGGAACGATTAGCCATGTTCGTAGATAATGAGGGCACTGAAAAACTTTATCTCTGAGAAAACGGGCCCATATATAGTGCACGTTCCTATGCTGCTTACTATATATAGGGTTTCAAATAGCCCATCAGCAGATTTTCGGAGCTTTTCAGTGGCCTCTAAATTATCACGGTCCTTTTCTATATCTACCATCAGTCTGATTACCTAACTAATTCTAATCTTTTTACCAGCCACGATGTCTTGCGTATTCAGCGTGGCCTCTTCGAACTTCGGCGTGGCCCCTTTGAACTTCGGCGTGACCTCTTCGAGCTTCAGCGTGGCCCCTTTGAGCTTCGGCGTGACCTCTTCGAGCTTCAGCGTGGCCCCATTGTCTTTGACCCCATTGAGTTTCGGTCTGGCCCCATTGTCTGTGACCCCATCGATCACCGCTGCTAACTTTAATTCTTTCGCCAACATGAATTCTATGAGGATTTCTGATTTGAGGATTTAGATTCATCAAATCGCTAACCGTTGTATTATACTGCATAGCAATACTGTGCATGGAATCTCCCGGTTGAACGTAATAGTACATCACAAGACGCCCTTTCATTACCAAATATAACCATATCCATATATATGTCGGGACAAATTTTTATCGTGCACGTACTTATTATCTTTTTTTACTAAACCCATTTTCATAATTTTCGAAAGTACTTTGCGTCAACATTTACTTATATTTGAATATCATATACAACACAATAACATCTTCTTTTTACTTTCTGGAGAAGTTCTATAAGTAAACTATAAACAATATTGTTAACGTTATCCAGCGCTATTGCAGCCAATGATGACAAGATAACGTAAATGACTACCAAGGTTATCGAGCCAGTTAAGGTGATTTGTTAACCAGATTACCTGGTTACTTTAACCATCTATATCTTATAATATAAATGAAACTCAAATGCCACGTTTCCTAAAACGTGGCATTTGCCTACTTATTCAGACGTTTAATTCGAAAAATCATTAGATAGACAGTGAATCTATTTTCCGGCTAGGATGTTTAGGTTTAGTTTAGGTTTAGTTTAGGTCTTTTCGACATTATTTTCACCTCAAGCGTGCCCTAGAACGGCTGATATTTCATAGACACGCCAGTCATCCCGTTCCCCCAACACCAACATATACTCCCACGGAGGCGAGGGGTGCAAGGACCTTAGCCTACCTTCGCCCAGATATGGTGCATCGAGCACGGTCGAAGGCGTGAGGGTGGAAGGGGTTTTTACCTCGGCGGTCTTTTACCATTTTGGAGGTCCTCAGTCGTTAATCCAAAGGTGTATTGATAATGCGGCAAATCAACAATCGATTTAAAAGTTCCTCCCCATTCCAGCCCAACTTGTTCCCCTAAATGTCCCATTCGGATATACTTTGTCTGATCATTTGAAATTTTGTTATTTTCAAAGGGAGCGGCGTCAAATGCCAATCCCCAATTGTGATAAGAGTCTCCGCCTCTAGCATTGCTGACTTTTGGACCTGGTGTAGTTCTACCTTGAGCATATAGCCTATCCGACTCGTCCCAGCTTCTAAATCCATTGGTAATATGGACGTCTAAGTTATTTGCTCTGGCTAAACGCAGAAATTTGCCAGCAAGAGAGGCAACGTAAGGATCAAGAGAACTTAAAGCAGTGGAGCTTGGACGACGTTCAAAATTATCTGCAGAGTGAGGAGCGAATAGACTTACCCGTGTTCTTGGGTTTACAACCCCCTCTTGGACAAGTCTATGATCTCTTTGGAACCTTTTTACTGCATCTGTGGTGGTTTGGCTAAACCATCCATCTGGACTTCCAGCGTGGTACCCTAAAGAATCTAATTTTGCTTGTATTAGCTTAACTCTTTTGATCAAGCTTGCCCATGTGGCAGGACCGACAATACCATCCCGAGGCAATTTTATATCATCTTGGTAATTCTTGACTACGTCCTCCGTTTTTCGATCGAAAATGTTATCGATAACAAAATTATTATAATTTTTGCTTAAACCATTTAAATTCATCTTAAGCTTTTTTACATTTGGGCCTTGAGAACCTAGTCTTAAGGTTGGTAAGTGTGGCATTTTATAAGACACCTTTCCACTTAGTATAGATATTTAATATTATGTAAAAAGGGTGAAAACGTTCAAGTTACTTAACCTCCGGTTCTTCAGTTATTGAAGCTTGTAAAGAGTAGAGCCGATTAGTTTACACTAATCGGCTCATAAATACTCGCTATTTATCTCTCCAATAATTAGTCTTTGTTTGATAGGTCTGAATTAGACTCTACCATTAGGAATTTTACTTCATTAACGCCTAATTAGTAACAGGAGCGGAATAGCTGACAGCAGGAATTGGCAAGATAGCTTTGACAACTACATATTTTGTTTGAGTATTTTAATGAACCCCAGAGCCTGTTACGCTCCACAAACTTCCAATATTATTAGCTTTAAGTCCAAACGGACTTAGATAATTCTGAAATTGATTATTTGTGCTAATTCTATCATTACCTATGAATTGATTTTGGCTCCCATATACTATCGAGATTTTATCTCCATACTGTTGACGTAGAATATTCTCATCAACAGATCCCTTTATGACTGTCACTACAGGTTTGGTCTGAGGCACAAATAATAATCCGGCGGGACTCCTCATTCCAAAAGCAATTGGCTTAATTATTCCAGATGATAAATCTATGGTTCCTACAAAACCAGCTACTCCAGAGTCTCCTGGAGAAGCAACAAAAGCTGTACCTTTAGTGAAATTACCAGTAATTGCATAAATCTTATTATCCGCATTATCTGTAACATATAAAGTTCCCTGAGTGCTTGTTGCCCATTCGATATCATTAATTTGATTTCCAATCGGTAGACAAGTATTTACCTGATTTGCTGTTCCAATATTGTTTATAAAGATAAGCTTCGAATCCCCTTGGGAATCAAGTACCACTTGCCCTGCATAGTTTGTACTTTCAGCAGGCACTATATTGTTCGAATCCGGATCCGATAGATTAAGTTTTACGGTCGCTCCTGCCGCTGCCCCTGGAGTCGCATCATTAGCGGTAGCATTATCCATGAGTACGGGTGTTAAGGTTGCTGTATTATCAGCATTTATTACTGCTTGAAATAGTGCTGCCGTGGTGAAATTCCCTTTACTATCTGCAGTAGGTGCTGAGGCTGAAATGTAGATATTACCATTTTGAATTGCTATACTGTCCGTTCCACCTGCTGGCAATGTTTGACCTGCTGCAGCTTTATAGGTTAAAAGTTGAACTTGGTTTGGAGCTGCTGCTGATGGTGTGATAATATCCATACTTGAATTTCCATCTTCATTTAAAGTTGCGATTAAACGATTATTTGCTGGGTCTGCTGTAAGACCGTCACATTTCCCAGCGATGCTCCAGCTAGCAATTTGGTTTCCTGTTGCATCGTATTCTTCCACAGTGCTGTTTAATACACCAGTACTTGAAGCAGTACCATCTGAACCAACTCCGTTTTGATTTCCTACAAAAATATTACCATTCATTGTCGTAATATCATCAGGTTTTGTGGTAGGTGAGACTGTTGTAGCAAAAAGACTGCTTGTATATCCACTTACTGTAGGAATTACACCAGTTAAGGGAGGTGCAGCTGGAGCTGGGGTAGTTGATGGTAAAAATAATAATCCGGCGGGACTCTTCATACCCGATACAAAAGGCTTAATTGTTCCAGAGGATAAATCTATGGTTCCTACAAAACCAGCTACTCCAGAATCTCCGGGCGAAGCAACAAAAGCTGTACCTTTAGTAAAATTACCAGTGATTGCATAGATCTTGTTATCCGCATTATCTGTAACATATAAAGTTCCCTGAGTACTTGTTGCCCATTCGATATCATTTATTTGATTCCCAATCGGTAGACAAGTATTTACCTGATTTGCCGTTCCAATATTGTTTATAAAGATAAGCTTCGAATCCCCTTGGGAATCAAGTACCACTTGCCCTGCATAATTTGTACTTTCAGCAGGCACTATATTGTTCGAATCCGGATCCGATAGATTAAGTTTTACGGTCGCTCCTGCCGCTGCCCCTGGAGTTGCATCATTAGCTGTAGCATTATCCATGAGTACGGGTGTTAAGGTTGCTGTGTTATCAGCATTTATTACTGCTTGAAATAATGCTGCTGTCGTGAAATTCCCTTTACTATCTGCAGTAGGTGCTGAAGCTGATATGTAGATATTGCCACTTTGAAAGGCTATACTGTCTGTTCCTCCAGCTGGTAAAGTCTGTCCTGCTGCTGCTTTGAAGGCGATATGCTGAACCTGCTGTGTTTGAGCTGCTGAAGGTGTGATAACATACATGCTTGAATTTCCGTCTTCATTTACAGTTGCTATCAAGCGGTTATTGGCAACATCTGCTGAAAGCCCGTCACACTTACCAGTGATCTTCCAACTAATGATTACATTTCCTTGTTGGTCATACTCCTGAATTGTACTCTGGGTTTCCCCGGTCGAAGCAGCTGTTCCATCGGAACCTATTCCATTTTGAAAACCTATGAAGATATTTCCACCCATCGTAGTTATATCGTCTGGTTTAAGAACAGATGATGTCCCTTGTGCAAACACATTAGTTGAAAAACCACTTAAAGCTGGGACTACATTAGCTTGTCCACTTGCAGCGTAGGCATATAAACTTGGGCTAAACAATAAGCTCATTGTTGTTGCAATACTAAGTGTTGTAATTAATATTCTTTTCTTCATCGATATTCCTCCCCATTTCAGATAGATACAATAATAGCACAGAAAAATTTTGCTCACTCATTAACTACTGAGTAAACCTAATATTCTAACGAAAGCCAAAATGCCCTTTTCTCTCTAAAATTCCCAGTTCGGCTTAAGGTATATCCCCTTTCTGAAACTTTATTTGTTCTCCGATTTGTTGCTTAACCCACCTCTTGATTCACTCAACTCCTTATCCATTTTAGACCTACTTTGTAAAGGCAATATTGACCTACGATTAAGTTCCTGTTAAATAATCTCTGAAACGACTGAAAGCATCAACAATTGGGTATTTTGTTTCAACCTAGAGCAATTTTTGCCTGATTGAAGATCGCTCTCTGTAAACTGATAATAGAATACCTCGCACTTGACCGGATGACAGGGGGCTATGCATGGCCCTCTGTACATTTAGGGTCTAGGTATATTCTGTTATCAAGAGTCTCCGGGCTGGGATTCGTGCTAGCAGTCTCCCGAATTTACGCCACACCTACCCTGGCTGAACAATTGCTTTCTTGACATTGAAATCAACGTAGGAGGGGATTTTCCAAATGGCATACTAATGGTGTCCGATGTATCGAAAAATGGCCTCGGCTCTTAGGGGTATATCTTAATAGAGAGAACAGTCCAAGGTTGACTAAAACTTTAATGGACTATAAGAAGTAAACCAGGGTAAACTATAATTAAATAAAAAATAGTAGTCGAAATAAAAGCGGCCATAGCCAGATTAACATTTAATTTATGTATTTTTGCCGTAACTACCGCGTTTATTGCAGTCGGTGCACAAGAAAGGATTAGCATTGTTTTTAAGACTTCAGGGTCGGATATCACTCTTCTAGCGATAAGATACACAACAATTGGAGTCGCTAAAAATTTAATTGCAAGTAGCTTCCAAGTATTGTTCCAATATTCTCTCATTTGATAGAAATTAATTGAATGCCCAATGGGAATCATATACAACCATGATCTAATATGAATTGTGAAGTTAAAAATATTCCCCAAAAACAACAAACGATGAATCTTAATAACATTGAGAATCAGCCCTATAACAATTCCTAAAACCGGAACTTGTTTTGGACTAAATAAAACATCTTTTAGAGATACTCGTGCTACTCTATTCTTACTGGCTTGATAATAGTATTGCGCCATTGGGAAGCAAAACATATAAAGAATCAAATTTGACGGGAGCATTACCAATTGTGAAAGTGCGTATCCTTTCTCTTTGAACAAAATATAAACAGAGATTGCTCCAATTACTCCCATATTAGATAACAATGTAGACAGAATATAACTTCCTTGTTCTAGGGGATTTTTATATGTTGAATTTACAGTGAAGTAGGCAAAAATACCTGGAACAATATGCATCAATAAACCTAACAATGGTATCCATATCAAATCTGGCTTTAGCTCGATTTTCCAAAAGCTTAAAACATTTAAAAAGGTAGATAACACAAACAAGTTCAAAATTATCATTTGATCAAATATATTTTGGTTAAGCTTTTTCCACCTCTGGATGTAGTAACCAATATATATTGGTAATATTATATCGGTTACGAAAGGTAACATTTTGAACGTAATATCCATAATTTAAATGTTAGGTCGTTCCACAACCTTCCTTTCTTAGATATGTTTAAACTCTTTAAATGTCGGTATTGTTTTACATCTATGCTCGATATTGAGTTATATGTCGATCAAGCCATCTGTTTGCTATATTTCATTGGACTGCTTCCGAACTGAAAAAAACAAAGCAGCCAAACCGTCAAAGAACGATCTGGCTGTTTATGTCCATCATATACTTGTTTACTTGCTCCCTTTTGGCCGAGGTAATTTTTCACAGCAAAAATTTCCAACGACAAGATTTAGGAGTATAGCTTATAATTCCAACTGAATTTTACTTAAATGTCATATAAATTAGGCGGGAGATTAAAACAATCCACATCGCATTTTCGTTAGCCCTCGCAGTTTTGTGCTATGTAATTGTCCAAAGTTAGGTAAACAGCTTCAGTATCTTAATCTATCACGCTAAGGCATAAAAAGCAGCTTTTCATCCATCAGAGGACTTCAGAATCCCCTCGAATTATTCCCATTCAACACTTCCACATCTCTCCTTCATTTCCTGTGCGCACGTTGTGCGTTTCATATATATTTTTTAGAAATCATCGCTCCTGCGGTGCGATGTAAGACAACCGACTAACTTCATGCGAAAGCCTCTGGGGGACAACAGCATGTCGGTAAAGTCAGGATTAGA
>JARLHW010000001.1 GCA_031292075.1 Desulfosporosinus sp.
GCGCCATAAGCGGACGACAGCTGAGACGAGCTAGTCAGATCAGGGCCAGCTAAAGCTATACTCATGATTGAATTAGTGGCAGCTTAATTGTAAAACGTATATCAGACATTTCTATCGCGTCAATTTGGTATGAGTTAGCAGACTCAACAGCGATAGTCCCACTAAATTGGCCCACCAACTTCTTTGCCAGGTAAAGGCCGAGCCCAGAGCCCGGCACGCCGAAAGTTTTTGCTTTTGCCCCTCGGAAGCCCCGCTCAAAGACATCATTAAGTTCGTCCAAACCTATAGTAGGGCCAACCGATTCTACGGTGATCCTTAGCTCATTATTAACTTCGCAAAATTTCACCAATATATCATTATTGTACGGAGAGTACTTAATCGCATTATCAAGCAAAACATACGCAATTACTTCAAATGCGTTTGGCCCATAGGATTCTCTAAAAGAAGATCCACTCTTGCGAATCTCAATGCGCTTTTTTGCTGCAAATGCAGCCATTGATTTTATGACCTTGTCAAACTTTCTGTATACTGGAATCCCCGTGTTTTCCTCAAAGAAACTTGGGGCACCAGAGTAATCCAATATATCAGTTCTGATTTTCAGAACCGCTTGAGCGCCAATGATATTTTCTACCCTATTTCGTGCATCTCGAATGCGCTGATCCATATATTCAAGCGGCTCCAACGTATCACTTGCCTCCTGAGCTGCGTGATAAATCGCGCCCGACAGGCGTCGCAGGTCATGAACAAGTACATTAAATTCAGATTCAATTTTCTTTCGCTGTTCATCATAGAACTCCAGAAGCTGCCGTCCATATCTTTCGATTGCTATAACGGCGTACGACGGACGTTTATCGTCAAATTTCTTTGCAAACGTTCTATCGCCATCTATTATTATTGCTGGAAAGATAAATAAGTCCCCACTATCTGCTTGAACCGCGTAATTTCTGTACCCATACTCATGCATCGTCCATCCTTGGCGACGAATTTCAAGGTAATCTTGCATCCTCTTCTTGTCGACCAACTCAGGCGGAAGAGGCTGCAGAGCATCCAAGCTCCAAGTATGAGTACCGTCTGTATGTTTGACCAAAGTAGGGAAAGCCAGCATGTTATCCGACCAGTAACTTAAATATTGCGGAGGCAACAAGACTCTGAGCTATCGCCCTCAGGTCGCTTGATAGTCGCGGATTTTGTATAGCACGCATGTAGGACGATCCTGCGGAGTCTTTGTGCAGTATATCCCTCACAAATTTGTCTTCGAGCACCAGAAGAGATTTTACATCTATCCCTCTGTTGATCAGCGCTGATTTCATCCTTCTCCAAATAATAGTCGGATCAGTTGATTCGTTAATTAGTCCATCCAGAACCTCGCTCCACTCGGATATGTTTGCGTCTTTTCGAAGTATTTTGTCTGAATATTCTTTAGCTGATCTAGATATTGTCGAGTTCAACGCGTTACCCGTATAGGCAACAACGAAAATTGACGGAAATTGATTCTTAATTTCACGAATTAATGTTGCCCCCTGCTTGTTGACATCAAAATGCTTACCAACTCCCATCAAATCACACAAGACAATGCGGTAAGGCGATACTTCATTTATGTTCTTTATGTCTCCGATCTGCTTGATGTTGTACCCATGATTACGAAGATTTACTTCTGCTGCAAATGGTTCGTCGTCAATAATGGCAATTTCTGTGCCTTTTCTCAGATCGACAATGCTGCGTGATCGTGGAGGAATATTTTGAGCGATATCCATATCTGTTCGGAATAGACACAGCGGTCGCAATTCCATGTCGTTCATCCTCCAACGATGACTCATCGCAGGCACTTCCAAGCGTGAAGTATACATGAAGTGGAACCGATTGATGCGAGAAATTGCCAACTCTCCTTTCAGAGGAGCATGCTCCGAAAGGCTATGGCCGGAGATTTGAATGGAGTTTGCAGTGTTGACCGGCCGCTTCGGGCCAA
>JARLHW010000116.1 GCA_031292075.1 Desulfosporosinus sp.
CCTTATCAAGATGTTCAGGTAACACTTGACTCCTTGGCTGGTTAGAGTGATGAATGTATCTACCAAAAAGAAAGGTAGGTACAAACCATGAGCAATGACAGTTTTGTTTATTCATTCAATGTCATAGGAATTGAACGGAAGCAGATAGCGAGCATCATCGCTGAGGCTCTTAGCGGGGAGGTAAGTTACGCGGGCGCTCCAAGCTTCGGATATCACATCGCGGGTTGGGTGATCGACAGGGAAGGCATTGTCACAACGCCGAAGATACAAAACGAGTCCTTGCGGACGGTATTGGACACATTGAAAACAGCCGGAGCAACCGCAGAAGGCAATGGAGCAGTAACGCTCTCCATAGAAGGCCATACTGGCAACACACTGCGTAACGTGGTCAACTTAATTTGGACGAAGCAAAGTCTGATTCAAAAGGCACTCGGTTGGGTGACGAATATAGTTCCGGCAGGTCTTGTCAAGGCTATCAACGCTGTACCCATTGACACGTTAGAAGAGTTTGCAGAAGTCATTAACGAGGCGATCGACGCAGGGAAGATTGAAGGCGAGAGCGAGTTGGAGTTTGACTTGGCCGATCGGATTGTTAGCTTCAGTTTTTTTAACGCTAGCTTGGATGCCGACGAGGTACTTTCATTTGCTACCTTATGTCAAAAACTAAGCGAACAGGCGAAGCAACAAAAGTTCAGTTCGATCAAGCAAAAGGAAACTCCTAACGAGTGTTACTCAATGCGCTGCTTCCTACTCAAGTTAGGCTTTATCGGTAAGGAATACAAAATCGAGCGCAAGATTCTCCTTAGCAAATTGGATGGCAACTCTGCCTTTCGGACACCCGAAGCCAAACAGGCCGCCGAAGCGAAACGCAAACCCTGCACTCCAGAGGCTCCTATAGAAGGGAGTGTTGGCGAATGAACGAGGTGCAAAGAAATTTCAGACGGGAAATGGGTATGGAACTGCCTGAGGATAAAACGATGGCCAGAACAATTGACTTGGATGAATTAATGCTGCAGAGAGACATGACGGACTCGCAACGACTGTTATTTCAGTCGGAATTATACAAAGTGCGAAAGAACAGAACCACCGCGTTGTTCTTAACGTTATTTTTAGGCGGAGTGGGTGCGCATCGATATTATATGGGTCAGATCGGTTTGGGCCTTGTTTACACTTTGTTTAGTTGGACGTTTATACCGGGAATCATAGCTCTGATTGAATTGTTCTTTATCCAAAAGCGAGTGGATTGTTACAACGAACAGATGGCGCAGGAAATTGCGGTTAAGGTAAAGGCCCTGACTAGGTAACAAACAGAAGATATTTGACGAGGAACTTCGCGAGAGGTTCCTTTTTTGTTGGTAATTAAGAGTGGGGCATTAAGCGAGTGAGATGTTTAAATACTCTTTTTTTTATATTTGTAAGAAAGGTGAAGTATTAATGCCTAACACTTATAGAATTGCCGAAGATGGGAGTCATGTTATAGGAGTATTTCCAGATAGAACTGAGTTTCTTATAGACGTAGAGGATTACGAGAAGGTAAAGTTATACACTTGGTATAAAAATATCGATGGGTATGCAGTAACACGTAGAGACGGTAAAACGACGAGGTTACATCGCTTACTGATGGAAGTGCCTGACTATCTCCAGGTTGACCACATAAATCGAAATAAATGTGATAATCGAAGGTCTAATCTACGATTTGCAACAAACAAGGAAAATGCCAGAAATGTAGGACTTCAGAAAAATAGTAGCACAGGTGTAAAAGGTGTGAATTATGATGCACGGATCAATAAATTTAGGGCACGCATAAGGGTTGATGGCCGATTGATCCATTTGGGACACTTTTCTAATCTAATTGATGCAAGTGGAGCCTATGACCGTGCTGCGTTACATTATTTTGGAGAGTTTGCTTTTTTGAATAATCTAAATGTAGCGATGGAAGTAACTACTACACCCCCCCCCTAGTCAATATTTTGACGAAACTTTGTCTGCCGTGTAGCCAACCTCCGTAAAATCCGGTGGCAATTTTTGAGTAAAAAAGACCCAGGATTTTAGAAAAAGACCCAAGTGGAGTACCTTCTAAACTTGAAGTAACTAATGATTGTGCCCACCTTCGCCGAGCTATAGAAGCGACTTAATGATCAACCTCCGCGAGTAAAAAACCTAGCAACCATGCGGCTTCAGAACCTTAGGATGGCCTTTCCCTCCTGTTCGAAAATGACTTGCTATTAATCCCGAACAGAGTGATTAATGGTGTACGCCAAACAGAAGGCGAAACGAACAGGAGGCGCAGCAACATGAAAACACAAACCTTTGGAATCGAGATCGAACTCACGGGCCTAACAAGGGAAGAAGCCGCCAACACCGTCGCAGACTACTTCGGAACACAGGCCAAATATGCTGGTGGAGCCTATGACGCATATTGGGTTAAGGATAATAGCGACAGGGTTTGGAAACTGATGAGCGACTCAAGCATAAGGCAGGAGTGCAGAACCGGACCAGCGACCCCCGCCCACAGGGTGGAACTGGTCAGCCCAATATGCCAATACGAGGACATCGAAACAGTGCAGGAAATAACCCGCCTCCTTCGGAAAGCTGGAGCTAAGGCAAACTCAAGCTGCGGGATTCACATACACATAGGGATGGGCCAGCACACACCGAAAACACTGAGGAACCTCGCAAACTTGGTCGCAAGCAAAGAGGACTTGATTTACGAAGCCCTCGCGATAAGGAGCAGCCGCCAAGGATACTGCAAAAGGGCTGACGAAAACTTTATAGCCGCCTTGAACGCAAAAAAGCCAGATACCTTAACCGGACTAGCCGACCTTTGGTACGCACCCTACACCAGCGAGAATCGCACCAACCACTATAATAGCAGCCGATACCACCTCCTAAACTACCACAGCATTTTCCGGATCGGGACGATAGAATTCAGAGCGTTCAATGGCACGACCCACGCAGGAAAAATAAAGGCCTATATACAATTCGCCTTGGCGATGAGCCACCAAGCCTTGACACAGAAAAGCGCCAGCAGCCGCAAAACCGAAACGACCAACCAAAAATACACCTTCCGCACCTGGCTCCTACGCCTTGGGATGATAGGGGAAGAATTCAAAACAGCTCGCATGCACCTTTTGGCAAACCTTAAAGGCGACATCGCTTGGAGGGAAACCTCAGCAGCTTAAAGAAGAACATAGACCGGAGGCGGGCGGTGGCTCGCCTCACCCAACTAAGAGGAGGCACATAAACATGGGGAATTTCTATCTGGCTTACGGAAGCAACATGAATTTATACCAAATGTCGGTGCGCTGCCCGACCGCGAAGGTTATTGGTACCGCCATACTTGAGGGGTACGAACTTATTTTTCAAGGTGTAAAAGGCGATGCCTACGCCACCATTCGGAAGAACCCAAAAAAGAACACTCCGGTCTTGGTGTGGGAGTTAGACGACCTCGCTGAGTATCGGCTGGATAACTATGAAGGATTCCCGACCTTTTATGGCAAGGCATTCTTCCGGGTGGATATGGAAGGCAAGCCCGTCAAAGCCATGGCCTACGTTATGAAGCGTGTGATTCCCCTGGGCATACCGGAGCGCCATTATTACGAGGGGATCTATGCGGGATACCTCGCGGCTGGATTCGATACCGCGATCTTGGAGGAAGCGGTGCGGGTATCTGATCCAGAGTCGGAGTAAGCATCGCGGCACGAGCAGCGCGACGTTGCCCTGTGTGGCTTCGGGAATTAAGGCTGGTCCCGAACGCTTCAGCCGGGTCGCAAGCCAGACCGTATTCCATACTACAGAATGAAGAGAGCGACTTTCCTGTTGAAGGAGGAGAGTCGTTCTTTTTTCCTCGAAAGGTGGCTGGGATGCCTTGAGCACAGGAATACTTAGAACGTTCTATGCGTCGAAGCAGTGGAAGAAATGCCGCGATGCGTTTTTTAATGCCAAATTTGGACTATGCGAAGATTGTAAAGAACTCGGACAGATCGTCCACCACATCAAACCGATTACTGCGAGTGATGTAAAAGCTAATCCTGACAAGTGCTACGGTTGGGATAATTTGAAACTGCTCTGCC
>JARLHW010000117.1 GCA_031292075.1 Desulfosporosinus sp.
CTAAGGTAATCCCATATCCCCTTTCAAGAGGCTCAACGACGAATTTTGCATAGGAGTCGTCTTCAGAACGCTCGATACACTCGATTCTTGGCTTCTCGATTTCTAACATCGGTAGGCACCTTCTTTCTCGAGAACTTGATAAACAAACCAGCCGACCCACTTGAGCAGAACGTCAACATTAACGGGAGTATTTCTCCACGATGAGGTGTTCTTGGATGGGCAGTTGAATATCTTCACGAGTAGGTAGTGAGACAATAGTTCCAGCAGCGGTATTCGCGTCCAAACTTATCCATCCGGGAACAGTACGAGAGCCCAGATTTTCTAGAAGTTGTTTCATACGGGGTGAGCTTTTGCTGCCTTCTTTAACAGCAATAACTTCTCCAGCACGTACAGAATAAGAAGCAATATCAACCTTCTTACCATTGACGGTAAAGTGACCGTGGTTTACAAGTTGACGAGCTTCCGGACGAGATGAGGCGAAACCCAGGTGGAAAATGACGTTGTCTAGTCGACGTTCTAATAGAGTGAGCAGGTTTTCACCGGTTACCCCTTTGCGACGAGCTGCTTCGTCAAAATAGTGACGGAATTGTTTTTCCATAACACCGTACATTCGGCGTGCTTTTTGTTTTTCTCGTAACTGAAGACCATATTCAGTGGGCTTTTTCGCACGAGCTTGCCCATGTTGTCCAGGAGCATAGGCACGACGGTCAATCGCGCACTTTCCTGTATAGCAACGCTCCCCTTTGAGGAACAACTTCATTCCCTCACGACGACATAAGCGACAGACTGGACCAGTATATCTAGCCATGATTACACACCTCCTATACCCTTCTGCGTTTCGGTGGCCGACAGCCATTGTGTGGAATCGGTGTCACGTCTTTAATTAGATTGACTTCCAAACCTGCTGCTTGAAGTGCGCGAATAGCGGCTTCACGTCCAGCCCCAGGTCCTTTTACGAAACATTCAACATCTTTTAAGCCATGTTCCATCGCCACTTTAGCACAAGTTTCCGCGGCCATTTGGGCTGCAAAAGGAGTACTTTTGCGAGAACCCTTAAAGCCGAGAGAGCCTGCACTGGACCAGGAAAGTGCGTTTCCATGGGTATCCGTGATGGTTACCATGGTATTGTTAAACGTGGATTTGATGTGGGCAATTCCACTTTCAATATTCTTACGTTCCCGGCGTTTTGTCCGGACA
>JARLHW010000118.1 GCA_031292075.1 Desulfosporosinus sp.
AAGCAACGGCAAATAACCACAATGACTCGATGTGGTGGCGTATCATTATAACCCCAAAACCCCAAAACCCCAAAACCCCAAAACCCCAAAACCCCGTTGCGAGTCTCGCGCTGGGCGCACGAAAACATCGCTGGAAATCGACAAAACCCTTTACTCGTGAGAAATGCACCGGATGCACGAAAACGACGCTGGAAATCAACAAACCCCCTCTGCGCCGGAGAGAATTTCACGCCGGATGCACGGGAACGTCGCTGGGAATCAATAAACCCCTTTACTCGTGAGAAATGCATCGGATGCACGAAAACGTCGCTGGAAATCAATAAACCCCTTTACTCGTGAGAAATGCATCGGATGCACGAAAACGTCGCTGGGAATCAACAAACCCCTTTACTCGTGAGAAATGCACCGGATGCACGAAAACGTCGCTGGAAATCAACAAAGCCTTTACTCGTGAGAAATGTATAATATTAAATGTCTTTTCCTTCGAGTCGGCGCGATGATGAGAATATTTATGCCATCGGCCAGCGGAAGCAAGCAACAAGCTCGTCTGATTACTTTCTCTATCGATTACGAGAGAGGGTTAGAGCATTTAAGCCTACAGAACCTATGAAGCGCAGTGATGATGAAGACTACCTACAAAGCAAGCTGCGACACGAGGAGCTACTCAAGAAGGCTACTTCAAAGAACAGGATCACAACACGATCCGATAATTTACGAGTTGTTCACGGCACCGGTGCGCCCGTCATGATTGAGCCGTCGCCAGTTCTTGCGAGTGCTAATCAAAGGGAAGGCGGAGAGGTGAGCGTGACTACGAACGACAAGCCGACTGGGTTGTTCCCTGCTCAACCGTCGAGTGTCCGGCCAAGCAAGCGTATACGCGCGAGCCGGCGACACAGGGAATCAGCAGTCAATAGAGTTTCCAAGCGCGTCTTGAAGACGAGGTTTCAACCGAAACCTCCGAACGAGCTAGTGTATAGCTTCAACCAATACACATACAAGAAGCTAGGAGAGCTTAAGCATGATGATAAGCGAGTGAACGTGTGGGGTATAGTGTATGATGTTGTGTCTGACGCTTCCGTATGCAACGAACCCAATCCGCGTTGGCACATAAACACTAAGCTAATTGATGACACGATCTATCCCGGATGTGGCCGCTGCGATTACGTACCTCTTACGATGTATTTCAAGAACAGCCCATCGTTGCACACACGGATAGAGCCGGGCTGTATCATTCGAATACATAGGGGGGACGTTCGAGCATATGACGGGGGCATTCAGTTGAACTGTGATGAAAGCATCAAAGCGTCGTGGGTCGTGTTCAGTTACGACAAAGGAACAAAGTTCGAGCCTTTAGCCCATGATAAGCAAGCCTTTTCGTGGGGCGAGCGGGACGAAAGTAGATTGACAGAGCTAAGGCAGTACGTGCGGAAGCTACTCAAGGTTATCAAGGAAGCAAGGGATAGGAGGATCCCACCGGATATGGTTCCTGTCCGCGCCCTTCCTGAACACTCCAAATGGTATATAATGGCTAGGGGACCCAACACCAGGAAGTCGCTCTACAAAGTCAGGAACATCGAGACGAATGATGTTCGTAGCGTCTACGCGGACGGACCATTAAAAGCGTTAGCGAAGAGCTATAACTATTTCGTGATCGACGGCGTTGCTTTGGGCCCGAGCAGGAATCGCGTCTCAATTCTAACGCCAATGACCGATGTTCAAGGTGAAGCGTACTCTAAGATTGCCCACGGGGATGGTATGACAACGGACTTGTAAGCAATGCCGCCGTTCTTACTCGACAAGACTGATTTCGCCAAGTATAAGGTATATCGTTGAGCTCATGTTGTGCCCAGTCCAGTTTCTCTTGCATATTACAGTTAAATTTTAATTACAAATACCTCTGAGATCCGCGTATACCCTTCTCAATGTAGCTGAGAGTGTGCATCTGACACCTGAATAGGATACTTCCCTCAACTGAATTGATTGCATTATGCATTGCACTGACTAGAGAGTCACTATATCGCTCATTAATGCTCACGGATTACATGTTCATGTACTGGATTGCCTTGATCCTTCTCTTGATGATCCCAAATACCATCTCTATTGGGTTCAGCTCAGACCAGAATGGAGCATTGAATATGGTAGTGAATGGAAGGAGGCGCAGAAGCTTCATAGCGAGTGTACTCCTGTGGAAGCGTGCATTGTCCAAGAACAGCACGGTATTGGAGATCTGATGTGAATCAACCTCATAGAGCTTGCGTGTAATGTCCAATATGAATGAGATGAATGAGTGCTCGTTGTGCGATCCCTTCCGTATTTGGTAGGCAAACACATTCTTATTAGTTATCGCCATGATCAAATTGAGTCTCTGAGACTTGAGGTTTCCGACCCTGAATGACCGCATTCCTCTCCTAGCATAACCGTATTCTGCATGTGTGTCCAGTCCAAATCCTGATTCATCCAGATAGATTATGTTCTTCCCGTGCTGCATGAACCCTAAGAGCGCCATGCATACTTTGTGCTTGACGATAGGCTGCCCAGATTCGCATGCAGCTTTCCCTTTGTAGCGATTGCGCTTGTAAGAATATTGAAGGACTTTAGTCAGATATGTGTAGACCTTCTTGTATGATATAGGACGATTGAACCTCTGGCTAAGTTCAATGCACATTTTAGGCACAGTATAGCTCCTCTGAGGCAGATCGGCCATATATTTGATGCATTCCTTCTCAGGTGGTCGTAAGCTGTTCTCGTTGAATTGCCTACCTCTTGGACGAATATAAGGCCATTCGTGCCTATCTTCTCTCCTGCAGAGTGTGTAATAAGTCCTGACTGATATATCACATAGAGTGCAGATGTCCTTGACGGAGTGTATGCCTTCGCCTCTGAGTTGTATAACCTTCTGGATCAGCTTGGCCCTCTTCTGCTCATACGTGAGGGGAGGAGATTTGGGCTTCTTCCCAGACTTGGCTATCTTGATCTCCTTCTTCAGGTAGTCAATCACTGAATCCAGATTCAGAATATCAAGTCGCTCTTCGTCCAATGCTACCTTTAATGATGTCAATCTCTCCTCGACTCTTGCTGAGGCATCAGGTCTATATGTGCCAGTCAATCTTCTGTGCATATCGAGGTATATTCTGGATAGGGACGCGATGTGCTCTTTCATACTAGTCGTGAATTCTGCAGCGCTGTCCTCCTCAGTCATGGCTGTCTTCTCTTCCTCAGCTCCGAAGCTTATTACCTGAGCATCTGAACGAGACGTCTGAAGCAGTTCAGCCATCTCAGAAGAGATAGTACACCATCCATAAGCGGACCCTCTGAACGGTATAGGGCTCTCATGTTCGTTGTCAAAGAAGATCGTTCGAGTCGTGTGAACGCGCTTTCTCATATAATAGACGTTCCCAGACTTCACTTCCTGATTGAACTCGTAGATCAGCTCGAGGGTCTGGTCTATCGGCTCACTCTCTCTATAGTTCATCCTTAATGGTTATTGTACGAGCTACTCGCCTTTTCGTATTTGTGCTATCGGATTTACCATGGGGATTCCTATTTGTGCCAATCCTCGAGGTTAAAACTCGTTAGGACTGAGTCTGCTCCATCCAATATTATTAGAGTTCCTAGTGCTGGGACCGTATATTCTTGCATGTTATTAGGGAGACAGAGCGTAATTGATAGAGAAAGACCTCGATGCAGACGGTGAACAACAGCGATTTATTCGAAACAACGTGTGATCGTATAGGCCTCATCTGTAAGACCAAGGTGGAATTATACTACTTCCTTGCCTCTGAATGTATCTCCTTCATGTGGGCCTGTCCTTGGCTCTCGCATAATCCGGTGCTTAGCCAATGTATACCTTCCTCCAGTGAAGACTATTGACACCTTCTTCCTGCGACAGATCATGATTGGAGAGAAGAAGGTGAGCCGTTGCACGAACTTCTTAGTATTTCACGCAAGATCAGATTAAGAGGGCATACGTTCCTCAATTCCCTGGACTCGGTGTTGAAGACTTCATGAAGCAGTTTGGATCTCGGGTGCCTGTTAATGAGTACTTACCTAACCAGAGACCCATCGTTAAAGTTCCACGAGGCTTCATTCTCGATGTAAATATGACCTCAGGCTATCTACAATAGATCCTCAGAACTCTAGTACTGACGGAATTTGATGCATTTGTCAAAGCAGCTATAGCTAGGCGACAGGCTAAGTTCGTTGAGAGAACTCACAAAACTGTGAGCGTTCTTCCTAGCTTTGCTGAGAGCTTGAGAACTACCAACCTCTGTTCTAGTGATTCCTCTATGCTAACTTGCTATAGCTAGGAGGGGCAGAGCCCACATGATACTTAAGAAGTGCGCCAGGCCAAGAATGCATAAAGCTGAGCTTGTTCGAGTCAGAAGAGAGCGTGATAACGATAATGTGAACATTTCACGTCTGAAGCAAGCAGAAGCTGCTCTGGAGGCTAAGCACTGTAGACTAGAAGATGCCATAAACGCTCTCGATCAGAATGAGAGAATGGTCAGATATCTCAAGGAGAAGGGAGTAATGGATGCTGAAGGTAACATGAAGGTTTAATCTCCTAATTCTGTGTTACATATTCTGTATTGATTCTGTGCTGCTGTTGTTGTCCCTGGCCACAGAAAGCTACTGTACATTTATCCGTTCACCGAAAATATATTACATAGTACATTTGTTATCTGGGAAGTTGCTGTGGGTCGCATCATAGCCCTCAGAATCCATTATGCCGCACCAAGTACTCAGAGACCTAAAAGGCCCTATATGTGCAACCTCCCCGAACTGGGGGTGTGGGTACCCTAAGTGGGGGTGGGTCATTATGGTCAACATACGATAATCGTACCAATGACATATTCGTGACAAGGACACTGAAGGCTCATTATAGGACTATGTTCCTTGTAGGCCGTATATTATGACCTAGGGTCGTCCTTCTTCGTCCTTCTCCTCCATTTCACAATTAA
>JARLHW010000119.1 GCA_031292075.1 Desulfosporosinus sp.
TATTGTACAAAAATCAGAATTAATATATGATGCCCTATTTAAATTATCTTTAAATCCAGAGGATAAACAAGCAACCGAAAATCTTAGTAAATTAATAGATGAAATAAGACAAAAGAAATAGTTTGGCTAAGTCGCATTCTTACTATTTTGTGCAGGTACAATGGACAGGCTGAACTTCACAAAATCCATCCCGTTAGGCTAAAAATGCGAAACTACTCAGAATTTATTCAAGTGATGGGTATTTATAATTTAACAGAGCAATAAACCAGAATTCAAGGTGAAAATACTATGGACAAATATACAAGTGAAGAATTAGAGGAAGCTCTACAAATTGTTTCTTCAGTTATCAGTAGATGTGAAAAAGCACAGCCAAAATTTGTGGAGGGCACCTCTCAGCACTCACTCCTTAAGAACAGGATAAAAGCATTGAATATTTCAAAATCATTGATAACAGATGAAAATGTTATTGGCAAATATTCAAAAGAAGAATTGATAGAAGCACTGCGACCTGTATCTTCAGTTATCAGCAAATGTGAAAAAGTACAGCTAAAATTTGCGGTGGGTACCTCTCATCACATCCGCTTCAAGAACATGATAAAAGCAATGTATATTTCAAAATCATTTATAACAGATGAAATTAGTAAAAGAGGTTAAGTTTGTCGGTAAGATTATGAGCATACTGGACATTTGAAAAACAATAATTCAAGCATTATCCGTTTTATTAGCTTCTAATGCGCCTTTCCATTGGATAACTAGCCCAAATTTGGAATCAAAATTTTGATTCCAGATACTATTACTCTTTCTTAGCGCACACCAAATCGCAATATATTAACCCCCCGAAATAGCCGGATTTTAGTGTCGCTATCAATCTCGGCTTTTTTTATCACTGATTATTGACCGAATCGGTTAATTGTGTTATTCTTAAATTAACCACTTCGGTTAATAATGTGGCGAGGAGGTGATTCCTATGGAAAAATTTTTAAGTCTACCCTTAGAGAAGCAAAATGTAATTATCAATGCTGCCCTTATATGTTTTGGCACTAACGGCTACAAAAAAGCCTCTATAGGTGATATTGCTACTACTGCTGGTGTTTCAAAAGCATTGATATTTCATTATTTTGGCACGAAAAAAGCTTTGTATTTATATTTGATTGAATTATGTCTTGATATTTTTGTGGATACAATCAATGAAAAGTTTGATAGTAATGTTACTGATTTCTTTGACAGAATTAAACTTGTGACTGATATCGAAATTTCGATTATGGAGAAACATCTTGCTATGCCTTCTTTTTTAAAGAGTATGTATTTTGAAAATAATGAGGAAGTACAAGACGATATTAAAGTCATGCTGGCAAATGATAAAGGTGAAAACTTGAGGAATAAGTTGTACGAAGGAATTGATGCTTTTAAATTTAAAGATGACATTGAACCAAAGATGGTTATAAGAATTCTTTCCTTGCTTACCGATGGGTATTTAAGTAAAATTCGCGGAACAGGGTTTGACCTCGATGCTTTATTAAAAGAATTTGATGAATATATGAACCTGTTTAAAAGGAATTTTTACAAAGAAGAATACCTTTAGTTCCACATGATCAATTGACTCACCCCATTAATGACATACCAGAAAGGAGGTATATGCATGAATTCATATATACTTGGTTTTCAGGAAATTGATAAAACAAAGTTTGCGATGGTCGGGGGCAAAGGTGCCAATCTTGGTGAACTATCCAGAATTGAGGGTATACAAGTGCCAGAGGGCTTTTGTGTTACAACCGAAGCGTATAAAGCAATTATTGAAAATATCAAGGAGTTCAATTCACTACTGGACCAGTTATCCCTTCTAAAAACAGACAATAGGAAAGGTATTAGTGAAATCAGCGCCAAAATCCGAAATGTCATTGAGGAAATCGATATTCCGGAGGACATCGATCAGGAGATTACCAGTTCTCTTGCCCAACTGGGTAATAATAATGCCTATGCCGTACGCTCCAGCGCTACAGCGGAGGACCTGCCAACAGCCTCCTTTGCAGGACAGCAGGATACGTATCTAAACATCATCGGAAAGGAAGCAATTCTGAGACACATCAGCAAGTGCTGGGCATCTCTTTTTACCGATCGTGCCGTGACTTACCGCATTCAAAACAACTTTGGTCATCGTAAAGTTCAGCTGTCCGTCGTCATCCAGAAAATGCTTTTCCCGGAGGCAGCGGGAATTTTGTTCACTGCCGACCCTATCAATTCCAACAGAAAAGTTACATCCATCGACGCAAGCTTTGGACTCGGTGAAGCCCTGGTATCCGGATTGGTAAACCCAGATATCTATAAAGTACGTGATGGTATAATCGTAGATAAGAAGATATCAGCTAAGAAAATGGCTATCTATGCCTTAAAGGAAGGCGGAACAGAAGAGAAGAGAATCGAGGATGAATGCCAGAATAAGCAGACGTTGTCAGACGAACAGATTTTACAACTTGAACAAATGGGCAGAAAAATTGAGGGCTATTTCGGACGTCCGCAGGATATCGAATGGTGTTTGTATGAAAACAAATTCTTTATCGTCCAGAGTCGTCCCATTACCACCCTATTCCCCATACCGGATGTACAAGATGGGAAAAACCATGTGTATATGTCTTTCAGCCATCAACAGATGATGACTGATGCCATGAAACCATTTGGATTATCGTTTTTTCAGCTAGGGATTGACGATTTTCCCTTAATTCAAGCCGGTGGAAGGCTGTTTATTGACCTGGCACACGATTTGGCTACGACTTCGGGGAAAAGGATTGTCCTCATGGCTGCGGGTAAAATGGACCCACTCATGCATACTGCTATCAAGGCCTTAATGAAGCGAGACAACTTTATGAAGTCACTATCGCGAGGGAAAAAAGCCTTTAGTATGGGCTCCGGGTATTTTTCATGGAATCTACCTGTTCAGTTTATCAAGATATACCGCAGCAATGATGCTGCAACCGTTCAAGCTCTTATGTCCCAGAATGAGTCGTCCATTAGAGATATGCAACAAAGGATTGCAAACTTGTCCGGAGACGAACTGTTTACCTTCATAATAGAAGCTCAAAAGCAATTAAAAGAGGACATGTATAAGGGCATGGCCTTGGTTTTTGTCGGGGTATATGCAGTGAGTTGGATTAATAAGAAAATGGAAAAATGGCTGGGCGAAAAGAGTGCAGCGGATTCTCTTTCTAAATCGGCAGCCAATAACGTTACATCTGAAATGGGGCTGGCGCTGTTGGACGTAGCAGACGTCGTCCGGCAATATCCGGCAGTGATAGAATATTTTAAACATGCCAATAATAAGAATTTCTTTGAGGACTTAGCCAAGTTAGTAGGTGGCGATGCTGCCAGCAAATCCATACAGGCTTATCTTGAGAAATATGGCATGCGTTGTTCCGGTGAGATTGACATCACCAGGTCCCGCTTTAGCGAAGAGCCGACCGCCCTTATCCCCATGATTCTCAGCAACATCAATAACTTTGAGCCGGGTGCTCATAAATCTATATTTGAAAAGGGTTTATTGGAAGCAAAGCAGAAGGAACAGGACCTCTTAAATCGTTTAGAACAACTGCCCGGTGGAAAACAAAAAGCTAAAAGAACAAAAAAGATGATTAGTCGCTTGCGCAATTTTGTCGGATATCGGGAATACCCGAAATATATAATGGTCGGTTATTACTGGGTCATCAAGCAGGCTATTATGCAAGAAGCTGTCAAGCTCATGCAAAAGGGCGTTAGCCTAGAGAAAGAGGATATCTATTATCTATCCTTTGAGGAATTCAGGGAGGTCGTTCGTACTAACCAACTGGATTTCAGCATCATAACAAAACGAAAAGAGGAGTACGAAGTCTTTGAAAAGTTGACACCGCCACGTATAATGACGTCCGAGGGCGAGGTTGTATTCGGTGAATATGATACCGGTAACATCCCGAAAGGTGCTTTGGCTGGCATACCTGCTTCATCTGGAACCGTTGAAGGGCGGGCACGAGTCATTTTCAGAATGGAGGACGCCGAATTAGAGGAAGGCGATATTTTGGTCACTGCATTTACAGACCCTAGTTGGACACCAGTGTTTGTATCCATAAAAGGTTTGGTGACGGAAGTAGGCGGAATGATGACACATGGCGCTGTAGTTGCGAGGGAATACGGTCTCCCTACAGTAGTAGGTGTGGAAAATGCTACCAGGATTATTAAAGATGGGCAAAGAATTCGGGTTAATGGAACGGAAGGGTATGTAGAAATCCTGTGAAAGGAAGGCAGCATAACTAAAATGAAGTAGAAGCAGAAGAGACGATTTTTAGGCGGTCAAGAAACCCCTTGTTTAAAGAGGTCGGGACTGGTCTTGATTTTATTGGGGATATCCATGGCTGTTATAGAGAATTTCTTGCCTTGCTTGAGAAACTGGGGTATCGGTCGAATGCAGAGGGGCTATACATCCATCCCGAGGGCCGTAAACTAGTTTCCGTAGGGGATGTGCTCTCTAGAGGTCCGAATAGTATCGAGTGCCTAAAATTCTTTATCAGCCATGTAGAAAAAGACTTAGCCTTCATGGTTGATAGTAACCACGGCTGGAAGATTGCTCGCTGGCTGTCCGGGCGAAAGGTTGAGTTAGCCCATGGAGATGAGCTAATTGCTGCCGAGTTTGACCATTATGAAAGAGGATACGGTCAAGAAGTCACAGAAGAGTTGAAAGAAAAGGTTAGAAATCTTCTGCTGAGTGCATCTTCGAATTTAGTATTTACCCGTAACGACGTCAGAGTGGTTGTTGCGACCCATGCTGGAATACGCGATCACTATATCGGCAAGGAATCGCAACGAATTAGCGACTTTTGTCGGTATGGTGACACGGAGGGTTTCGAAGAAAGCGGAAAACCAGTTCGCAAAGACTGGTTTGTCAATCATAGATCTGGAGAAACGGTTGTTTGGGGGCATGACCCAAGGCCCCAGCCGATGGTTATCAATAACACGATCAATATTGACCAAGGCGTCGTTTTGGTGGCAGGTTAACGGCCTATCGTTATCCTGAAAAGAAGTTTGTGGCAGTTGAGGCTCTGAAAGACTATGCCGATGATCCGGATAGCTTCTTACAGAAATGGAAAACCGCTTTAGCCGGCTGCTATGTTAAGTAGTTCTGTAGTAGGAGAGGCCAAGGGCACATTTAATAATAAATGATCCAAAGACCAGATTAAATACTCATCGACGTGTGAATACAATCCACCTACAGTCTGGATAGCTCCTTGGCCGTAAGCAAGCCTAGGCGTATAAGGAATGATAGTATCAACCAAGGCTCCAAATGTTACCTTTACCTTGGGATCGTAATTCATTATCTTGGAACCTCCGTACATAAATATCGGTTAATATTGATTAATAATATATGGAAATAAGGATTATTATGTTAGTTTTAGACTACGAAACTCTGCCGTTTCATACACCATGATTTTTTCGGCTTCCAAATCTTCTTGAGCCCAGGCACTGCCCATAATTTTCACTTTGCCATAGTCAACAACATTGTTACGATGTATAGAGTTATAATTTCTCAAAATGTATATACTCGTCCTTAGAGGGAAGGAATTCCTCTGGGGACATTTTTATTATTGCAACAATTAGTACCTATGTTTAAAGTCTGAATTATCTACTCGTAAAACTTCACGGAGAACAATAATGATTGTTTATGGGTTTGATGATTGATATCCTTCATGTAAAGAATGTTAATTAAGACCTAAATGGCATTCATTTCTCGACTACTGTTAAATGGTAAATATTGGCGAAATTTTAATTATTAAAATTGTCAGTAAAATGTGGTGTCAAGATTGGTTTTCTTTGAATTGTAAAATAACTTTGCCGGGCTTACTATGAACTTAACAAACGAAGGAGGTATGGTTATGGCGGCAAATGTAAATTCTCTAGTCACCGGAGGTGGAACAACCAAAGCTAAAATCCAAAAATTTGGCGGTTTCCTTGCCGGAATGGTCATCCCAAATATCGGCGCTTTCATTGCTTGGGGCTTGATCACAGCTTTTGTTATTCCCACGGGATGGACACCTAACGACTATTTAGCTAAATTGGTTGGGCCGATGATTTCTTATTTACTGCCCCTCCTAATTGGCTATACCGGTGGTAAACTCGTACATGATGTCCGGGGTGGTGTCGTCGGTGCCATAGCCACGGCGGGTGTTATTGTTGGAGCATCGATTCCTATGTTTCTCGGTGCCATGATCATGGGTCCTTTTGGTGGTTGGGTCATCAAGAAATTTGACCAGCTTATCGAAGGTAAAGTGCCCACCGGCTTTGAAATGTTGATCAACAATTATTCAGTTGGAATTTTAGGAGCCTTACTCGCTATCCTAGGCTATGTTGTGATCGAACCGGTTGTGCAAAGTTTTGCCATGGTCTTGGGTAGTCTGGCAGTAGCCGTCACCAATGCAAAATTGCTTCCTCTCATTGCTGTTTTCATTGAACCTGGTAAGGTATTATTTCTAAATAACGCCATTAATCATGGTATTCTCTCTCCCTTAGGAATTCAGCAAGTCAAGGAGACTGGCAAATCGATCTTCTTCCTTCTGGAGACAGATCCTGGTCCTGGTTTGGGGATTTTAGTGGCCTATTGGTTATATGGTAAAGGTTTGATCAAACAATCAGCCCCTGGCGCTATCATCATTCAGTTCTTTGGTGGAATTCACGAAATCTATTTTCCCTATGTACTCATGAAACCGTTCTTACTGCTTGCCGTGATTGGAGGAGGGATAGCGGCCGATTTAACCTTCGTTTTAACAAAGGCTGGTTTAGTAGCCACTCCTTCGCCAGGCAGTATTTTGGCGGAGATGGCCATGACTCCTAAAGGTGGTTTCCTGCCTGTTATGCTAGGGATCGCCGTGGGTGCAGCAGTTTCCTTCTTGATCGCCTCGGTCATTTTAAAGCGGGATAAAACAGAAGCAAGTGGCGACGAGCTTGTCGCAGCTCGACAAATGGTTTCCCAATTGAAAGCAGAGAGCAAGGGCAAAAAATCGACGCAAATGCCGAATCTGATTATCTTCGCCTGTGAAGCGGGTATGGGTTCCTCGGCAATGGGAGAATCTATTCTCAAGAAAAAAATTAAAGAGGCGGGCTTGAACATTGAAGTGCGGCATGCGGCTGTAAACCAGATACCTACGGAGGCTGATGTCGTCTTTACGCAGGAAGGCTTGGCGGATCGCGCTGCCCAGGTTGCGCCGAAGGCGGAAATTGTCAGCATCAAGAATTTCTTGGATAAAACTGCTTATGAAGCGTATGTCAACAGTTTGATCAAATAGGTTGTGAGAATATGGAACAACTAACTGTTCGAAAAAAGTTCATCATGAACAATCTCATCGAGAAGGGTCCGCTAACGATTAAGGGCCTTTCTCAACAAATCGATGTCAGTGAGAGGACGATATTACGGGAGACATCTGCTCTGAACGATTGGCTTAAGCAACATAAGGTGCGGATCTCGGAAAGCGGTGGGATGCTTCATATCGACGGGACGGAGCAAGATTTGGCCAAGGCGAGGGAGGCCCTCAAAGAAATTCCCCATCTGTGGATGCTTAACCAAGAGCAACGTCAAGTGCTGATCACGGCTCAACTCCTTCTGGCGGATGAGCCGATCAAATCCGCTTACTTTAGCCATCAATTTAATGTTGTTGAGGGAACCATTGGTTTTTGTATGGACAAAATTCAGAGTTGGTTGCAAGAAAAAAACTTGACCTTAATTCGCAAAAGAGGGTACGGTCTAGAAGTTAAGGGTTCGGATTGGCATAAACGTAACGCTTTTGTCGATCTCATCTATAACTACAAACCCCTTAGTGAATTGCTGACCTTTCTTTATGAAGATAGCAAAGATTATCTGTTATTGGCATTTTTTAAGGTTACTTTCGGGGAAAAGTTAACCTCCTTGACCAAAGAATTGATCGAAGAAATCTATGAAAATGTGCCTCTGACCAATGATATCAGGTTTTTTAGTGCCTATATTCACTTACTGCTGGTTATTAAACGCACAGAGAATCAGACCCCCATTGAACTGCCCCCTCAACTGGTTCAGGATATCCTCTCCTCAGAGGAGTTCGGCTTTATGACTCAAGTTCAGGAAATTCTCCTCGCCCACGGCATTGATCTGCCAGAAAGCGAACGCGCCTATCTGGCAATTCACTTACATGGTGAAAGGAACCTGTTTCGAGATGACAATGAAGCTAAGGGGTTAGGGTTCGAACTTGAAGAACTGATCCGGGAAGTGATCTATCTCACCGGGAAAAAACTCAATCAGAAAATCAGCTGCGATGATTCTCTGCTGAAGGGTCTGATCCAGCATATTAATCCTGCGTTGTACCGCTTGACCATGGGGCTGGAAGTAAGAAATCCGATCATCAATGAGATCAGGCACTACTATGAGCAACTCTATAATGCCGTCTCTTATGCCTGTCGGCATGTTTTCTCAAAATACAACTTAATGATACCCACCAATGAAGTAGGGTATATCACCATGCATATCGGTGCGGCACTTGAACGTCAGCAAAAGAATGAGAAGAAAATCAGTATGCTGATCATTTGCCCAAATGGTCTGAGCACGGCCAAAATGTTGGATCACAAAATTAGGAATGAGTTTCCTAATCTCGAGACCATTGAAATATGCTCCTTACGGGATATGCCTGAGAAGATCAAAAATGGTTATTCAATGGTGGTTTCAACGGTTAATATTGAACCTAAAATTGCGCCGGAGCTGACGGTAATTTCCCCATTTTTGCCGAAAGAAGATATCGAGAAAATTAAGACGATCATTACTAGGATGAGGAAAGAGAGTGTCCTGACTAAGAATGTGTCGTTACCCGTCAGCGAACCGGACGAAATAGAAAGGGATTTTGACACGGCTAATGCTATGCTCCAGAATTTTCAGCTCAAAAATTTGCTGGCTGAGACATACCAGGATACCATTCAAGACATTGTCGAAGAAATACACGCTACTCATTTAATTGAAGACCAGGAACGCATTCATTACTTGATCGCTAAACGCGAAGAAAAAGGGAATGTAATTATTCCTGGACGCCATGTCGCTCTGATCCACTTTCGCGCAGAGGAAATCTCCGCACCGTTTGTGGGTGCTTTTCGGCTCAAACGCTTTATCAAAACCAAGGGAGTTGGGTACTCTTCAGAAGAAGTCGATACCTTCCTCGTTATGCTTGCTCGCAAAGATGAAAGCAATTACATTCTGGAACTTCTGGGGAAAATCAGCGTTGCTTTGGTAGAGAATGATCTCTTTGTCGAGGTTTTGCGTTTCGGAGATTTGAACGATATCCGCAGTGAACTAGTTAAGATTCTAAATAAGGAGGAAGAGTAGTGGATCAAGAAATATTTAATGAAAATAATATCGAACTTAACCTGGCCCGTGAATCGAAAAGCGCTGCCATCCTAAGAGCGGGTGAACTTCTCCGCAAGAACGGGTATGTTCGAAGTGAATACTTGGAAGGAATGGCCAAACGCGAGCAGAGTTTGACAACTTATGTTGGCAATGGTGTAGCCATTCCGCATGGCTTACCGGAATATATTCCTTATATCCTCAAATCTGGACTTGTTATGCTTCAGTATCCTGAGGGCGTTGATTTCGGAGAGGGGAATACAGCCTATGTTTTGATTGGCATCGCGGGCAAAGATGATGAACATCTTGAGCTTCTTTCGACCATTGCCCTAGTTTGTCAGGACGAAGAGAATGTAACTCGGCTTAAACTAGCCTTAAGTAAGCAGGAAATCATCCAAATTCTAGCTGGCGGTGATGCTTGAAATGATCAAAACTGTCACCTTGAATGCGGCGATCGACAAAACCGTCGAAATTCAAGATTTTCGCTTGGGGGCTGTCAACCGAATCTCTAAACTTCAATTAGATGCCGGAGGGAAAGGGATTAATGTCTCTAAGGTTATTCAGGCTTTGGCTGGAGAAAGCATCGCAGTGGGTGTCCTGGCCGGACGTAATGGAGAATTTATTCAAGCGGAAATCGAGCGCAGAGGGATAGCTCATGATTTTCTCTTTGTTCAAGGGGAGACTCGCACGAATTTAAAAGTTGTGGACCCTGTGAACTCGACCTTTACGGATATCAATGAACCCGGAACCACAATTTCTGATGATGATCTTAAGCAACTCGAAGAAAAAATTTTTAAGGATTTTGATTCCGACACGAGTTTAGTTATCTCGGGCAGTGTTCCCAGCTCAGTCCCTTCTTCCATCTACAGACAATGGTTGGAACGAGCTAAAACACTGGGCGGAAAAACGTTTTTGGACGCAGATAGTGAGTTGCTCCGCGAAGGGCTTAAAGCTAAACCTTTTCTTGTTAAGCCTAATCTTCATGAGTTAGAACACCTTGTTGGGCACAAACTTTCTCACCTTGAAGATATAGCAGAGGCTGCCCGCAACTTGCTCAGGCAAGGGGTGGAAGTGCTGGTGGTTTCACTGGGCTCGGAGGGTGCACTTTTTGCTTATCAGGAGCAGGTCATCCATGCCGAAGCTTTGACGCTAGAGGTCAAAAGTACGGTGGGGGCGGGAGATGCTATGGTGGCTGCTCTGACCCTTGTTCCGTCAGGAGCGGATTATTTGACTCGAGCGGTTCGCTGGGCAATGGCTACTAGCGCGGCACAGGTAACGACCCCAGGGACTCAACCGCCGGAGTTAAATAGAGTGCTTTCCTATATAGACCAAGTTCGCTTTCGTTTGTTTGTGTAAAAATTCACTATAATGAATGACATCTGGAGGGTAATATAATGAAAACTAAAGCAGTGCGCTTATATAATGAAAATGATCTTCGCTTGGAAGAGTTCGAACTGCCGGAGATTACGGATGAAGAGATCTTGGTTGAAGTCATTTCAGACAGTGTCTGCATGTCGACCTATAAAGCCGCGATTTTAGGCAAGAAACACAAAAGAGTACCTCAAGATGTAGATGTTCATCCGATCATTGTGGGACATGAATTTGCTGGTAACATTGTGAAAGTTGGGGCTAAATTAAAAGGACAATTTCAGGAAGGAAATAAATTTGCCCTGCAGCCTGCTTTAAATTACAAAGGGAGTATGTGGTCTCCCGGCTATTCTTATCGCTATTTTGGCGGAGATGCCACCTATAATGTGATCCCCCGTGAAGTTATGGAAATAGGCTGTTTTCTCAACTATCAAGGGGAAACCTATTATGAAGCTTCTTTGGCGGAACCAATGTCTTGTATCATCGGCTCCTTCCACGCCAGCTATCACACGAGTATGGGAAGTTATGAACATCGCATGGGGATTGTAGAAGGCGGCAAAATGGCGTTGTTAGCTGCTGCCGGACCGATGGGTTTGGGGGCCATTGATTATGCTCTGCATGCTGAGCGTCGTCCCTCCTTGTTAGTGGTCGCAGATATCGATGAAGAGAAACTTGCTCGGGCTCGCACCATCTTTACTACTGAAGAAGCTAAGGAATGCGGCGTGGAGTTGGTATTTGTCAATACGCAAGGGGTAGACGATGTTCCAGCTCACTTAAGAAAGTTAACGGAGGATACTGGCTTTGATGATGTCTTTGTCTTTACCCCAATTAAACCCGTCGTCGAACAGGGGGACAAGATTTTGGGGCGTGACGGCTGTCTCAACTTTTTCGCTGGCCCGACAGATACCCAATTCGGAGCGGAGCTGAACTTGTATAACGTTCATTATGGATCGACCCATATCATGGGTACAACTGGTGGAAATACGGCCGATCTGATAGAATCTCTGAAGATGACGGAAGAAAAGAAAATCAACCCTGCTGTAATGGTGACGCACATTGGCGGCTTGGATGCTGTGGCAGAGACTGTTTTAAATTTACCTCATATTCCCGGGGGGAAAAAACTGATTTACACGCATATTAATATGAAGTTAACAGCCATCGAAGATTTTGCGGCGCTGGGCGCCACTGAGCCGCACTTTGCCCGTCTGGCAGAGATCGTCAGCAACAATAAGGGGTTATGGTGTGCCGAAGCGGAACGTTATCTTCTTGAGCAATGGAGGGATTAATCATGCTTACTCGTGAATTGACCATTAACAACAAGTCGGGACTTCATGCTCGCCCAGCCTCTTTGTGGGTTCAAACTGCAAGCCAATTTCGTAGTAAGATTAAAATTAAACGTGGAGATGCCAGCGTCGATGGTAAGAGTATTTTAGGGATTCTTTCCTTAGGGTTATCAACTCAGAGCATGTTTGAGCTCTTGGTTGAGGGCGAGGATGAAACGGAAGCCGTTGCAGCTTTGGAAAAATTAATGCTCGATCTTGAAAACCAAGACAGGTAGGTAATTAATATGGAAGATAAGATGTGGCGCGGACTTGGAGTTTCGGCGGGACGAGCAGCAGGCCCAACTTGGTACTTGGAAGAATATCAGGTAGACGCGGCTCCAGAAACCTTTAGAGATAGTACTGTAGAAGAGGAAATGGCACGTTTGCACCAAGCGGTTACGCGTACGGAACAGATTTTAACCAGCCTAGAAGAGCAAGTTAAAGCTGAACAAGGTGAGGAACTAGCTCGGATTTTCGTCGCGCACAAACTTTTACTCACTGATCCATCTTTTATAGGTGAAGCTCAAACACGCTTGCAAAGGGGAGAGCTGAGCGCTGAACAGGCTCTTCAAGAAGTAGCTGGAGAAGCAGTACAGATGCTGCGCAGTCTGGAAGACCCGTACTTTCAAGAACGCGCTGTGGATGTTCAGGATGTTTTGGTACAATTGCTGAAAAATCTTCAGAATGATCCAGAAGAGAGAGCTGATTTATTCCCTAATACAGGAAACTATGTTGTTCTGGCCGATGAGTTAACTCCTGCTCAAACCATTGCCTTACCGAAGGAACGAGTTCTTGGTTTCATTGTACGCCAAGGAGGAAAAACCTCACATGCCGCAATTTTGGCCCGCACCTATGGCATTCCAGCTCTCGTGGGTGTCGTTAAAGGTTGGGAAGATTTACTGGTTCAAAAATGGGTTGAGTTGGATGGAGAAGAAGGTTGGATTCGCTCTGCGGCAGAAGGGCACATCAGATTTGCTGACAACGGGTTAAAGGAAGAGGATCTAGCTCCGCAAAGTGGCTCACTCCAGGGAATGATTTTAGCGGCCAATATAGGTAGCCCCGGTGATTTGCCACTTGTGCAGAAGTTTAAGGCCGAGGGTATCGGGTTATACCGAACTGAATTCTTATTTATGGGAGAGAAACTTCCGAGCGAAGAAGAGCAAGTTGAAGCTTATCGCCAGGTGGTTGCAGCCTGTGCGCCTCAACTGACCGTAATTAGGACGCTGGATATCGGGGGAGATAAAAGAGCTCCTGCCCTGCAACTCCCGCAGGAGAAAAATCCTTTTCTCGGCGTTCGGGCGCTTCGACTTACTTTGCGGCGTCCCGAATTATTCCGTCAACAATTGCGGGCCATCTGGCGAGCAGCAGCTTCTGGTCCCACGGCGGTTATGTTTCCCATGATCGCGACCATAGAGGAACTTGATCAGGCCAAGGAAAACCTTCGGGTCGCGCGCGAAGAAGTTTTGCAGGCCGGTCATCCGGTTGGAGAACTTCAGATCGGGATGATGATTGAGATTCCTTCAGCCGCCTGGCTAGCAGACAAGTTCGCTGCCAAAGTTGACTTTTTTTCGATTGGCACGAATGATTTAACTCAATATATGCTGGCCGTCGATCGAGAAAACACAGAGCTGGCGGAACTCTACCAGCCTTATCATCCGGCTGTTTTGGGTATGATTGCCCGCGTTAGTCAAGCCGCGCTCCAGAGGGGGATCTGGACAGGAGTTTGCGGAGAGGCTGGAGGAGATGCCCTCTTAGCTCCGTTTTTCAGCGCAGTCGGTATCCAAGAACTGAGTATGGCACCGGGTTCTATAGCTAAAGTCCGTTCAACCTTGGCGAAACTGGAATTATCGCCTGAAGAAAGAGAAACATTGGTTGAATCTGTTTTAGCCTGTGCTGGTACTGCTGAAGTTATAGAAGTGCTCCAGTCATTTCTCACTCTTTACACTCTGTCCTAAGGAAGGGAGGTTGGAATGTTAACCATTAACCAATTAGTGGAGGAATTTGGGTTTACCGTCATTGCCGGGCAAGCGGGCTTGAATAATGAAATCACAAATTTCAGCCTCAAGCGCCCTAGCGCTGAATTGGTTGGCTACCTGACCTACCTTACACCGCAAAGAATCCAGATTTATGGCAGCACTGAGCTAGGTCTGTTTCAACAACTTTTGCCAGATCTTCGTTCTGAGAATCTGGCGAAGGTTATGGCCCCAGAAGTTCCTTGTATTATTGTAACCCGGGGGTTGCCGATTCCCTCAGAATTTATTCAACTAGCACAAGAACGAAATATTCCACTGCTAACAAGTAATCGCTCTACAACTCAGCTCTATTATTTATTGATTCACTTTCTAGCTAATCGACTAGCACCTTCCACTTTGGTTCACGGTGTTCTGGTCGATGTCTACGGAGTGGGTGTACTGATCACAGGAGAAAGTGGCATTGGGAAGAGTGAAACAGCCTTGGAACTGATTCGGAGCGGACATTTATTGGTTGCCGACGATGCCGTTGAAGTAAAACGGGTGGACGAGGACAATTTGCGGGGCAGAGCACCGCAAGCAATACAGCATCTGTTGGAAGTAAGGGGTCTCGGTATCTTGGATGTCACGAAGTTGTTTGGCGCAGGTGCTGTTTGTGAGGAGAAAGATCTCCATCTGCTTGTGGAATTAGAGGAATGGAAAGAAGGTAAGTATTACGACCGCTTGGGTCTTGATCCTCTCCAAACCTCCACGATTCTTGGCATTTCCGTTCCAAAAGTGACGGTTCCAGTGCGGCCAGGACGTCAGCTCGCTTCTATCGTCGAGGTCGCTGTCATGCAAAACCGGTTGCGTAGCAGGCGAGGTAATAGGGACCTTTTCCAGAGCATGAGCAGGAATGAGAGTACTAAAAGCATACTCGGGTAGGAAAAGGTCTGAGGGTCAATCCTCAGGCCTTTTCTTAGCAAGGGACATACGTTATTGCACCACTTAGTTTAGCTCGTGCTTTGTTGGGAAAATTGCTTGCAGGTTGTTTAACGTCCGAAAATTGACAGTGTAAACCGGGAGAGAACCTACATTAAATTGATGTGAGTTCTCTCTCGGTTTATCTGGCAGTAAAGACTACGTATGTTTTGTTGGTAGGTAGATATGGTTTACGCGGGCGTACAATGATTTAATATCTTTGTCATTGTCAATGCTAGAGGAAAAAGGTATATTTATCTAGGTGAAGGATTCGCAGATCTGACACGCTAAGAGGGGTTAATTATGGAACAGCTTGAAAAAATATTTCTCCATACCAAGAATACAATTACTGATCAGGAACTGCAGCAGATTTTCCAAGCATCAGATTATGAGTTATTTCACACCGAAGTACAAAAGCTCATTGAGAGCGGTGTTCTTGTTCCCGTGAAATCTTCGAAAATGAATGGACGCTTGCCGCCTCTCTTTAATAAATATCGTATCATCAGATCTCAACAAGATTATTCTGGTTACCTTGAGGCGGTTCGACGTCTCAATCCGCTTTTAAACATATCCGGCTACTTACAAAGACCGGAATTATATCAAAAACATATGGAGATCGTCGAAGGGATCAGCAAGTATCTATGGTTTGCCCGAGACTTACTGGAAAGCCCCATGTCACGCAAGGAACGGTCATTTTCGGTCTGGGGCAAGGAAAAATTGTTGGATGAACATATGGCTTTAGTTAAAGAAGTACTTAAATTTAATCGTTTTGAAGAGAATTATCTTAACTATTTTGATACTCCGGAGCCCTTTTTTGAATATCATCATCTACTCGGTGAGCTCATTACTGTCTTAGTGATCGAGAATAAAGACACTTGGTTTACGTTTCGCAAGCTGATGCAAGCTACCGGAAAAAATAACATCTCAGGGACGGAAGTGAATGTTCTCCTATATGGTGAAGGGAACAAGATCACCAAGAAAGGGGCCTTGGAAGAATACAGGGCCACTATGTTGGGTCGACAACCAAGTCAAGGAGGACAAACTGTCCGCTTTCTTTACTTTGGTGATCTCGACTGGGAAGGTATCCGTCTGTTTTTTCGGACCAGAGAAGCCAACCCATCGCTTGATATAAAACCATTCGTATACTTGTATCGCCTGATGCTGGAACTTTCTGAGCAAGCCGAATTGCCAAAATCACTCGATCAAAGAGGGGTTATTGGCCCGCTTCAGGAATTTCTTTCGTTATTAGGAATAACTGATGAGTCAAGCCTCAGCTCTATTTTGGCTGAAGGCAGATATATACCCCAAGAAATTGTCAATTATCAAGTGGCAGCAAAAATTCTCACGCAGCAGGAACGAGGGTTAGATTAAGTGACGATGGCGAAATTTGAGTTTCTCGAAGGCTTTGAACAGAGGATGAAGCTTGTCGCGGCTATTGACTCCATTATTAATCGTACCAATCGCAAGATGGAATTCGAGAAATTGTTTGAGTCTGGGCAACTGGATAATATAATTTTTTCCGTGCTCGTGTTTATCATGGAAAAAACCTTAACTGAGGACGAAGATTGTACGATGGAGAGCATTGCTAGCTTTGTTGCTCAGATTATCCCTGAGTATTCTCTTCATCTAACCGCGGAGGTCCTGCGCAAGCTGACAGAATACATCATTAAGGATATCCTGCAAAATGGAGGCGAGGCCAGATATTTTCCAGTCATGAAGTACGGGCAGGGTATGGAGCAATTGCGCATTAGACTGATTGATGACAAGCTGATCGATGATCAGCGCGGCTATGTCCTGAATTACCAACTGACGGATCAAGGGTATGATTTACTGTTTCGCACCAAAGAAGTGGAGCAAGAAATTAGTTTTACGATTGAAGAGTTAAAACTGCGCGAACTTATTAAGCGTAAAAACTACAAAAAGGCGATTGGCCAAAGTGCGAACCTTGTCCAGATGATTAGGCAAAAGAAAAACGATATCAAACAGTTTGTTCAGAAGGTGCGGGAAAATATCTACGATGTCAATATCGAAGAATTTGAACGCTTGGTCTCTAGCACCTATACTTTACTCGAAGAAGAATACAGCATGATGAACGAGATTCGTGGGATGATCGTCCTTTCGGAAGAACGTCTCAAAGAAGAGGAAGATACCCGGGGAGCTTTAGATGAGCAGATGACTAAAGCACGTTAAGAAATTGCCGTCATCCGCAGAAATATTAATCTAACGATCAGCGAACAGCAAGAGCTGATTCTGGAACGGCTTAGTTTGGCACGGATCTATAAGGAAACGATCGCGGATTCCTTTGCCCTTGCCAGAGCCCGTTATTATGATTTTGAACAGGTGATCTTAAAACCCTTAGAAAAGTGTGAAGAACAAAACATTTCCTCGCTCTGGCAATTATTAAATCCCGTATTCACACCCAATCCCGACCGCACCTTGAATTTGCTGACTCTCTACGAAAGACAAGCGCGGCTTAAGCAGGAACAAGAGGTTCTCCCCAGTATAGTCGTGGAGGAATTGGGCGAAGACAAAGAACTACAGAAAATCAAGAAAGTCAATGACAGTAATATCGAGTTTATTCGGAGTATTTTAGAGTTTGCTGATCGGCAAAGAGGGTCCTTTAGGTTCAGTGAGTTTTTTCAGGATCTGCATAATCAGGAAAAGGAAAAGGTATTTAAAGAATTATCGGCAGATGATTTGATTTTCAAAACGATGCTCAAGCTTTATGATCTTCAGGTGATTGATTTAAATAAGTGGAAAGCCCAGCAGGAGGACGTAGTGGCTAATGCCACAGGGGAACTGGATGTCAGCTATTGTTTGTATCGGATTGAATATACCCAGCCGGATCTTTATGGGATCAAAAAACTAGAGATCACTAAACCGGACGAACAGTTATGGGAACAGGAAATTGAAACCCATATCGGGGAAGAGATGTTTAGCAGGCGTATCGCGATCAGCGATTTTAAGATTGAGGTGAGCTTTGAGTGAGCGATATAAAAACTGCGCTGAAGATCTATCGCAAATTGCTGGACAAGGGGCAGCTGGATCGGGAAACCGAGGGGGATCTCTTCCTCGAGTTTCGCAATGTGGAGGTTAGAGCCATCTTGGCGGAATTTAAGGAGGAACTCGATTTTAAAGTCCTTGAAGTTGCGGGCAGCATCTATTTGCTGCCTAATAGTGGCAACGGGGTTTTAGGTTTTACGACCAAGGACTTAAGGGAAACGGTGCCCACGGATGCCAGGTTAGTCGATGCTTACCTGCTTAGTTACATCTCGATGTTCATTTTGTACTTATTTTATGGGGGACGGAATCGTAATCCCAAGCAGCGAGAATTCTTAAGAATCAGTAAGTTGCTTGAGGAACTGGATCGGCGCTTTAGTAGGGCTTTAGCAGACGGTGAAGAGGCTAAGCTGCTGGAAGAAAAATATGCCCTGAATTTTACGCGGATCGCCGAGCTCTGGGAAAGCAAGCAGGATTTCGAGGAACGAGGCCGGAAAACGAAAACAGGCACGATTTTGAATACTTGTCGGCTTTTAGAGCGGGAAAATCTGCTGAGACTTGTGGATGATGACCGTGAACTACGTCCCACCAGGAAACTGGATGACTTAATGCTCAATTATTACCTGGATGACAGCCGGGTAGAAGAGATTAAAGGGTTTTTCGAAGGAGTTGGGCTGGATGCCTAGAATCAATCGCATTCGCATTATTAACTTTTCCTACAATAACGATTCGCGGCATATCCAGGATGAAACGTTTAATTTTCACGGTGGAGAAAATGCCCTGCTCAGTTTAGCTAATGGCGGGGGGAAAAGTGTCCTGGTCCAGTTAATCTTTCAGCCTATCGTTCCGGAAATCAAGATTCAGGGGCGACGCATCAACGCTTTTTTTCGCAAAAAACGCTTGCCAGCCTATGTCCTGATCGAGTGGAAGCTAGACGCTGCCGGGGGTTATTTGCTGACCGGTATCGGGATGGTCTCAGCCGAAGTTTCCGGGGTGGAGGATGAGAAAAGCAGAGTGAAGTATTTTAACTTCACCTCAAGATATACCGCATCGAATGCCTTTGATCTGGCCAATATCGAGCTCATTAAACAAAGCGGCAATATTTTAGAGATTAAGCCCTTTAAAGAAGCTCGGGAGATGATGACCGATAAGGAAAAGAAAGACCCTTATAATTTCAGCTGTTTTTATGATGACGATGGGGAGCGCTACAGAAAACGTCTGGCTGAATTCGGGATCGCCCAAGATGAGTGGCGCAATATTATTGCTAAAATCAATGATCATGAAGGCGGTTTAGATGAGATTTTTCAAAAGTATAAAAACTCCAGTCAATTATTAAACGAATGGATTATTAAAACGATTGAGAAAGTGATCTTCAAAGACCGTGCCGAGGCTCACCGCCTGGAAGAAATGTTGGAGGGCTTAGTACGCGAGGTCATTGAAAATGAACGATTCATCTTAGAAAAGGAAGTTCTGAATCAATTCTTGGGAGTCTACGGAGAACAAGTTGAATCTCTCGTCGAACTACTCAATGGTTTGGAAGAACAAAAAAACTATGCTGCTAAGCTGGCTGCGATATATAGCTATTTAAACTCTGAAACTATAGAGCTAAAGGAAAACAATGAGGGCAATAAGCTGGCCATAGAAAATCTTAAAATAGTTCAACAACGTGTCAATCTAGAAGATCGCTCCAATACTTATTGGCTAAGAATGGACGAGCATCTGTTAGCAGCCTCGAAACTTGCCGCTACCGAAAAGAACAGTCAGGAAAACGAGAACAAACTTGATGCTGCTAAGCTATCCGCCAAGATTATGCTAGCTGCCGGATTAAGAGACGAGCTAAGAGTAAAAAGAGCTGACCTTTCAGGAATCGACGAGAAGTTGGCCGCTTCTCAGTCACAATACAATATGGATGAGCGGATGCGTAATCTGGAGTATTCTCTCAAGAAATTAACTCAGGAAATTTCAGAAACGCTTGAGTCAACTTTGGCACGCTTAAGTGAAGAAAAAGGCGAGCAGGAAAAATTACAGACTCAGGTTAATAAAGACGCCAGTGATTTGGAACTGGATTTAAGAAAATCTGAGGGAGAAAAAGGCAGTCTTCAGCAGCAAAAGCTTCAGTATGAATCCTATGAACGGGATGTTAGATTCAAGCTCAAACTCAGCCTGAACAGGAACCTGCTGGGGGAATTGGCGGAGGATGATGTTGAAAAGGCCAGACTTGAGCTTAAGGAAAATTTGGATGATCTGGAACTTAAAGGTCAACATCTAGCTGTGGAAAAAGCAAGCAATGAACAAAAGCAGCTGGAGGCGGACCAAGAGCTCCAAGGGTTGCTGGAAGAAAGGTCTAACGAAAATAATGTTCTCCGCAACCTGGATCGAGATATCGAAGCTTACGAGCAACAGGAACACGAGATTCAAGGGATTTTGCAAAAATTTGGCTTTGATTTTGAACTCAGGTTCGACCGAGAACGTCTTCAGGGAGTATTTGGCCAGCTGCTCAAAGACCTTAATCACAACCTTGAAGAAGCCGTGCGGATTCGTGATGATTCTACGGACTCATTATTTTCGCTCAAAAACGGGCGACTGCATATTCCGGAGGAAATAGTCTCCGTTCTGGCCGATAAGGATATTCCCTATGAAACCGGTGAAGCCTATTTGCGCAACCAAGTCCCGGAAATTCGGCAAAAGCTCTTAGGTGGAAATCCTGTTTTGCCCTATGCCTTGATTCTAGCTAGGGAGAATATTGAACTGCTGGCTCAAGCGATAAAGAATCTGACTCTGCGCCGTGCTATCCCTATTATCGCTTATGAGGACTTAAGCGTTAGCTTGACATTAGTTGCTGACCGATGGGTTCAGACCGGCCAAGGAATTTCTCTGGTCTGTTTATATGAAGGTCGGATATTTGACAATATTGGCCTGGAAAAACTGGAAGAAGAACTGAAGCAAAAGCAAAAAGAGGCGCTGGAACAGTATAACCATTATACCGGGGAACGCAATGAAGTCGTCGCTAAACAAACGATCTGCGGGCGTTTTGTCTATAAGGCGGATTATCGCTATCTGCTGGGAAAAAAGAAAACGGCATCTGAAAATAAGCTTCAAGCGCTGCAAACTAGAATGGCTTTTCTGCGCCAGGAGAAAGACAATCTCGTCACAACTCTGCAGGAACTTAAGCAAAAAATCAAAGCTATCAACGAGTCTGTGCAAAAAGCACAAAGAGCTGTCGAGATATTTGAAGCTTGGATCGGACAAGAAAGAGACTATCAGACTTGTCGGCAAAGGCTGACTGAGGTGAACGAAGCGATCTCAGGTGCAGAGAAGAGAAAGTCTGAACTAGAGGCAAGCTTGGTAAACCTTCAGAAGGAGATCGGGAGATTAAGCTTAGTAAAAGAGCAGAAGAAAACAGAATCTAAGGCAATCTGGAAAAAGTACACCATTTACCAGGAGGCCCAGGAAGCAGAATTAATTGAAGGAACTCTTGAAGAGCTCGAAGAAAGGCTGCAAGCCTTGAAAGCGCAGTACAGTGGAGAAATCGAGTTGTTGGAAAAACGCAAAACTGAACTGCAGTCGGAATGCACTAAAAAGGGAAAAGAGCTTGACAAACTTGGGCTCTGCGAAGGCGATTTTAGCGGGGTTGTCTATTATGAAGGAAAACTCGACGAAATTAACTCCGAAATCAGCTTCTTCGAAAAGTTAAGTAAGGATCTGCAAAATGAAAGATTCAAGGCGGCAGGAAACGAAGGTGCTGCCAAGGAAGCCTGCCGTATCGCTGAGGAGGAAGTGCGAAAGCTGGGGGCAGAAAATCCTTTAGGTCAGGAAGATATTAAGGGGGATTTCCAAGCACGGCGCCACAAACTAGCAGCCCAGCATACCAAATTGACTGAGGAGATCGGGCAAATACTTCGTCAAATTAATGACTATAACAAGCTGATCGATCAAATTACTTCCTATTTAAAGGGAGTGAATGTTGAACCTGAAAAAAGTTTTCGACCGGATCAAGATGTCAAGAGGCAAACTGGAGTATTAGGGGAAGGGTATCGTGCTGTAGAAGTTAAGAACAGAACTCAGGCAAATAACCTTAGAAACAAGTATACCGCAACGAAAGCAGACTATCGGGACAGAAATACGAATATCAGCAATATCTTCAAAGGGCTTGACCTGTTGTGGGATAAAGTCGAGATGGGTTATGACGACTATTATTATCTATATGAACGCATGAGCCTGCAGCAAGACAAACTCAGAGAATTAATCAAACTTCATGAAAACCAGCTCTTCAATTTAGAACGCAACAAAAAGGACATGATCCAGCAGAGTCTACTGCAAGGGATGAGATTCTATGAAGAAATAGAATGGATATCCGATCACTCCAAGGTGCGCTTACAAGGCAGAAGCAGGCCTGTGCAAATGCTCAAGATTGAACTCGCCTTAGATTCTAATGATGCCGCTGGCTTAAGAATGAAGGAATATATCGAAGAGTGTATTGCCAAGGTACGCGAGGAAACCAGACAGGAAAAAAGTGAGGATGAGGTCAAAAAGGCTATCGCTAAACTGATGTATAGTCGGGAATTACTGAATGTATATTTGGGTAATTCCAATATTCCGGTTAAAGTTTTCAAGATTGATCTGAATATGCAAAACAGCAGTTTGAAGACCTGGGAGGACGCAGTGCGCGAGAACTCAGGCGGGGAGAAGTTTGTCGTCTACTTCTCCGTGCTTTCTGCTTTGATGGCTTACACTAGATCACGGACTCTGGAGGCCGCCGGTGCCGAGGAGGATAAAGATTCCAGCGTTTTAGTGATGGATAATCCCTTTGGTCCTATTTCCTCGGAACACCTGCTCAATCCACTTTTTGAAATCGCCAAAAAACATCGCACCCAACTAATCTGTCTTTCCGATCTAAAACAAAACTCCATCCTGAATTGTTTTAACCTAATCTACATGCTGAAAGTAAGAGCCAGTGCCATCGGCAGCAATGAGTATTTGAAATTCGAAGAAATAATTCGAGAGGAAAGTTCTGTTCATAACGATGAGAAGCTGGAAAAAGCGATATTCAGGGTTTCTGAGAATAAGCAGATTAACTTATTTGAGTGAGCATTGGAAAGCAAAAGCGTGTTAGACTATGTTGTTAAACGTTAGAAGGAAGTATGTTCCAAAACCCTGCGCAAAACAACAAATTTCGCAGAAGATTAGACAAAGTAGGTTTTCCCTTGCATTGATGTGGGTTTTGGTGTAAATTTTAGTTTAAAGAAGAGTATATTAGGCATGTTAAAAAAATAAATAAGTCAAGTTACATTTTTAACCATTTTAGGATTCAAACATAACGCTTTATCCGGTTCATCTAAATTCTGTTCCCTACATTATACAAAACTGTTAACGGACATACCTGTTTTGGCTAAA
>JARLHW010000120.1 GCA_031292075.1 Desulfosporosinus sp.
ACGAAGCGTCCCCACTGTGTCCCCTCTCCGTCCCCATTCCAAGAAAATCATCTTCGAAATCATCTATTTCCGACTCGAATACTATGCATCGCACTTTGGCACCACCTAGCCTTTTTTGGACATCAAACCGTTTTTTACCCTGCGATTCTTCCCAGCTTTTAATTTTACCCGTCTCTGCCCATGACTGGATAATTTTCCGAGCCGAAGAGTACTGTCCTAAAAATTCATTGACGACCCGTCGAATAATATAAATATTGCCGGACTCTCGTACTCCAATCTTAATGTTTGTATAAACTCCGCTTAATTGCTCATGATGCTGTCCTATCCAGTCCATAAACTCTAACCACGCTCTTTCAGCTTCGCTAGCATCCTGCTTTTGGATCAGTTTTTCAGCGATTATAGTACCCATGCCGTATGCTTCAGATTTAGCCATATCGGACTCTTCACTAAACACCCAGATATTAGCGAAATAATCCGCCGTCATAACAGTTGCTAATGCATCCAGGTGGCTATCAATGCGATCAATTAAATTTTCTCTAAGCCATTTCTGAGCATCGTGGTAAAAATCGATAATGTTGCTAATCTCAGAGGACGTAAGTCCTTGCAAAAATGCAATTCCCGCATGACCGTGGCAAGTCGGTAAAAATGCATACAACTGTCGAGCTAACTCTTTATTTTCAGCTAAAGGACCGCCTTCAAGTTCTATGGTTCGTGTCATTAAGCCATCCATTGAACTTTCAGAAGTCAGTGGTCCTTCACCCGTCGTGAGTACTACGGTTCGCCAGGTGTTTAGTTCTTGCAGACCAACTTTACTACCCCGACCACGTCCTTTCCCTTCACCTAGCATGTAGAGGATTGAGCTAATGTCCTGCTTTTTGTACTGGTTCAAAACTTCTCTCTCATTTATTCCCAGCGGTAAATCTGAAAACAAGCTCGCCCTGCGCTCTAGAGATGTTGGTGTGTTATCGAAGCTACTTATGATCGCATTCGGATCACCCCATATTGACAGAGCCATCCATAATGTTGCAGTTTTCCCATCCTGAGAATTTCCGAAATTATGAATAATAAAATTCCGCTGGGAAAGTATTTTAAGAATCGGTGCCGAAAATCCTGCGGCGAGAATAAATCGTGCATTTGGTGAGTAGTTTCGGACCGCCTTAGCCATATCACACCATTCAGTTAAACTCCCGGCTGTGTTAAACCCCTTTAGTGCGTGTAGGCTTCCAAGATCGTCGATGTCGATTTCCACATCCGGAGATATGCCAGGAAAAATGAATTCCTTATCTCGCCAACCAAACCGAGAAACAGCTTGACGAACTGGTATATCTGGATTGTGATACAATAATTCATCATAAAATTTCGCTAAATATTTTGCTCCCTCGGAGCTAACCGCTAAGCCTCGATCAGCCAACGCGATAACTTTTTTCCCATCCACAGCCAGTGAACGTGGTACAACTATGTCTCGCCACCTTCCCGTATACTTGTAGGCTATTTTAAGACTTTCAGAATTTGTGTCTTGATTATAGAGTCTGGTAGTAATAACCGTTAGCCCTCCGCATGCTCGAATAATTTGCGGACCATTATCCGTAAGTTTAACGAAATAAACCCCGCTATCCGAAACCTTGAAATTAGGTGGATACGTCACTCCAGAAGTCAGTGCATCCTCGCTTTCTTGTCCTTCCGATGGATTGGCAAAGTCCAACTCAACTTCATGTTGCATACTCTGTTTGATTGCTTTTTCGAGGTCTCGGAGATTGAT
>JARLHW010000121.1 GCA_031292075.1 Desulfosporosinus sp.
AACCTTGAAATTAGGTGGATACGTCACTCCAGAAGTCAGTGCATCCTCGCTTTCTTGTCCTTCCGATGGATTGGCAAAGTCCAACTCAACTTCATGTTGCATACTCTGTTTGATTGCTTTTTCGAGGTCTCGGAGATTGATTTTCCCCTTGAGCCTGTCCTTTGTTTTTGCATATAGAGCCATGTCTTGTTTTTTAACAATGGCTAGCGAGTTGAGCATATCATCGTTGAAGATTATCTCTGCGCTCGGTATATCAATCATGTTTACTTTTGCACGAGCTTGGTCCACTTTTCCTAAACTGAAACTGCATGGAGCCTTCACTCCACAACCACGCTCAGGGCATTTAAAACCATGAGTGTTCCGAATGTACTCGCATGTGTGTGGACTCAATTTCAAAGCCTCAGAAACCTTAAAATCCGTGTCTTCGGGGATATAACGGCCTAGATCTCGACTAGACAGCTCATGGCATTTCTCTATACCGTCTTTGCCCCTGACTACATTAGTTAGCATTGATAACCACTCACCATACGAAATTTCATTAGCATCATTCACACAATGCTGAAGAAACTTACAATTAGCGATCATCAGATCCGCACTGGCATCACTATCTCGTCGTTCAAAATTCCCGTGGTGCCTTAAAGGGGTTTCAAAGTCGATCTTGGGGAGAATGTCTTCTAGTTCTGCGGGATCATAGCGGAGTTCTGAAGTCATGGAATGAATATAAATGGGCTTCTTTTGGCCTTGTTTATGATTCAGTGTACCTGGAACCCGAAGAATGCGGGATAAATCAGCCGTAGAATCAAGATGCCAACCTTGTTTCTCTGCTAACTGTTTTATAAAAGCCTGTAGCCGTATGGATAATATTGCTGCCCGACTGTTTTCCTCCGGACTGTTTAACTGCCAAGGCACCTTAAATAGCCAATATACATGTAACCCATTGCCAGTCCATATAACAATTGTCGGCTGTAGAAAATCCGGAAAGATTCTCAAAGCTTCTTCAATGGTCGTAGGAAGTTTTTTCTGTGCATGAGCACCATCTGCCTTAAGATCAACATCCATCCCGAAGCCCGGAAGGCAAGCTACTTCTATGGCTAGAGGACGTTTATTTTTAGGTATTTCGCAAGCGGCAGCGCCAAGACCGAAATAAACGTCTCTCTCATCTTGGAGAGCTTCGGCTGCCGTGACCATGGTCCCCAGATCACTAATCGGAAAACACCATGTTTTTCGATCGGGCAACGTCCATAGGTAGAGATACCCTGTCTCAA
>JARLHW010000122.1 GCA_031292075.1 Desulfosporosinus sp.
TTCATACTGATGCAACCCAAATGATGGGCAAGTACTATTTGCACCCCGAGCGTCTCGGAGTCGACTTGATGACCGGATCTGCTCACAAGTTCCACGGTCCACGCGGCGTCGGCATCCTCTACGCTCGCGAAGGCGTCATCAACCCATCGGCAACCACAATGACCGGTGGTGGCCAAGAGCGCGGATGCAGATCCGGCACCGAAAACGTACCGGCCATTTACGGCGCCGCGATTGCTTTCGACAACATGATGGACGACGTCAGCCGTTGGGAGGAGCGTGTCACGCGAGTCAAGACGCTCCGCGACACTATGATGGAGACGTTGCGCCGCTCTGTGCCTGGGCTCATCGTCAATGGCGACCCCTACAATGGCCTATATAACACAATGAGTATCAGTTTCCCCAACGCTCATGGACATGCTATTTGCGCCTATGCGAACAAAGGAGGTGTGGCCATCGGTTCGGGTAGTGCGTGCTCCAAAGGCAAGCCGTCCGAGACACTTCAAGCCATGCTAGGCGACTCTGACGTTGCCACCAAGATTATTCACGGCACCGTAAGAATATCGCTATCTCATCTCAACACTGCCTCCCAGTGTTCAATGGCCGTCGACATTATCATCCGTGCCTGGAGAGCTACACTAGACGAAAACAGAGAGGAGATGAAACGCATGGAACAAAGAACCAAGAAACAACGTTAAGTTCATCTCAACCTTTCGTAATTTTTCCATTGATAGGCCAGTATGGCATCTATATCAACACGAAGCTGTCGTAACTCTGGCATATTTGGCCCCAGCTGATGTTCAATGTGCTTGTAGACGTCTAGAAATGAAGGTGAACCGGGCAGGTCGGTCAGATTGCGCTCTTCAATAAGCTTGTTGAGACGTCTCCACACATCATCTATTTCGACAGGGTAGGGCTCTAGCTTTGGTTCGGTTGGTGGTATACAGTCTACTTCAGCCTTGACTTGTTGTAGAAAGTCTTCCATCACCTGGCTGACCCCCCTTGAGTAGCGTAGCGTCATTGCACCCGTATTGCAATAGCTATCTATGCGTTTCAGATAAAGTCTCGCCTCTTTGGTTTGGCAATGTAACAACTCGATTGCGTCTTCGAGATCTGTCATTGTGTTGTTGTTAAATGGGATCAACATTTTACACTTGGCAGAACTGAATGCAGTGTTCAATTTTTTTAAAATGTCCGTATTTCCAATCTACCTCAATGCAGAAAACAGTACAAATCAGCGAGGATGGGGGTGTTGCTATCAAGACAGTTCCATTGTTCATGGTTGACGACGAGGACGGGGTTGAATGGTCTGTCCGACTGCAAGGCGAAGCGATCAATGAAGCTGTAGCTCTTAAGAGACTTACCGAATGTAGATGCCCCCATATTGTCCATGTCTACTCTATGCAAACAGACGAAGCCAACAAGAAAATGATTTTTCGAGAGCGTGCAATGCATCCGCTGCCCTGCCTCATAGGGGATTCTGAGAAAGTGAGGAAGTATATTATTCAGCTTTTCGAAGGTCTTTATGGTATGCACAAGGCAGGTGTCACTCATAGGGATATCAAGATCGACAACCTCATGATCGATCCATTGTCAGAAGACCTCTGTTTTATTGATTTTGGGCTTGCTGCGTTGGATATTGGGCCGACGTCTCGGCACTACCAGGAAGTCTATACCCTGTTTTTCCGTCCGCCAGAGATCCTCCTCCAAAGCGAAGATTATGACATTGAAAAAGCAGAGGTTTGGGCTGCTGGGGCTTGCGCCGCCTGTATGCTTTTAGGTAAGAAAGCTTTGTTCATCGGCAGCAACTGGGTTGACATAATCGCCAGCATCATTGGCGCCTTTGGTTACTATAGTTCCTCTTGGGAGGAGATGCCGTTGTGGTCTAAATTCATGCGGGCATGGGGTGGCTCTCAATGGATAGGAGACAAACTCATGGAACGACTCGAGGATGTCGACCCACTGGCCAGGGACTTTATATCAAAATGCCTTGTCCCAAACCCAAGCAAACGCCAGACCGTCCTGGAGCTCTTGCACCATAAGTATCTCAGTGGAAGCAGAGATACTGGCTACATTGAGCCAGAAATTACATATATTACTATACATCCTGTTGATAAGACCCTATGTGCCATGTTCAGCAACATTCGCTACAACAGCAATCCGTTGTGGGTTTACGAGGCTGAAAAGGTTCTCACAAATATAGAGATGCTGTCCTATCCCATGTATTTAGCGGCAACAGCTATGACAGGGGTGCTTTTCGACCAATTTATACCGCTAGGAAGGAGCAACATGCTTTCGACTTGCAGAAAGCTCCCGACATGTGACTTGATCCTGAGATTGATGAATATTCCCGCCACATGGGATTCTCTGACGTGTCGATATAGACTTGTTTCATCACAAATTCAGTGAATAAGTCAAACACACATATGGTGGTTTACGGCGTCTACAACCGTTCCGGTTACGACCTTGTCAAAGCGGCTCTGGCAGAGCGTATTGTTTACACAGACAAGGTGAAACCAAAAAGAAGCGGAAAACACGGCGGCGGCTACCAGGTAAACACTGGCGCAAACTTTGTACTTTTAGAGGGCGATATAAGCACGCCCATACTGCGCAACTTTTTCTGCAAGGACATCATTATAGTGATCCTTTGTACGGATCATACTGATCTCGAATTCGACCAAACTTTCGAAGAGGAAGACATTGAAACAATATGCGCTCTTTGCAACTAAAAAACGTCATCATAAATTGTGGTTTTTTTAAACTACAAAGAAATGGCGGTTGTCCTGGTGCTCATAGCGATGGTCTACTGTCTGATATGGTTCTTCATCGGCGTAAAAATTATGCAAGTTATACCCTAATCCAACGTGCAAGTTAGGCCCTCTTCCAACGAACAAAAGGAATAGGGGGTCATTAAACGCAAGGGACGGCAAAACGCAAATATCACAATAGTAGATGTCGTCTTCAGTCATAACACCTGAAGTCTGCCAGCAAAGAAGGCAAATAGCCTTTTCACAGTCGTCGCAGTAGGCAACTTTATCAATATCTTACAAAGGAGACAAGACAGCAACTATATAATCACGCCAATCTGAAGGATTTGGTGTGCTATGTGTCTATTCGTGATTCTTTCATCATGACACACCGATAAAAAAATGTCTTTCTATTTGTAACCCCCCCCCTTATGGACGATGTGTGTGAAAAACAAGCAAGGTTTCTGCGCGGAAAGGGTCCTTCACCGCTAAATAGAGACGCAAAGCCCATATCAGAAGACCTAGTAACCGAGACCGAAAAGCAGAGCGTGGAGCTCTTAGCCCGTATTAATGAGCTAGGTTTATTGAGTTTCTTCGGACAGATGGGGGAGTGTAAGGTCTTTAGCGGAGTCGCCATGACTCCAGAAGAAGCCAGAACCCTGGACTATTATGCCGGCATCTTTTACGAGTTTGTTCATCCCGTGGCCAATTATGATAGCATGACGCCTGAAGAGCAGGATGCCTCCTTGCGCCTGTCAAACGAGATTTTTCGGGAAGAGATGGTCTCGTTGACGCTCAAGGAGCGCTATTGGATAACCGGAATTACACGCTCCACGACAGCCATGAATCTCATGCAGTCTCCCACGTTTGGAAAGGATCCCAAGGTCACCATCAGGACAATGCCGTTTGGTAAGTATGTCTGGGAGTCAATGTACGGCAAGGAAGAGGATATCGTAGAACCCATTGGAGAAGGATATACCATGCTGGCCCTCCAGACCAAGACAAAAGGCTCCATGGACGACAGCGGCAACTCGATGGAAACCTTTCCCAACTCTTCAATGCTCGGTCGAATCGCTCACATGCTGAAAAAGGATTCGGCCCTCCGTTTTGAAGTGTTTCAAAATTGGTGCTTTATTATGATAGAGTATTCCGACCTCTGTGTGAACCTGGCTGGCCGTCTCGTTGAAGAGCTCGATCAAGCACGAAACAACCAGCTCCCAACGAAAATAAAGCGCTCTTAATCTTCTGTTATCATAATGGGTGACCTACTGTTTGGGTGCCAGCAATGAAGGCAAAACGCCTTTTCACAGTCGTCGCAGTAGGCGACTTTATCAATATCGGCCATACTGACACCGCACCTTAAACAATCCATTTTTTTTATGCAAATGATCGGGACGTTTTTTATTGAGGACGGCGGGACGTGGATTTAAGCCTCAAAGCATGACTCTCTCCAGGTTGATTGTGGAATTACTTGGTCGGCTCCGGCTCGATCGAGGAATATACCAATATCCGCTTCGCGACAGTAGAGCATCTCGTGTGGCGCAAAATTATTTATGATTTTGTACCACTTATCCATACAGGTGGTCGATGTCTCCGCACGGTAGTATATGGAGCCAGGAAAGCGAGAAAGCAACTCGTTGACCACGCGGCGTCTTGCTTCACAGTCAAAGGTATGCCTGTTGTAAAGTGAAACAGTGACCTTTTTTAGCCTGAGCCCACGTCCGGCCAACACGGCCTCATGTACAATTCGGCGCAACGTGGCGGCTTGAACCGCTGCAGGGGTCTCAACAACATAGTTCACAGAGCAAAACTCGGGAGGAAAACAACATTCCCCCGCAATGTCACCATCATCTCTCCATGCCGTATAACTAGCAACGGCCCAGACATACCGTAGCATGTCGAACGAAAGCTCGTCTTTGGCGATAGAGAGACCAATGTCGGTATCCTTGCACGTTACTGAAGACATGGAGACTGTCTTGTTTTCGACGCGGATAAAATGAACTGACATTGGAGTTGTTGTTGCAGACCGAATCCAAATGCGACCGGGAAAGCGTTGAAGCAGTTCGTCGACGACTATACGTCTGGCTTCAGGATCGAAAAGGCCCATACCCTTGCATAGCGATATTGTCACATGCTCCAAACCACAACGCTTTGTCTCGTTTGCAGCATCAAGAACAATACGACGAAGTATTGCTGCTTCATTATCAGTTTCTGCTGCGGGAGGAGTTTTTGGTTCTTCTGCAGACGCAAACGTGCGAAATTCCGGCGGGAATTCGTTCATCGTCGATGGGGGTTTTTTTGTCAAGTTGATGGAGCGACGTCGCAGGTTTTAATAAAAATGGCTGATAAAAAAAAGATGACGTAACATTTGTCTTTATAAAAACAATGGTGCTGCAATGTGACAAGTTCGATAAATACTGGCCAACATGTACATTGGGCCCAGAGTTGGCAGCGTTTCACCAGTTTGAAGACACCACATTCTTTCTATTTTGGTATTTCAGCATCATCATATTGATATCTCTCCTTATTTATAAGAAAACACGTAGTGGCAAATCAAAAATACATTAATTAATTCTTGCTTGGCAACATGGATGTAATAAACCAGATGAACAAGATAATGGACGAGAACCGCATTGACTTTCATGTTGACGCTGTGGAGCTCGACACAAACCGCCTGGGCGGCCTCGATATATACTTTGTACATGTAGTCGGAGACGAGCAGAGCACCTTTGGCTATCCCGAGGGCTTTAACAACGCAGCATTCATATGGCGTGATCACATTGTAGTTTTCGAACGTCCTCCCATCGCCAAAATGTAAATTGCAAGACTTTTCTTTTTAGAAAAAGACCTCTTCTATTTCTATTACGGGAGGCAGTTCATCCATATATTGTGGATATGTTGTAGGTGAAAAACATGTCGGTTCTTCTGGCTGAGGATCATGCAATACAGGACTGTCTGTTGGTTCTGGCGAAATAGGACTCGGTGGAGGCGGAGGAGGTGGTGAAAATTTGGCGGCGCCGAGAGATAGAGGCACTGTAGGATCTCGTCGGGTTCTCGTGGGCCTAAAACCGTTCATAATCGGGATTGAACGGAGGGCCACAGGGAGATAGCGCAGATAGCGCATAACTTCAAAGTTCTTCTCGACCGTTCTCGGGCTGCAGTTGAGCACCATGGCTATAGCAGCAGCTTCGACCATCCAGATAGTAAGATGTTCGTTGTATTCAATGAGCACAACAAGTCCGAGCTGCACAAGGCGTTCATCCCATCCCGTCTTGAAAATTCGAGCTCTGCTCTCGCGTAGTTCGACTTGCCGTCCAGTGAGATCTCTCTGTCTGCCAACCTGCGTTGGGCACATTGCGGTGAAGAACAACCCGTTTTTCTCGTAGAACAATCTCATTGACTTTTGAATATGAATATGATGACGTAAAGTATTAGAGATACAGAGCTATGGTGGTTGACATATGTAGGACAATATTTAAAAAAAAGTCATTTTTTCTAAGAAAATTTAGAGAGAGAAGATGGACTTTTGGAAGCGCTACTATTCCGACAAATACGACGATGCGGCTTGGACGACTTTTAACTTGAGTAGGGACTATGGATGCAGTCACTGTAGAGCTTTTGTGCATACTGACGAGGCACTGTGCTGCTGCAAATGTCTAAAGCCTCATTGTTTGCGTTGTGCAGCTTCCAAACACTGCATCAAGTACTGCGAAACAAAGGCAACATGGCTATCTTCGTGACCATTATGAACATCTAGAAAAGACCTCATTTTTTTGAAAAAAAACAAACAATATAACTTTTGTTATATTAAGTGTGTTTCTGGCGTTGTCTCCGATTGCTAAAGAAAGTTCTAAGTGTCCGCCTTTTAAGCCCGGTGCGAAGTTCCAGGTCGCTATACTGCTTTTTGCTTGGATGCAGGCCGTGAATGGCCACCCATGCTCGTAAAATTTTCTCGGGTGATTGTTGCTGTGGCAGCTCTGGGCAAGGCAAGACGCAATACATGGGACCCACTATCCGGGTCTGTAAATGCTGTGCTACATCCCAGAACATACTGCGCTGCATCACGCCAAAGTCAAATTCGGCACCAGAGAGAGTGTCAATCCACAGCGGATCGGAGAGCTTGGTCTGCCACTCGTTATATTGGGACATAACGGCAAAATACTGCTTGCGCAGCTCGTCCAGTTCTGCCTTTTCGGCCTGAAGCTCGGCTATGTGTCTGTCCTGGGACTGCTCCATGTTTAAGAAAGATAAAAAATACAGGGGTTTCGTAGATGACTCAAGTCACGTGAACACTATTCAATGACGTTGTCAAGAAGCTTGGATATCAAGAAAAAATCTTTTCACATTCCATTATATATATCCTCCTTTGATCTTCCTCGTTTTCAACAAATGCTTTAGCTTCCTCGAATCGCTCAAAAGAACCAAGAACTATAGGTGGGTTAATGGTGGTTTGTGTTGGAACAAGGACGCCGTTATAGGTGATATAGCCAGTACCTTGCACAACTGGTCCTTCAGGCACTTGCAAAACGATAAACATTTTTGATGATGTAACCTTTTTTGCGATATGGCTATCTTAGTGACCCATTATACACACCTAGAAAGACCCTATTTTTTTTGAAAAAAACAAACAATATAACATTTGGTTACTTCAAACAGATTCTATAGAGTTGTAGGCATGTACTGTGGCTGTTTAGAGCTATCCTGAACGAGTCGCCATATAATTGCTTCCAGCTCGCCCTTGAGAGTCTCGATAACTTTGCGTTGTGTTTTCACCTCAACTTCGCTTTCCAGGTGTTGCTCGGACTTTGCAATCACATCTTTCAAGAAATGATCTTCATCCACATGTAAAA
>JARLHW010000123.1 GCA_031292075.1 Desulfosporosinus sp.
AGCGTTACGGAGCAGTCGCCCACTACAGACAGGTGGAAGACCCTGCTGCAATATATCGTAGCCAGAATCATCCCCCGCCAACCCCAAAAACTGCTTCAAACATACCCTCAACTAGCACACTGACTGCCGTTTTTAGGATTAATCTGGGCACGAGGATTTTTTCTATTGTCAGAGAATGTGGGCAGAAGCCGGACTGACAATGAGCCGGAGCGTTTATGTTTGCAAGCCGCTACACTTATCATTGAGCGCGAACGCGCCGGTCTTGAAATCCCGCGGAAGCTCGGCCGCAAGCAGCGCATGACGGACAGCAAGACCGAATCCGCGAAGAAATTGCGGGCCAACGGTATACCCCCAGAGATGTAGCCCACAATCTCAGCGCCTCCATCCCGACTCTCTACAAACGGATTCCAGCCGCACGGTCGGCGGCACCGATAGTGATCTTGCGAGTAAGCATTGCAGTAAGTATAAGAAACTACAATATATATGTCCGTCTTCCTCCCTGGGAACTAGTAACCTCGCGAGTAAGCCCTGGGCGAAGGCAGGCACGGTCGCCAGCGACAATAGTGACCTTGCGAGTAAGTGTTTTACGTAAACCATCGAATTAAAGTTAGATATCCCAAGCTTCTCTCCTTATTGGACTAGTGACCTTGTGAGTAAGTCCTGGCACGAGGTTGGCCCATCCTGAAGCGCCGATAGTAACCTTGTGAGTAAGACATTATTGCAAGTCAATGAATATAAATCATATAACTCTGTCTGGCCCGCTGAGAACTAGTGACCTTGTGAGTAAGTCACGACATGAGAGATGCTGCACGCCAGCGCCAGGGTGTTTTTGTGAGTTAGATTTTTTCCAGCCAACTGCGGGATACCGTATCTCACAAATCCTCTCAAATCACTGATAAATATGCATATAGCCCAAACAAATACACGCAAGCCACTGATCGGAGTAGTAAAGGGAGGCGTACTTGTTCGATCCTTGCCGAATAATAAATCTACTAAACCTTTTAAATTCAACTATATACCTGCAAACTGTATCCGAGACCAGTTTTTATTAAATCTCCGAATCCAGTTGGAAAAATCCATCTAAATAGCCTAAATACAATTATATGGTCAAATTATTTCCGGCCGACTGCGGAGGATAATCGCCTAATCCCACAGGGCGTTGGAGTCGGTTCTACATCATCCGCATCGATCCAAGAAAGCGATCCTTGGATAGAAGGGCGTTGAACTCATCGCGTCTGTTGAAGCCCGGAATGGGAGCTGAGAAGTTGAGTTACGCATTGTCGGGATTTCCTTCAATCTAGTAAATATCTTCCGCAGCCGGTCGTACAAACTCGTCTGCGAAAAATACAGCTCTTCCACATTTTCAATTTTCACCTGTAGATCCGCCGAGCGCATATGATCCTTCACGATGGCGCGCGTGATTGGGGCTTGCGTTGACAGCCGTGCGGTCCAACAACCGCAGCATCTTCCTCGCTGTCACTAACGACAGCTCAAACTCTATTGTCATTGCAATCCGGTTCTATCCCTCCAGACGAGCGGCTTGCAATGCAGGCTGATAGATCACAAGCTAAAACTTACCGCCGGGATTCATTAACCATGCTGGCAAGTTTACTGCTCACTAACCTGTATCGGCGTTACTAATAGCGGCTACGCAAGGCAACGCAAAAGCATCGCTCAGGCCTGGTTCTGAATCGGCGTCCCCACACTTTTGCCTCGATGCATGAAGAAGACTGCCTTGTATTACTAAGGCTTCCGCCAGACGCGGAAGAGACTTTGCTTTATCAGAAAGCTGCTGAAGAAACCTTCGGTAACGTTTATGTAAGTAATTAGAAACAAACAATATTATAAGCGCACGTTCGCTAGAATTTGCAAAAAATAACCCTTATAGGGGTCTCAAAAGGCCTAGGTGAGACCCTTTTTTGCCTATATCTTCAACGGATGTCAAGGGCGGAGTAAAACTAGGCCACTGTGGCGGAGCAAAAGTTGGCCAGTTGAGAGGTGAAGTTGTATGGGTATTCAGGGGTGAAGGGCCTCTGTAGCGTAGCGGAAGAGGCTCTTCACCCCTGAGGTGAGTTCGCA
>JARLHW010000124.1 GCA_031292075.1 Desulfosporosinus sp.
ACATCGTCGTGCACGAGCTGTGTCATCTGCATCATCGGGACCACACCGAGGCGTTTTGGAATGAAGTCGACAAGGTGATGCCGGACTATTACGAGCGAAAAAACTGGTTGCGCGCCAACGGGGCGGCATTTGATTTATAGATTGCGAAACGATAATATGCAGGGTGGTTAGCAGGACATGGAATCAGTGATCGACTTGATTTCGAAAACCCATGAATATTTTTTGGTAGGGTAGATTTTGGGGTATTTTTGGGGGTACATGCAAAAATTCAAAAATTAAATACATTTTAATTTCAAAATGTTGAATGATGAATTCGATTCCGACCTCCGCACCAAGTAAATTCAAAATCTCTCACATTTGGTCAACCCCTGGTCAACCTTTTTTCGTCCTTGACTAAAGACGGATATAGTGCGGACAGTACCCAGCATTAAAAGTATCGGATTTCGAATCCGGGTGTCGGGGGTCAGAATCCCTCCTTGTGCACCAATATTTTAAAGCACTTACGGCTTTTAAGCTGTAGGTTCTTTTGATTTTTATGGGTTTTTGGTAAACTTATGGTAAACCTTTTTCTCTACTGTAGCGCGTCGCAAGGTTTGACACCATATGACGCAAGGTTTGAACCCGCGTTTGTAGCCTAAAAATGACCGGGACAGGCTGCAAAACCTGTCCCGGTTTTGTCGTCTTAGATATCCCTTAAACGTAGTTTGAAAGGAGCGGTTCGGAGAGGATTAATTCGGAGAAATCGTGACTTTCAAATTTCTTCAGACCGTCTTGTTCGGAGACTCCTGATATCCAAAATGTTTAAGGTACTTTGAAAAAATTGAATTTTCGTCCATGATCAAGGCGTACGAAAAATTTTACCGCAGGCGTATACAGGATACCAGGAGAAAAGGTAAATTTTCAAGGGCCCTAAATATAGAAATCCTGCGAAAAGCCTAAGCAAAGGATCTATGAGATCCACTCCCAAAGATCCTTTCTTGCTTCAGGTTACATACCTGATAAGCTGGTGGTATGCTCTTTACGGACTGCCTCCAGGACTTGAGGATCAAGATCCAAGGCTTCCAGAATCGTTGGGGCGATCTGGGTGGTTTGTACCGGAGTTTTAATCACTTTTTCAGGAAAATTAGGGCTGGAAAGCAAAAGGGCCACATTCGTGTCCGCATCACTGAATCCGCCATGTTCCGCCACCTTCTTGCCTGAGGTTGTGAATATAGTACCGTAGTTCGGAATCACTATGAGGTCAGGTGTGCGGTTTTCCGTGAGTGGGTCGTTGAACTTCAGTTTCAGAGATTCTCCTGCAAGTACCTCCTGGATGTGAAGAGCAACCTGATTAGCCCGCAGGTAATCTGCGACAGCTTTGGACTGGCTTTGATCTTTGAGCCATACCAGAGCGACATCGTCGTCGGAGACAGCAGCATCCGCAATTGACGCGGATTCAGGGCTGGAGGGTAAAGCCGCCACCAAATCCTGCAAATGTCCCGGCTTGCTTGTCTTAGCCGGGTCGATGGGCGCCTGACCGTGCTTGGCTGTGACGATCATCAGCGTAGACTCGTATATCCCGCGTTGCTTGAGAGCCTGGATCATTTCGCCCAATGCGGCATCGGTTTTATCCAGGCCGTATTCGAGGACTACGCTAGGGGTAGCTGAACCATCCACATACCCGCCCTTCAGGCCATACATCCCCTTCGGGTCGCTCAATTTGCAAGACCCGTCACTGTTGTCTTTGGCAACTTTCTGTCCAACACTGACGGCTTGGAAGTTCATGCCGAAAATGGTTGGTGTGCCGACTTTTTGGGTACCTGTATGATCGTAACCTCGGATCTCATTGATAACGGCGTCGACTTTCTTGTCATCGTTATCAGCTGTGCAAACTACACTAACAGTTGCGTCGAGTCCACCACTTGCCGGATTTGTGATTTCTGGGGTATAGAGGTCATCCACACCTTTGCCCGAAGGACCGTTCACCAAGTCATAGGCGGGATGTTTGTCGGCCCAGGCAGTGCGCCCTCCACTGGCCTTGACCACTTCAAATATGGTATTTACCTTAACGAAGTCATGAGGATAGACCCGGGCACAGTGACCGTCGGCGTTAAGGGCGTTCGGCAGTTTGCTCGGATCAATTTTATTGAGGTCGTTGCCCTTGGCGTCAATCAGGTCAATCGTCTCATCATAGGTGCTCACGTTACCGAGAGTACCCGCGCAGCTTGTATCGGAAGGGGCATATTGCAGGCGATCGTAACTGACATCGTAGAAGACGCCGGTGGATACCGGAGAGCCGCCTGTCATCATGGAAAGTAGGCCGGGAAAAGAGTCAGAGGGTTTGGACGTCGAGGCGCTGGTGTAGCGGATGCCATGGCTGGCCAATGTAGCCAGCGCAGAGGTGGGATGACTGCCGATAAAGTTCTCAACATCAATCGCATGCAATCCGTCGACGCTGATCAGCAGGATGTGATCGATGTGCCCATGGCGAAGTTGGTGGTCGGAATCATCATCATGTGCAGAGCCGGCGTGAGCTGCGGGAGCAACTAGAAGTGACGCGAGAAAGACAGCAGATAAATACTTTTTGTTCATTGCAGAGCCTCCTTTAAATGGAATGTTGGATAGAAATGATTTTTAATCAACCACTTTGCGGAAGTGGTTGATTAAAAACTGGAAGATATCCCTCAAAAATGAGATCCATGTCGGGATTGGGTTAATAAACCGTTAAATCATCATGATGACAAATATCGCCTAGCGATTATTCGATTAAAGTGTGTGTTTCATAAACATCGTTTCAATTAAGTGATAAGAAATAATGACTATGAACCATCAGATTCAAGCAAGATTGACCTGCCCCCAAGAATAGTTCCACAAATTATGTTACATTTGGGGAAGAATTAAAAAGGGGGTAATTATCTTATGGGAAAACGAGGCTATCAACCGGAACAAATTATTTCGAAGTTGCGTGAAGCAGAAATTCTTCTAAGTACCGGGCACTCAGTGCAAGCAGCAGCCCGGAAAATCGGCGTTTCTGAACAGACGGACTACCGCTGGCGCAAGGAGCACAGTGGTATGAAGATCGATCAGGCCAAGCGTCTTAAAGAGGTGGAGAAAGAGAACAGCAGGCTGAGGAAATTGGTTGCTGACCTCTCCTTGGACAACGCCATTTTAA
>JARLHW010000125.1 GCA_031292075.1 Desulfosporosinus sp.
ACGCGCGCGCCACTTGCTGCAACACACCAGCGCCCCGATCATGCAAGTCGCGCTGTCGACCGGCTTTGCCTCCGCCGCCCATTTCGCCAAATGCTACCGCGAAGCCTTTGGCCATCCCCCGCGCGTGGAACGGCGCAGCGATAAAGTGCCGGTGGTAAAAGCCTGATGCTTGGTGCTAAACTTGCTGTGTCGCATTTCCCGGACGAGCGGGAATTTATGGATCTGAGTTTATCGTTTTTGATTTTCCGTTTTTTATTTTGGGGGTTTACGCACCTGTCACCGTAACTCCAAAAACCTGGACCAAAGCCGAAGGGCGAAGGTCACGGTAATTTGCCACCTGTCACGGTAATTTGCACTTCAGGTTTGACGCCGCCCATCCTTCCCGGTCAGGGCGAGGCTCGTAAAATTACAACCCTTATAATCTACAATTGGTTTTCCGATATTCCCAATAGCAAGTATACTCGGTCAACTATATGTTTTGTTGAATAAATCGCAAATGGCTCTAATTTTTCAAATTCGCCGCGATCTATTTGGATTTTTTTCTCAAATGAATCCATAGACACTCTAAAATAGATATCGGATCCAATCTCCATCCTGCTGTAATTCCCATAATCTGCCAGTTCGAGAGGGATTTTCTCATGGCCAATTTTTTTCCAGTCCCTCTTTATATTCGGAGTATTTATAAATATTCGAAACAAAAATTTCCAATCGACCCCGTCGCCGCTATCTTGAGCACAATAAACTCCACAGTCTCCTCCCAAACCTATTTTAATATGCATAGGAATCTCCGACGAGAATTTCGGCTCGTAAACGTCTCCAGGATTTAAATTATTAATGTTCATATATTTAGAATACCATTCTACTCGGGGATTACCGTGACAGTGGAATTACCGTGACAGGTGTGGACTGCACCCCTTGCGTGAGACAAGCTAATTAAGTGACACGGTATCCGGAGGAGGGAACGTGTCAGACCGACCGAGCCGAACATTCACGACCGAGTTCAAAGAGCGAGCGGTGCTGCGCTTGGAGGCTG
>JARLHW010000126.1 GCA_031292075.1 Desulfosporosinus sp.
CACTAAAAAGCAGAAATAAAAAACCCCCACCAGCGTTAGCTAGCAGGGGTCTAGGGATAAAAGCCTGGCAATGACCTACTTTCACATGAGTTATCTCACACTATCATCGGCGCGGAGCTGTTTCACTTCTGAGTTCGAGAAGGGATCAGGTGGTTCCAGCTCGCCATTGTCGCCAGGCAAACTAACTGTTTTGGCTATCGGTTATTATAATCACTCCGATTGGCCTAATTGGTGAAGTAAATTCTTTCTTTCGCTCGTATAAAAGCACACGCACAATGTATTTTTTGTTGCATACATAAATAAAACGTCTTGGGTGTTATATGGTCAAGCCTCACGGTCAATTAGTACTGGTAAGCTTCATACATTGCTGCACTTACACATCCAGCCTATCAACGTTGTAGTCTTCAACAAACCTTCAGGAGCCTTACGGCTCGAGAGATCTCATCTTGGGGCAGGTTTCCCGCTTAGATGCTTTCAGCGGTTATCCTTTCCGAACATAGCTACCCGGCAGTGCCATTGGCATGACAACCGGTACACCAGAGGTTCGTCCATTCCGGTCCTCTCGTACTAGGAACAGCTCCCCTCAAATCTCTAACGCCCACGGCAGATAGGGACCGAACTGTCTCACGACGTTCTAAACCCAGCTCGCGTACCACTTTAAATGGCGAACAGCCATACCCTTGGGACCAGCTTCAGCCCCAGGATGTGATGAGCCGACATCGAGGTGCCAAACACCGCCGTCGATATGAACTCTTGGGCGGTATCAGCCTGTTATCCCCGGCGTACCTTTTATCCGTTGAGCGATGGCCCTTCCATTCAGAACCACCGGATCACTAGAACCTGCTTTCGCACCTGCTCGATCCGTCAATCTCACAGTCAAGCACTCTTCCGCTCTTACACGCAACGTGCGATTTCCGACCGCACTGAGAGTACCTTCGTGCTCCTCCGTTACTCTTTGGGAGGAGACCGCCCCAGTCAAACTACCCACCATGCACTGTCCCCATCCCGGATTACGGGACTAGGTTAGAACTCCAAGTGTTTCAGGGTGGTATTTCAAGGTTGGCTCCACATACGCTAGCGCGTCTGCTTCAATGCCTCCCACCTATCCTACACAGAAAAACTCAAAGTCCAGTGCAAAGCTATAGTAAAGGTGCACGGGGTCTTTCCGTCTTGCCGCGGGTACACTGCATCTTCACAGCAAATTCAACTTCACTGAGTCCCAGGTGGAGACAGCGTGGCTGTCGTTACGCCATTCGTGCAGGTCGGAACTTACCCGACAAGGAATTTCGCTACCTTAGGACCGTTATAGTTACGGCCGCCGTTTACCGGGGCTTCGATCAAGAGCTTCGCTTGCGCTGACCCCATCAATTAACCTTCCGGCACCGGGCAGGCGTCACACCCTATACTTCCTCTTCCGAGTTCGCAGAGTGCTGTGTTTTTATTAAACAGTCGCAACCACCTGACTATTGCAACCACTCTCCGCTCCAGTCGTAAAGACCTTCACATACCAGTGGCACACCTTCTCCCGAAGTTACGGTGCTATTTTGCCTAGTTCCTTCACCTGGGTTCTCTCACGCGCCTTAGTATTCTCTACTCATCCACCTGTGTCGGTTTTCGGTACGGTTCAGTAATACCTATCGCTTAGAGACTTTTCTTGGAAGCTTGGCATCAATTACTTCATTATCTAAAAGATAACTCGTCATCACGTCTCAGAATTAATGAGATCCCGGATTTGCCTAAGACCTCTTCCTACTCGCTTAAACCAGGACATCCAACACCCGGCCAATTTAGCCTTCTCCGTCATCACTTCGCAGTATTACCAAGTACGGGAATATTAACCCGTTTCCCATCGACTACGCATCTCTGCCTCGCCTTAGGGGCCGACTCACCCTGCGCCGATTACCGTGGCGCAGGAATCCTTGGATTTACGGCGTGCGGGTTTTTCACCCGCATTATCGTTACTCATGTCAGCATTCGCACTTCTGATATCTCCAGCACACTTCTCAATGCACCTTCACAGACTTACAGAACGCTCCTCTACCACTCAAATCTATAAATAGATTCAAATCCGAAGCTTCGGTGCATGGTTTTAGCCCCGTTACATCTTCCGCGCAAGCCGACTCGACCAGTGAGCTATTACGCTTTCTTTAAAGGATGGCTGCTTCTAAGCCAACCTCCTGGCTGTCTCGGACTTCTCACATCGTTTCCCACTTAACCATGACTTTGGGACCTTAGCTGTCGGTCTGGGCTGTGTCCCTCTTCACGACGGACCTTATCACCCGCCGTGTGTCTCCCGTGTTGCACTTCTCGGTATTCGAAGTTTGCATCGGTTTGGTAAGCCTATAAAGACCCCCTAGCCGGCACAGTGCTCTACCCCCAAGAGTGATCACACGAGGCGCTACCTCAATAGCTTTCGAGGAGAACCAGCTATCTCCGGGCTTGATTAGCCTTTCACTCCTATCCACAACTCATCCCCTACTTTTTCAACAGGAGTGGGTTCGGACCTCCAGTCAGTGTTACCTAACCTTCATCCTGGTCATGGATAGATCGCCCGGTTTCGGGTCTACTCACATCGACTTATCGCCCTATTAAGACTCGGTTTCCCTTCGCCTCCCCTATTCGGTTAAGCTTGCCAATGAAAGTAACTCGCTGACCCATTATACAAAAGGTACGCAGTCACGGAACAAAGTCCGCTCCTACTGCTTGTATGCACACGGTTTCAGGTTCTATTTCACTCCCCTCTCCGGGGTTCTTTTCGCCTTTCCCTCACGGTACTAGTTCACTATCGGTCAGTAGAGAGTATTTAGCCTTGGAGGATGGTCCCCCCATATTCAATCAGGATTTCACGTGTCCCGACCTACTCTTCGTCACCCATCTAACTATCGTTTTACGTACGGGGCTATCACCCTTTATTGCCGGCTTTTCCAAACCGTTCTGTTACGATAATCAAACTTGATGTGACTGGGCTCTTTCCCTTTCGCTCGCCACTACTAGGGAAATCTCGGTTGATTTCTTTTCCTCTGGGTACTGAGATGTTTCAGTTCTCCAGGTTCGCTTCACTACCCTATGTATTCAGGTAGCAATAACCCTTGCGGGTTGGGTTTCCCCATTCAGATATCTCCGGATCAATGCTTATTTGCCAACTCCCCGAAGCTTTTCGCAGGCTAACACGTCTTTCATCGCCTTCTACTGCCAAGGCATCCACCGTGTGCACTTAATTACTTGACCATATAACCCCAAGATGTCTCATTCTTCTTTTTGTTCATCTCTCTTTTCTCAATCTTGCTGCGTATTGCTACTCAACTCAACTTCAATCCAATCAACTCACTCAAATCGAACAATCCAATCTGTGTTATATGTCTTTGACATAAGTAACACCCAATTTAAATTTCAAATTTGCATGCATATTATACAGTTGTACTTCCGCATTTTATTTATAACCAGCAGCATACTACTCTTCGTCATCGACCAACCTTGCGGTCAGCAAACACGATTCATTTGTATACTCACTCGTTAAAAAACGCTTCCGCGCTTCTATACTCGCTTTTTACTTCACCAAATTTTTAAAGAGCAAAGTACTATCTATCTTAAGATACTACCCACTTAATACAGACAAGACACTTAACCGTTCTCATCTATAAACAGTGATTAATACCCTCGGGTATATCTACTTCTCGACTGCGTTCTTCGTCTCTCACCTTTCTTACCACATCATCTCTCAATGATGTGGAGCCAGTCGGGATCGAACCGACGACCCCCTGCGTGCAAGGCAGGTGCTCTCCCAGCTGAGCTATGGCCCCGTCTTAATTCTCAAAACATCTGTCACCAGTGTTGTCTTTCGAAATGGTGGGCCTGGGTAGACTTGAACTACCGACCCCACGCTTATCAAGCGTGTGCTCTAACCAACTGAGCTACAGGCCCGCAGCCTTCTTTTCTTAATTTCCACCAAGCAATTAGTGAGGACACCTAAATCCGTATCTTGCTATCTATCTTAGTAAGGAGGTGATCCAGCCACAGGTTCCCCTACGGCTACCTTGTTACGACTTCACCCCAGTCATGAACCATACCGTGGTAAGCGTTCTCCCGAAGGTTAAACTACCTACTTCTGGTACAACCCACTCCCATGGTGTGACGGGCGGTGTGTACAAGGCCCGGGAACGTATTCACCGCGACATTCTGATTCGCGATTACTA
>JARLHW010000127.1 GCA_031292075.1 Desulfosporosinus sp.
CTAACCCGACTTTCCGCTAAACATGGCTCAAACCCCTGCGGTTCCTCACTTCTTCATTTTTATTCTGGCACTACAACCTCTTACCCATCAGTGATCGCTTTCTCTTGAGTGGGTCTTTGATCTTCAATATACGGTAGATTTCTTTATGTTCGGATTCCGGTACCCCAGATACCCTGATATGGTGTATTTGGTCTTTATCGTCCGTCATTATGATGGTTGTTCGCTGATGAGTGGATAACACATCCTTGATCGTAGACCATCGGCGATGATCGCCTTGGTTCCGAAGCTCACGCTCAATCAGGATAAGCAGGTGGTAAGCGAGAACGGATATAAAAAGATGCGCTTCGGTTCGCTCGGCTAATTGGTGGTGAACTGGTCGGAACCCCAAATCGGTTTTTAAGTCACGGAAGGCTTCTTCTACCTTGACTAAGGTCGTATATAAACGCCAAATCTCCTGAGCACCGAGGTCTCTGTGACTGGTTTCCATCACATAACAACCCGTTAAGGTGGCGCGTTTCTCTCGACTAGGCAACTTCTCCCAGGAAAGATTAACCACTATTTTTTGTTTTTCATCAAGCACAAGGAATATCTCGTAGTACTGGGCCATGGAAGGATAACGTTCTTTAATTCGACCCACTCGCTCAGCTACTTTCGTGGCCAATAGAATGCCTTTTTTACTAACGGATGCTTTCAGACGTTCCAGATCCTCCAAAAATCGTTTTTCCTTTAAGGTATCCATTGCCCGTTCTTTTTGCTCTCGTCCTTCACTCCAGCAAAGCACTCGACAAGCATCCTCCGTCATGATTTTTTTGACATAGACTGAGGAAGATCCTTCGTTCGAGTCGGCCTCTATTTTGTCAAATGTATCCTTCGCAGTGGTAAACTCCTGGGCATAATCCTTCTCAGTCGCTCGTCTTTCTACTACTATATAGGGATAATGCTTTGCTTTGAGCAGTTCAAGATTACTTTTAGTTGCAATCCCTCGATCCATCACGATGGTGGGAAGTGTCTCCTTAAAAAGGGTCTCATCCTCGACATAAAGTCGCTTCATAATCTCCCCTAGGGTCTCAGGTTCCGACTGGTTTCCTTTGTAAATCTGACTAAAGATCGGGAACCCTCGTTCATCCACAACCAAAGCGAGCGTGACTAAGGGGCAGTCGCTTCGTTTTTCCTTAGAATGACCACGATGAGCCGACGTATTCTTAGAGGCTCCGCCCTCAAAGTAAGTATTTGTTAAATCGTACAGGAACAGGGAACGTTCTTGGGGAAAAAGGGCTTCTTCCCGTTTCCTGAGTTCTTTCTCCAACAGCTTTTTGTGAAATATTAGCGTATCGCCGATCTCGTAGATAGGATTCTTGCCCATCTCACTCAAATCAACCTCTAACATTTCCAATAGGGACGTATTATTTTTCAGCCAAAACCCCGTCTGGCGTTCGCTGGCTGGTTCAATGAGCCTGCCAAGCACAACGGCTTGGGCCAACGATCGCTCGGTAGGAGATAGACCACACGTTTGTAACAGTTTATCAAACTCCAAACGCTCCCAAAATGCATGAGCGACTAACTCCGGACCTAAAGAACGACTCATGGTATGCTCGACACTTTCTAAGTCAATGGAGCAAAACGTCTGATTTTGCTTCCGAGCAGATTTCTCTTCATCCTTCATTTGCACAAATGAGTAATAATCCATTGCTCTGTCGGCAGCACTAGCCATTTGAGTGTCGTCTTCAAACAGAGAGTTCTGACCGGCTAAGCGGGCTTCCAAGATCTTGGCAAGTTTCGGCCAGTCCGATTTAGGTACTTCCAAGGTACCCAAATGCATAATTATGCGCTGCCTAATTTTCACTTTAGACCCATCCGTAACACGATAAGCTTCAACAAGGCGATGAGTAACATATTTAGTTTTGGTAGCTTTGTTCGTTGTAACACATTCTCTAATATACATACCTATAGTATATCAGGATAGCAAGGGAAAAGATATGGTTTTCAAATTTATTACGTCACTACAATGGCGTTTTGAAAAGTCGACCCGCCTGTACCAAGGGTTCCAGGGTTTGGCACCCTCTAAAAATGCCATATATTAGGACAATTAGCCCTATTTCACCGGAAAGTCGGGTTAACGTATCGCAGGTAAACAAGCCAAAAGACTATCTCTGACGAGGTAGTTTTTTGGCTTGTTTATCGTAGGGGTGGTCTAGAGTTTGATAATTTGAGATTGGAATAAATTCGTGGAAAATGAGTTTGTTTTCAAAATCAGGCGGTTTTTACGTTCTGTTCTGATCTTTGAACTGGAATTGGAAAATGAACAAAAAATGTTGTCCCGCTGGGGCTAGACTCGATGCGGACCTTGGCACTATGTGATTCTGCAATTTTGTAGCTTGATGCAAGACCCAACCCCGTACCAGTTGCTTTAGTTGTGAAGAAGGGTGTTCCTACTTTACTAATATGTTCTGGTTGGATACCGCACCCCTCATCCGCAACTTCGAGAACTACCTCACTGTTCTTTACATAGCTTTTAATAGTTAGTGAACCTCTTTCCTCCATTGCTTCAAGTCCATTGCGGGTTAAATTAAGAATCAGTTGGGAGATTTCTTTGGCATTTAATTCTAGGTTGGGAATCTCCCATGGCATGAAATAAATTTGTTTGTTCTGGGTAAAAGCATCGGCTTCTAAGAGAGGATATAAATTATTTATAATGTCGTTAAGACTCTTGGAAATCAGTTCACTTGGCTTTGATTGAGCTAGAGAGAGAAATTCTGTTATAATCGAGTTTGCACGATCCACTTCCGAAATCATCAGGTCGAAGGTAGATTTTTTAGCTTCGTACTCGGGGTTTGCCCCTAACAGTTGGAGATAACCACGCACCGTAGTCATGGGATTTCTTACTTCATGAGCAATTCCTGCGGCTAATTGTCCAACAATATTTAGACGGTCTAACTTAGCCATCTCTTTTTGAATACGCTTTTGCTCAGTAATGTCAATAAGTCCAGTGATGTGGCAAAGTTTTCCTTCAAATTCAAATAATTGACTCCAACTAAGGCCTTGACGAATTTCGCCTGATCGGGTTCGGAAGTCAAATTCGACGTTTTCAAGCTTGCCCTGTTTCATAAGCATTTTCTCGAGTTCCTGCCTCTTGACTATTTCCACAAAAAAATTTAAATCCTTAGAGGTGCGACCGATAAGCTCTTCACGGGGATAACCTGTACCCGAACACCATGCCTCATTGACATCTATGAATCTTCCATCGTCTACCGTGGCTAATGTCATCATAATCGGTCCGCCATGAAACGCTTTGCAGAATTTTTCTTCGGATTGACGCAGAGTTTTTTCTGCTAGCTTGCGGCTTGTTATATCACGGAAATAACAAGTCACTCCACTTTCTGTAGGGTATACACTTAGCTCTAACCATTTGTTACCTAAAGCTTCGGAAATGACTTCTATGGTCATCGACCTATTTTCAGTTATTACTTTATTGTAGTGTAAGAGGGCAGTGACATTAGCCTCAAATACCTCAGTCATTTTCTTACCGAGCAGCTTATCCCGAGATTTTCCGAAGGCAATTTCTGCTGCGCGATTTACATAAGTGAATTGCAAGTTCCGATCCAAGGCATAGAAACAATCTGTCATACTTTCGAGAATAGAAATCGTCTCTTCTTGTGATTTTATCAATCGTTCATGAGCTGATTTTCTTTCAGTTACGTCCCTATAGTAAACGGACATGCCAAACGGGGAGGGGGATGCTGTTACTTGATGCCATATGTCTTTATTTAAAGGACAGATGATCTCAAATGTAATGGGTAAACAATCATTCTTGGCTTTATTAAAATATAATTCACATATGCATCCTCGTGTTTGTGGGTAGACTTCCCATAACACTTTCCCTAATAGCTGCTCTCGTGTTTTTAAAAATAACTTCTCTGCTTTTTTATTTACAAATGTAAAACGCCATTGATCATCTAACACATAGAAAACGTCGGGCATATGAGTCATAATTGATGAAATAAGCAGGTTACTCTTGGAAAGGTCGATCTGTAATTCTAAATTTCTAGAGAATTGATCTAATATCTCTTTTTGAAATTTTCTTTTTTCAGTTACATCATTAATAATCGCTAAACATGAGTATTCGCCATTTGGCATCTGAAAACTGGACAAATTAGTGACAAAGTGCTTTTGGTCTTCTGAAACGATTTCTTTTTGTTGTTGTTTTGTCACGCTTAACCATGTTTGGTCATGGTCCAGTAACAGATTTGGGTTTTCAAAATAAGGATAAGATTGAAGATCTGTTTTTAAATTTTTGCTGAACAGGATTGGCCCATGGTCATCGAAAATCATTAAGTTTATTGGACTGTGGTTTATTATTGTATTCAGCATTGATGCTTTGTTAAAAAATTCAAAGGCCCAAAAATAGAAGGTTAAAATAATTGTCATGGCCAACGGAGTGATAATTAAAAAAAGGACAGAGACAGTGCCAAGAACTGGTGTTGTACCTGTCAGCCAAGGGGTAATAAATTCCGTAATAAATAGTCGAATACATACTACGAAAATGCCAATTATAAAACAAAAGAGAGGTTTCTTTGCCTTTTGTGAATTTCTTAAAAGTCTTCCTAAAATGCTTCCCAACAAAGCAAATATGATAATGTTAGCAATACCGCCTCTTAAACCAATTCCAATTCCAACTACATTATATTGATATATCGAACTAATTAAAGCGGCTATTGCCGCGGATACTGGACCCCCTATAAAACCAGCCATAATCATGGTAATATATCGAAAATCGAAATAACGACCTGCAACAACCATAATTTGATCTTGCATTACAAAGACAGTGCTTAGACCGAATATAATACCCATAATATATCGGGAGTGTTTTTTATTGAGAGACAAGTCTATCCATATGGCAGCGACGCAGAGAAATAAGACATCGATAAGATTTGACATAAAGTTATGGCACAAAACATCTACCTCCATTTTTGGCTATTAATATGTTAACTATTCTATTGTACCTTTAACAGTAGCAAAAATTTGTCAAATTTAATAAGCCAAATTAATAAAGATTGCAATATTTACTCACATTTCGTCACCCAACTATAAGGCATTAATGCTAAGTCATGTATCGGATTAAAAAGTATAAATCAAAACGTCCCTAGGCTAAGATTAAGTATCACAATATTGTCAAGGTCACTTATTTCAGAACCTTTCGTATCACTTTATGACGAACACCTATCTCCGTGGATGTTCTGGATTGGATTATTATTTCGACAAAGAACATCATGATATTTGGTTTTTAATATGTTAAACCATATTATGACTGGTCAGACCATCAGACTATGTGATATTATATAAGTAGACTAACAAGTTAGAATGGAGAGCTAGAGGATAGTGTTGAAGCTTAGTGACATCATTGCCCAAAAGATTGTAGAATTTATCCACGCGCAAAGTGGCTATGGTGTTATCGTCTGTGATGAGACTGGGACAATCATTGCCGATTCGGCTCGAGCTAGAATAGGTATCCAGCATAAGGGGAGCAGGGAAATATTAACTACTGCTAGTGATTTTGCTATTGTTACAAGCAAAGAGGCTGAAGCCTCCGAAGGTCGTCTTAAAGAAGGTTTTAGTTTAGCAATAAAAGCAGACGGCATAAAAATTGGAACATTTGGAATTGCAGGTCCCTTGGCAATCGTTAAGCCAGTTGCCACGATAGCAGCTGGCATGGTAGTTATGATGTTAAGAGATGAAGAATTAAAGATCGTCATTCGTAAACAGGTCCAATTTTTAAGTGCTTCGGTGGAACACGCGGCTAGCGCGGTGCAACAAACTGCTGCTTCTGCCCAAGAAGTAGCTTCTATTAGCCAATCTATCGCCGAAGAAGCTCAAGAAGGACACAATCATCTTCAATATACCGCGGGTATATTAGAGCTCATTCGGAAAGTAGCTAAACAAACTAATCTGTTAGGACTGAATGCTGCAATCGAAGCTGCTCGAGCAGGGGAACAAGGTCGTGGTTTTAGTGTGGTTGCAGGAGAAGTGCGTAAATTAGCCGAAGAGAGTAATCGCTCAGCCAAGGAGATCAGCGGCATTTTACTGCAATTTCGATCTATCATCAATAAAATTACAGAGAGCTCTCAGCGTAATCGTGCAGTTACCCACCAGCAAGCGCAGGCCAATCAGGAAATAGCCTACTTGGTTGAAGGGGTACAACAAGTAAGTCGTGAATTACAAACGTTAGCTTCAAATTTATAACTTTTAAATACACATACACAAACAGCCTGCAGGTGTATTAGAAATCTATTAAAACCTGGTTAATTGGGAACAACTAAATAAAATAAATCATTAAAATTAGAAGGAGATGTTACGATGGAAGTTAATTTAGCTTATGGAAAAAATGGATTAAAGGTTAACCTTCCCGAGAATTCTAAAATTATTGAACCCACACACCAGGAGCCGCCAGAAGATGATCATGAGGTTGTGCTCAATGCTCTGCGCAGCCCTATAGGAACCAAACCCTTAAGAGAACTGGTTAAGTCAAGTGATAAGGTTGTCATTGTAATTAGTGATATAACTAGGCCAACTCCAAATCATAAATTAATTCCTTGGATACTAGAAGAACTTCCGCATGTTCCCATAAAGAATGTTACCATTATTAATGGAACAGCTACCCATCGGGATCAAACTAGAGAAGAGTTTGTCGAGATGTTAGGGGAAGCAGTTGTAGATACTGTTCGCATCATTAATCATCACTGCCACGAGAAATCAGAGCTGACACACCTTGGAACAAGTTGTTTTGGCTGCGAGGTGTATCTAAATAAAGAATATGTCGAAGCTGATTTTAGAATTGTCACTGGGTTCATTGAACCTCACTTTTTTGCTGGATTTTCAGGAGGCCCAAAGGGAATCATGCCTGGAATTGCGGGAATCGAAACTATTCTTACGTTTCACAACGCCAAAATGATTGGGCACCCGATGGCTACTTGGGGGGTCTTGGAGAATAATCCTCTCCAAGAAATGACTAGAGAAGTTAACACCTTTTGTAAGCCGGATTTCCTCCTTAATGTGGCACTAAATGGTAAAAAAGAGATCACAAATGTTTTTGCAGGCGAGCTGATTGCTGCTCACGCGATGGGGTGCGCTTATGTTAAAGATCATGCCATGGTTAAGTGCAATCAACGCTTTGACGTAGTCGTTACGACTAATTCTGGCTATCCGCTGGATCAGAACCTATATCAGGCTGTAAAAGGTATGAATGCTGCACAAATGATCGTTAAACAAGGGGGGACAATCATTTGTGCAGCAGAATGTATTGAAGGCATGCCCGAACATGGAAATTTTGTTAAGATATTAGACATGCGTGATACGCCAAGTGAACTCTTGGCAATGATAAATGAACCTTCTTTTCAGGTTTTTGATCAGTGGGAGGCTCAAAGACTGGCTATGATTCAGGAATGGGCAGAAGTCTTCATATATTCAACGTTGCCGGATGATTCCGTTAGAATCGCAAAACTGACGCCTATAAAAAGTATAGAGCAGACTTTGAGAGAATTATCAGATAAATATGGCGATAACATGAGCATTGCTGTGTTACCACTGGGACCTCTGACGATTCCATTTATAGAAGAATAAGTCTAGATGCCACCGATTAAAGCCGTTATGAGAAATCAGTGGAGGAAACATATGGCTGAAACTTACTTGAAATAAGCTAAGGGGCGCTCGTTTTTTGACGAACGTCCCTTTTGGGTATCTTATAAAAAGTTATCGTGTTGGCCGACACGCTGTCGTCTGTTTAACAACTCACTCGGATTTAGTCCATTATATCTGCGCCCTGTTCTGCCATTTCCTTCTCTGCAAAGGTTATCATTTTTTTTACCATGTTTCCGCCGATTTGGCCAACTTCGCGAGTTGTCATATTGGCAAAACCTTTTTCTTGAATATCATCGTCTAAATGCAGTTCTTCAGCTACTTCCCATTTAAGTTTATCCAACTGTCTTTCGGATTCAGGAACCTCAGGTGTATTTCGGCTCATTATTTACCATCCTCCTTTTCAGTTGTTTTTAGATTCGTTTATTATACTCTCCATAAAAAACGAGTCTATGCATGTGTGCCATATACATAATTATCCAGATTGAGAGTATAGTATATGGCATAATGAAAGACTCTGAAAATTTTTTGGACTTGTTCCTCTTGTCGAAGATCCGAATTTTAGCGTGGGTTATAAAGGATACTTACTCCTCCTGTCGAATTAGTCATAGTACAAAGTGTTACTAATTTGACACGTTTTGAATTCCACAGAAGACTCATCCGTACATAACCAAACACAAAATTCGATGAGATTGGAATAGCCATTTCAGACATAGAGGAGGGATGATTTGCACGAATTGTCTTTAATGGGAGGAGTATTTGAGGTTATTGAACAGACCCTTTCTCTTCATAAAGTGAAGCGTGTCCTTCAGGTTAAACTAAAAGTTGGAGCACTTACGAATGCAGAACCGGAAGCTTTGGACATGGCGTTTGAAGCCTATAGCAAAGATACCCTATGCGAAGGAGCAGAGTTGATCGTAGAGCGCGTTCCGGTACGAGGCCGTTGTCGAAATTGTCAATATGTGTTCACCGTAGAAACAATGTTTTTTCTTTGTCCAAACTGTCAAAATACTGGCATTGAAGTGATTCAGGGCGAGGAACTTTTACTAGAAAGTCTGGAGGTTGAATAATGGATCATGGTCGTCGAGAAATTGAAGTGATGGCGAATTTGCTAAGTTCTAATGATATGCAGGCTGAAGTTAACCGTACCCATTTCCGCAAGAATAATTGTTTAACCATTAATGTGATAGGTTCTCCGGGAGCTGGGAAAACGACGCTACTGGAGAGGACCTTGCCTTATTTAATCTCGGACCTCCACGTGGGGGTTATTGAGGGAGATATCTTTACTAGTAAAGATGCTGACCGTATCGCAGTTCATGGGGTTCCAGTCATTCAGATTAATACCGGCGGAGGATGCCATCTTGATAGTAAAATGGTAAGTAAGGTTTTGGCGGAATTTGATTGGAAGGCAACGGATCTCATGATTATAGAAAATGTCGGGAATCTTGTTTGCCCAGCTGATTTTGATCTCGGAGAAGCTTTTAAGGTCATTGTCTTAAGTATTGTCGAAGGGGATGACAAACCGTCTAAATACCCTGTAATTTTCCGCAATGCTAAGGCGGTTGTCCTCAATAAAATGGATTTTGAGCTCTTGACTGATGTAAATATGGAGACTATGAGAAATGATATCCGGACCATCAATCCTGACATCGAAATTTTCGAGGTGTCTTGTCGCAACGGAAATGGACTTCAAACATGGACGAGTTGGCTACGTAATAAAGTAAAGTCCTATAGGGAGCACCAAGATTGATTCATTTGATTTCAGTAGGGCCACGATTCTTCGTGCTCCGATGTGGGATGTGTCTGTGGATTAGAGAGGCACCGTCCCTCTGCTTTCCATTGTTATTTTCTTTTCAGTGGAGAATAAGGTACTCCTTAACGACGATTGGTATTGAGCAAAAGCCGTTGCTCAATACCAATCTAGAGAAAAGCACACTTATAAGTCATTATTACATGGACCTTATAAGTGTGCTTTATTGATGTTGCGGACGTGAAGAGCAACATATAGCTGATAGTCGTCAAGTTGGCAAAGCCGCAATAAATTTCCCTTCGCGCTGAATGGATTCAATCTCTTGGAGAACAAATTCTGCAAGACGCGGAAAGAGCACTTGGATCTCCGGACTGATGTCCAATCCCCATTCTAAACTTTTGGGTTGAACACCAAAAATTAAGGTTTGCGGAGCCTGCCCCAACAGATTAGCCATTGTCAGAACCTCAATGATGCCAATTTGATGAAAGGAAACCTCGTATCGTTCCGGGAATACTTGGATATCGTGCGGATGAAAACGGAACAAGGCACCCGGCTCGGCTTTAGCATTGACGGCATCCACAATGATCAAAAAATCGACTTCTTGAACTAGGTGGACCAATTCAAGTCCGGCTGTACCTCCTTCCAAGAGCTCCACATTGTCGGGGAGCGGCATTTTAGAGAGTTCATCCAAAAAGCGAACGCCTAAACCTTCGTCAGATAAGAGGATGTTGCCTACTCCCATCACCATAATCTTTGGTGAAGCCATGCTTACATTCCCTTCTGATTTCTCATTTTACCGAAGAACATGAATAAGAACTGATCATACGCCGCCGTAAACACAAGATAAACATGAATGCCAATTATGGCAATAAACAACCACATGAAATCGTAATGAAGTCCACGAACAGCTGCTAAACCGCCAAAGTAGCCGGCAAGAGTGGATAATTGTTCAGGCTTGTAGAGTATGGCTCCGGTAATAGCTTGGGCGACAGCCAAGATAGGCAACGTAATATAAGCTATTTTCTGAAGGGGATTATACTTCCCGACTTTTGGATGCTTTCCGATGAACAGATAGTATTTAATTTGGGGCCAAATAGTTTTAAGATCCTGAGTATTGAATAAAATGTCAGCATAATCTTTATATTGTCCAAAAAAGGAGAAGTAAAAACGTACAATCCCATTAATGATTAGGAAATACATAAAGATAAAGTGTAAATTGCGAATTAGGCTCATCGGCATGCCTGGAAAAGGGGAATGTATAAACCAACCTGTGACGCCCAAGACTAAGAAGTTTATTAGATTGATCCAATGGCTTACACGTTGGAATAATGGGTGGTCTAATGGGTTAACCATGTCCTTTCCTCCTTCATTACCAGCCAATCTGGAATCTTTTAATGTCGTTGGTTACAGGATCGATGAGATGAATGGCACAGGCCAAGCAGGGATCATAAGAGCGGACTACTCGTACGATATTGACTGGATTGTCGAGGTCGGGAACTGGGACGCCAATTAGGGCTTGTTCAACCGGACCACGGACCCCGTTGTCATCTCTTGGTGAGAAATTCCAAGTGGTTGGAACAACCATTTGATAGTTCTCAATTTTATGATCGGCAACTTTGATAAAATGGCCGAGTGAGCCTCGGGGTACTTCAGTCATGCCTGCACCTTGCCCTGTAACCGGAGCTTCCCAATGGTCAGTATCGTGGATGCGGAAATCCTTAGAGCCCATTTCTTTCTCTAAAGCATCACACCACGTGAACATATCCTTGACGAGCAGGAGAGTTTCATAAGCTCGGGCAGCATGACGGGCGACTGCACCGGGTTTAATGTTATTCTTAGCGATGATGTCCATCAGGCCTTTAGGTTGCATGACAAGCATTCTGGCGAGAGGCCCAACTTCTATGGGTTTACTATCATAGCGAGGAGCCTTAACAAAGGTGTAGGCCCCCTTCTTATCGAGATCGGGAACGGTATCTTCGGTATAGGGCGTCTTACCATTAGCACTTGCTTTATACCAAGAATATTGAACATCTTCCGTGATTTTCCCTTCATCGATTGGTAAGATAGTGCTTAAATTACCATCCATAATGAGACCTGCTTTAAAGAATAAATCTTTATTTTCATTATCACGGGCGAAGCCTCCATAAGACATGTAATTAAGAGATCCTCCACCGACCCCGGCCTGAGCCAAGGGGAGCAACGGTCCAGTACCAAAAGTTAAGACGTCTTGAAGATAGGTCTTTTCCACAAAATCAAGCTGCTCCATAAGCATCGAACGGAATTGCTCAACTACTTCGATGTTGGGAAGCATAGTTACACCGCCCACGACAATGGAAGATTGGTGGGGTTGTTTTCCGGCAAATAGGGCGGACATTTTCTTGGCTTTCGCTTGCATCTCCAAAGCTTTAAGGTAGTGGGCGACGGCCATGGTCACTAACTCGGGATCGTTGACACTGAAGGCATCCGGTTTGTAGCGAGGGGTTAAAGGAGCAGTGTCTCCGGCCACAACAAGCTTCACGATTTTATCTTTAACAGCCAGAAGTCCTGGGTCCTTTCCTTGATATTGGGCGACAGCCATGACATCTAAGTAGTCAAGAGCACTTAGATGATAAAAATGCAGCGGATGGTCATGAAGAAACATAGCTCCAATGATCAGATTGCGGATAATCCGACCACCAGCCGGAACGCTCGCCCCAAAGGCTTTGTCCAAAGCCATAGAGGATGCCCAACCATGGGAACCGGCACAAACTCCGCAGACACGTTCTGTAACATACGTAGCATCCCTTGGATCACGACCGCGGAGCATTGCTTCAATGCCTCGGTACATGGTCCCGATGACATGGGCTTCAACAACTTTGCCATTCTCAACTTCTACTTCAATCCTTAAGTGTCCTTCAATGCGTGTTAAAGGATCGATTACTACTTTCGCCATCTACATATCCTCCTTATGATCGTGATCATGATCCTTGTTGCTTAGTCTGCCACTGGCCACTGTTGCGATCAAGTGGGCACCAAGGCCAATAGCGGCCGCTCCTCCAATCACTGCTCCAACAGTATCGGCGTTGACCTGGCCAACGCCCGGGAGTTTAAAGAGTTCTTGTTTAGCATAGAGGGGACTAAATTCTTTATAAAAGCTCTTCTCGGAACACCCTGAACAGGGCGATCCGGCATTAATACAAAAATTAGCGTTGTCATTCCACCACACTTGTGCACAGTCCGTGTACGTTTGCGGGCCTTTGCAACCCTTTAACATGAGGCAATACCCTTTTTGCACAGGATCGTTCCAATCTGTGAGGAATTCTCCACTTTCAAAGTGTCCGCGGCGGGGACAGTTATCGTGTAATAAGGTGCCATAGAAGGCCACGGGGCGATTTTGCGAATCAAGAGGTGGAGCCTTATGATAGGTTAGGTAATAAACGAGCGTGCCAATTAAAGTAGTTGGTTTCACTGGGCAACAAGGAAGATTAATAACGGGTTTGTTAATCCCCTCGTTGCGAAGGATTTGTGCCACCCCGACAGCACCCGTTGCACAAGCCCCTGGAATGCCAGCCCCCTCGGAGGCGCAACTCCCAATGGCAATGATCGCCTGAGCTTTTTGGGCCGCTTCAATAAGAGTTTTGCGGAAGGGTTTCCCTCCAACCATACAGTAACGGTCTTCTTGGGCTGGACAGGCACCCTCTACCACGAGCACAAAGTTTTCTTTAAGTGCAGATTGGAAAGCTTCTTCTGAAGTTTGACCGGATCCTGCCATAATGGTTTCATGATAGCGAATCGAGAGCATGTCTAAAATAAGTTCAGCGGGTGAAGGGTTTAAGGTGGCTATGGCTGATTCGGTACAGCCAGTACAATCCATCCCTTCCAGCCAGATGACAGGGGGTTTCTTAAGTGCTTGTTCCAGTGCTGAAGCCGCTTGAGGGACAAAAAGCTCGGGTAAGCCGAGTGCTGCAGTTGTTGCTGCAACTAACTTCATAAAATCACGCCGAGTAACCCCTTTGACAGTGAGTAAATCAAAATTTCCCATAATTTTAAGAACACCTCCTGAATTATGTTTCCGATTTAGAGATAACGAATATAGATTATAGAGAATTTTCCTTATAACATAATATTCGTGAAAAAGATGTAGTTTCCTGCTTTTTTATAATCCGGTTCTTAATTTTTTAAATATTCATAAAATTACAATAATATGCCTGGATTCTAAACATGCTGAGAATACCCCTAGCATTCTCTTGAAGAATCTAGTGTAAGGCGTGTACAATGGGAGATACTATGAAGAATTAATAGCGGAAGCCGTGAAAGCTGGTCGTTTGACATGAATCTACAAGCAAAGGTGATTTACTTTAATGGGATTGTTCAAGGGGTAGGCTTTCGGCCGTTTGTTTTTAAACTGGCCGAAGAAATGGGGATTAAAGGGTGGGTAAATAACTCGAGCCATGGTGTGTCGATCCATGCAGAAGGAATTAATCTTGACTTGTTCTATGATCGGTTGCTTAAAGAAGCCCCGCCCTTAGCCAAAATTGTAACGGCACGATCCGTGGAAACGGAGCTTAATAAATATGTAACGTTCGAAATCGTCCAAAGTAAACCGGAGCCAGATGCTGATGTCTTAATTTCACCGGATGTGGCAACTTGTGGAGAGTGTCTTGAAGACATGGTCGATCTCCGGAATCGGCATTACCAATTTCCTTTCACGAATTGCACAAATTGTGGTCCTCGCTATACGATCATCCGTGACGTTCCTTATGATCGGGCCAAAACCACTATGGCAGACTTCTTTATGTGCGAATCCTGCGCAGCTGAATATAAAAATCCCCGGGACCGGCGTTTTCATGCTCAACCAGTTGCATGTGAAGAGTGTGGGCCGACGGTTCAACTCAGAGATGTGTCGGGGCATCTGCTTCCAGGTATAGGTGTAGATCAGCTTTCTCAAGGTGGAATTTTAGCAGTAAAAGGACTTGGAGGGTTCCATCTCGTCTGCGATGCTCGCAACGTGCAAGCCGTACGTCGTCTGCGTGAGCGCAAAGAACGGGGGGCTAAGCCTTTTGCGGTTATGGCCCGGACGGTAGAAAGAGCGCGCGATCAGGTTGTCATTGACGCTAAGGCAGAGGAATTGTTACGAAGTTCGGCTGCCCCTATAGTTGTTCTGGAACGGAAGCTTGAATTAACGGCTTCTTTGCCAGAGGATATTGCACCAAACTTACCTACACTAGGAATCATTCTCCCTTATACACCACTCCATCATCTCCTATTTGCTGGACCGTATGATTTTTTGGTCATGACGAGTGCCAACCTCAGTGGCCGCCCACTGATTTATACCAATGATGAGGCTTTGGAAGTTTTAAAGGAAATTGCGGATTATTTCTTAATTCACAACCGAGATATTTATCATCCCTGCGATGACTCGGTCACTCAAGTAATTGGAGACGAAGTAGTTTTTTTGAGGCGAGCCCGCGGCTATGTACCGTTACCGATTTTGATGTCTTCCCGCTATGTCAAGACCCCACTTCTCGCTGTGGGCGGAGAAATGAAAAACGCCTTTTGTCTTGCCTCTGGGCAAAGGGCTTTTGTAAGTCAGTATCTTGGTGATATGGAAGGGTATGAAAATCTCCAACGTTTTCAGCAGGAACTTGAATCCTTTCAGCGAGTCGTCAATATTACCCCAAAGGCGATTGCCTATGATCAACATCCCAACTATCAGCTGACTCGATTTGCCCTCGAACAACCTTGCCCGAAACTTCCAGTGCAGCATCATCATGCTCATTTAGTCAGTGTATTAGGAGAATGGGATCGAACAGAGCCAACTCTGGGGGTTATCTGTGATGGGACTGGACTTGGAGAGGATCATTGCCTTTGGGGGTTTGAATTTCTGTATGGAAATGCCTTAGGCTACGAGCGGAAGGCACATCTGGAATACTTACCGCTTCCAGGTGGGGATGCAGGGGTTAAACATCCTTTGCGCATCGCATACGCCTATCTTAAAACTCTTTTGCCTGAAGAAGCGTGGCTGAAGACGGAGGTTTTTTGGGCAGCGCTCACGGTCAATGAGCGCCAGATCCTTGAGCGTCAACTGGAAACCGGATTTCAAGTTTTTCAGACCTCGAGTGCAGGACGGCTCTTTGATGCAGTAAGTGGGCTGCTTGGTGTTTGTAGAGAGGTATCCTACGAAGGACAAGCTGCGATTGAACTAGAAAGCGTTGCGATGCGCTTTGGGCAGCAACGCCGTTGGGATCACCAAGTGAATACTAAAGAAGATATACGAGTGAATACAAAAGAAGAAATAAAAAGGAAGGAAAATATGGCCGGACTATATCCCTACGAAGTGAGAGTGGAAAATGCTGAATATATTCTTGGGGTAGGGGCGCTCTTTGAAGCAATTGTGCAGGACCTTCTACGTGGCGTGAGCCAGGGAGAAATTGCCTATCGTTTCCATCAAACGATTGCTCAGGCGATTGTGGATCTCGCGCTGCGTTTACGTGTCGAAACAGGCCCCTTGGTTCTGAACGGCGGGGTCTTTCAAAATAAACTTTTGACGGAAAAAATCCTTAAGATCTGTCAAGAACAAGGAATCAAAGTTTTGCGTTCTCAAATGCTCCCTCCAGGAGACGGCGGGCTGGCCTTTGGACAACTACTAATCGCAAATGAGGTGTTATAAATGTGTTTAGCAATTCCAGCTAAAGTTGTTACGATCAAGGGCTCGATAGCCAACGTGAATATGATGGGGAATGAACGGTTTGTCAGCATTGACTTGGTACCAGAGGTTAAAATTGGCGAATACGTCTTAGTTCATGCGGGCTTTGCCATCGGAATTATAGATGATGAGAGCGCCCAAGAAACTGAAGAGCTTTTGTTGGAGGTAGCCAAGGCCTATGAGGAAGAGTAAGGAAATTTTGACTAAGGCAGGCGACTATCTTGCTGAAATTCAAGCGTTAGCCCAGAGGCCGTTTACAATTATGGAAGTGTGTGGAACGCATACTGTAGCTATTGCCAAAAATGCGTTGCGAGAGTTGTTGCCGGAGACGGTTCGTCTAATTTCAGGACCAGGTTGTCCGGTATGTGTTACAGATAGCAGTGATATAGATCGTTATCTTTATTTGGCCGCTCAGCCAAAGGTTATTACAGCAACCTTTGGAGACATGATTCGGGTACCGGGGACAGAGAAAAATTTACAGGTTTTAAGAGCTGAAGGTGCGGACGTTCGAATTGTTTATTCAACCCAGGATGCCTTAGAATTAGCCCGGAGAAACCAGGACAAGGAGGTTGTCTTTCTGGGGATAGGATTCGAAACGACGGTTCCTACAGTTGCGGTAAGTATCGAGACAGCGAAACATGAGAGCATAGAAAATTATAGTGTGCTCTCAATGCATAAGGTCGTACCCCCAGTCTTAAGACTGTTAGCTGAGGACACTGAACTAGTTGTCGATGCCTTCCTTGATCCGGGGCACGTTTGCGCTATAATTGGTGTAAAGCCGATTCAGTTTATGGCTAAAGACTACGGTCTCCCCGGTGTTGTGACGGGATTCGAAGCCCTGGATATTTTGGAAGCCATTGTTATGCTTCTTCGTCAACGTGACGAGGGGCGCTCAACAATTGAAATTCAATATAAACGGGTCGCTAAAGTAGAAGGCAATCTTCATGCCAGAAGGTTTATCGAACAGGTCTTTGAGCCGGTTGATTCATCCTGGCGGGGCATAGGGATGATTCCCTTAAGTGGCTTAGGTATACGGGAAGAATACAGTGCTTGGGATGCGGCTAAGAAATTCTCACTGCCGATTTTTCAATCTAGAGAGACACCAGGTTGCCGATGTGGAGATGTCCTGAAAGGACGAATTCACCCAACCCAATGCCCTTTGTTTGGCAGAGTTTGTACGCCGATGAAACCCGTTGGACCTTGCATGGTATCTTCCGAAGGATCTTGTGCAGCCTATCACCGATTTTCACCAAGGAGTGTTGATTAATGGATCGCATTATGATGGCCCATGGCAGCGGTGGGCGCTTAAGTCATGAACTAATTCGTACTCTTTTCCAAAAACACTTAGGAAATACCTACCTGGATCAGATGAATGATGCAACGACTTTGCCCGGAGAGGCGCATATTGCTGTGACCACAGACTCTTTTGTGGTCTCACCTTTGTTTTTTCGTGGGGGAAATATCGGCAAACTTGCGGTTTGTGGCACGGTCAATGACTTAGCTGTTAGCGGAGCAATCCCCAAGTTTTTGACGCTAGCGCTTATTTTAGAAGAAGGCTTTCCAATGGGTGACTTGGAACGGATTATTAAGAGCATAGCCGAGACCGCTTCAGAAGCGGGCGTTGCGGTCGTTTGTGGGGATACGAAAGTAGTTGAACGAGGAAGCGCGGATAAAATTTTCATAAACACGACTGGGATCGGGTATATTACAAATCGCTTAGTCGGCCCAGAGCAGATTCGGCCCGGCGATGAGATCCTGATGACAGGGACAATTGGAGATCATGGGATTGCAATTTTGTCTGAGCGGGAAGGGCTTGAATTTCAAACCCCGGTTGTTAGTGACTGCGCCCCTTTAAATGGACTTATTGATGCCTTTTATCTGCCAGGGGTTAAATGCATGAGAGACCCTACCCGTGGCGGCGTGGCAACGACGTTAAATGAATTAGCTGGGCAAGCAGGAGTAAGTATGCTCTTGGAAGAAAAACAATTTCCCCTTTCTCCCAGCGTAGCAGGAGCTTGCGAAATGTTAGGTTTGGAGCCTCTCTATTTAGCGAACGAAGGAAAGGCCTTGGTTATTGTTGCCCCAGAAGCGGCAGGCGAGGTTCTGCAAAAGATGCGGGCTCACCCACTGGGCCGTTTGGCGGTTCGTATTGGACGAGTTAAGGAAGAAAAGCCTGGGCTTGTGCTGTTAGAAACTCCTCTCGGAGGAAAACGTTTTGTTGGCATGCTAGAAGGTGAACACCTGCCCCGAATATGTTAGTTTAGAAGGAAGAAGGAGGGTATCATGCGGATAGCAGTCATTGATGGACAGGGCGGTGGCATTGGCAAACATATTGTAGAGCAGTTACGCAAAAGAATTCCCGAGCTGGATATCCTGGCGCTGGGAACGAATGCCCTGGCTACCGGAGCTATGTTGCGCGCAGGGGCTACAGAGGGAGCCTCAGGGGAGTCGGCAATTTGTTATAATGTTGATCGAGTAGACCTTATTGTAGGTTCGATTGCTATTATAATCGTCTATGGTTTGTTAGGAGAAATCACCTCAACCATGGCAACGGCTATTTCTGCCAGTAAGGCAGACAAATTGCTGCTCCCGATCCAACGCGGGAACATTCAACTCGTGGGAGTTGTCCGAATTCCTTTACCCCACCAGATTGAGGCCCTGGTCACAGAAGTGGAGGGACGATGTAAGCCAAACAGCCTTGACAAATGATCCTTTTTATTATTTAATCATACTAAATTGATAAGAATTGGGGTAATTAAGCATGAGAGCGGTTGATTCTATTACGGATTTGATCGGGCAGACTCCTTTAATCCGTTTACAGCGAGTGATTAAGCCGGGAATGGCCAACGTTTACGTCAAAGTTGAATACTTTAATCCCGGTGGAAGTGTAAAAGATCGGATAGCTCTGGGGATGATACGGGATGCAGAGGAACGAGGGGTGCTTCAGCCGGGTGGGACTATCGTCGAACCGACCAGTGGGAACACGGGGATTGGGTTGGCCATGATCGCAGCCGCACGTGGTTATCGTTTAATTGTCGTTCTGCCCGATTCCATGAGTGTTGAGCGGCGGATGTTAATGGCTGCCTATGGCGCTGAATTTGTGTTAACGCCCGGAGCAGAAGGTATGAATGGGGCGATTGAAGAGGCAAAACGCTTGCTCAGAGAAAATCCGGCATACTTTATGCCTCAGCAATTTGAAAATCCCGCTAACCCCGAAACACATCGCCGGAGCACGGCCTTAGAACTTCTCGATCAGTTGAGTGGCATTGATGCATTTGTGGCAGGAATTGGTACTGGTGGGACAATAACCGGGGTGGGTGAGATTTTGAAAGCCCGTCTACCAGAAGTTAAGATCATCGGAGTTGAGCCTGCCATGTCTCCAGTCATTTCTGGCGGGAAACCAGGACCGCATAAAATTCAAGGAATTGGCGCTGGGTTTGTCCCTGCGGTTTTAAACCAAATCATTATGGATCAACTAATTCAAGTGAGCAACGAGGATGCTTATGAGATAACGCGTCGTTTAGCACGTGAAGAAGGACTTTTGGTAGGCATATCTTCTGGAGCTGCGGTGAGCGCGGCACTTCAAGTAGCCGAAACTCTTGGTGAGGGCAAAAATGTGGTTGTCATAGCCCCGGACACAGGCGAGCGCTACTTGAGCACTGAAGTTTTCAGTGAATAACTTCAAACGTTGGGCACGATGCCTCGTGCCCAACTACTTTCCGATATATCTCTTTACAAGAGAAATTACACTATGCTAAACTGTTTAATAGTCGATTAGCATAAGGAGGAACTTGTCATGTCGGGACATTCAAAGTGGGCAAACATAAAACATAAAAAAGGCAAGGCAGATGCCCATAAAGGGAAAATGTTTACCAAACTGGGTCGGGAATTGGTTGTTGCCTCCCGTGCCAGTGGAGGAGACGTTAACAACTTTCGCTTAAAGATTGCCATTGAAAATGCTAAAGCAGAAAATGTGCCCAATGAAAATATCCAACGGGCAATTCTTAAAGGAATTGGTGGCGCCGAAGGAACAGTTTATGAAGAGCTGCGTTACGAGGGGTATGGCCCGGGCGGCGTTGCAGTTATGATTGATATTTTAACAGATAATCGCAACCGTACAGCTGGTGAAGTGCGCCATATTTTCTCTAAAAATGGCGGCAACATGGGCGAGACAGGATGCGTCGGTTGGATGTTTGCAGAAAAAGGGCAATTGCGGGTCCTGCGTGAGGGGCTTAAGTTAAGCGAAGACGATTTCATGATGATGACCTTAGAAGCAGGAGCTGAGGATTTAGAAATGGATGAGGAAGGGTTTGTCGTATTGACTGCTCCTGAAACTATGGAAAGCGTGCGTCAAGCTCTTTTGGATCAAAAGATCGCAGTTGTTGAATCAGTGCTTAGTCCGATTCCCCAAAATACTCTTGAGATAACAGACGCCGATCAGGCTCGGAAGATTGTCCGTTTAATGGATATCCTGGAGGATCACGAGGATTCGCAAGGGGTGTATTCTAATTTTGAATTGTCGGATGCTCTAACGGGTGAAGACTTTTAGTGGAGACTAAATTCCTAACAGTATAACGATTAAACGACGCCCTCCTGGCAAGACTAGAGCTAAGAAGACAATGTCGGGAGGGTTATTCATGATGTCTAGAAGTATTGTAATGGGTCTCGTTCTGATTATCGGTTTAGGAATTGGCAGCAGTGTACCAGCTGCAACATCTTGGTGGTATGATACAAATCGAGCGGGTAGCGTATTAAATTCAACGAACTCAGAACCCGCGTCGACGATGGCTGACACAGCTAAGGTCGTCTTTCATTTTGGGTTGAAGCAAGGTGTGCTATCCGTGATCGAAGGAGCACCGGGAACGAGTGGCAGAGTCATTGTGACAGGTTTAAATGTTCAGGCTTGGCCAAAGGAAATGTTGGATATCGCTCCTCAGGTTGAGTTTTATTCGTTAGATGAAGTTCAGTCGTTCATCGATACGGTCAACGAACCTCTGTGGCGAGAGTAGCAAGGTATTTCATAGAAGAAAGGGAATCGTCCGTCTTCTGTCGAAAACTATTAACAGTTGAAAGGAAGACGTGAGGTATGATTATTTTGGGTATTGACCCCGGAACAGCGATTATGGGGTATGGATTAATAGAACAAAAAGGAAATCATTTAAGTGCGCTCGCTTATTCTTGTTGGCGAACTCCGGCTCACACACCCTTGGCAGAACGTCTATTAATGTTATATGAGCAGATCAGCCTGTTTCTTCGGGATCACCCTCCGGATCACATGGCGGTGGAAGAGCTTTTCTTTAACCGCAATACTACGACCGCCCTAGCTGTCGGACACGCTCGTGGTGTCGTCTTGTTGGCTGGTGCCCAACAAGGCATTCCGGTTTATGAATATACCCCGTTGCAGGTTAAACAAGCTGTAGTCGGATATGGAAAAGCCGAGAAAAAGCAGGTCCAACAAATGGTTAAAGGATTGTTACGGTTAAATGATATCCCCAAACCAGACGATACGGCAGATGCTTTAGCCATTGCGATCTGTCATGCTCATAGTTTTACCTTGAATCGGAGAATGGAGGAATTCCGATGATTGGAATGTTGAGAGGTAAGGTGTGGGAAATTCAATTAGAGCGTTTGGTGCTTGATGTACATGGGGTTGGGTATTTACTTACCGTTCCTTATGGGCTTTTGGCTGGGTTGTGTCCTGGGCAAGAACTTGTCGTGTACACCCATGTGGTTAGGCGCGAAGATGATTTATCTCTGTATGGATTCTCCTCCTTAGAAGAAAAACAACTCTTTTTGGAAATGTTGAGCGTTTCAGGTATTGGCCCTAAAGCTGCCATTTCACTCCTTTCAACCTTTGGTGCGGTTCAAATTGAAAGTGCCATTGCAAGTGAAGATCTTAACTTATTAACTAAAGTTCCGGGAATCGGTAAAAAAACGGCCCAACGGCTTATTTTAGAACTAAAAGAAAAGTTCAAAGGGCACGTTTCTCTTCCAAGTGCTGGGGAGTCGCCCCTCACTCACACTGAAGCCTTACAAACCTTACAAGCTTTAGGTTTTGGTTTGGAAGAAGCTAGGCAGGCCTTGAAACATGTCCTTAAAGTCAGCGAGGACTTAACGACAGAGGAGCAGGTGAAAAAGGCCCTGCGTTTACTTGCGGGTAGTTAGAAACTCGGCAGCTTTAGACGAATGAAACCGAGGCAACAGTCTCTGATTGATAGTTGCCTCGGTTTCATTCGTACTCAATATTTCATTGTAATGACTCAGGTCTGGTTAGCGCTTGCGCATCCCACCACCACCAAATATTAAAAAGATGTCAAGAATGAATGTAAATAGATTGACAAAATCCAAGAAAATACTTAAGGTGACTAAAACTGCATTGTCAGCGGTGCTATATTTCGCTCTCTGAAAATCAAGTGCAGTCATCAAACTGAAAAGAACAGCCCCGCCCAAGCCAATCAGTAAGCCGAAAGGACTGAAAAAACTACTGAAAAACACAGAGAGAATCATGATCCCCAGCAGAACTAGTAAACCAATAAAGAGTGCTTTGGCCATACTACTTAAATTACGCTTGGTCATGAGCCCGTATGCACCAAAGGCAGCAAAGACAATAAAGGTCACCAGTGCAGCTTGACCAAGCACTGCAAGTCCGGCAGAAGTTGCAGTTAGTGACTGAACGAGAGGTCCGAGAACGACTCCGGCGCAAGCGGCAAAGACCAAGGCTAGACCACCGGTTAAACCAGCCGCAGGCTCAGCTCCCTGCGCCAAAGCACGGCGGTTCACTACAGGAATAGTAAACAATAAAACAAACTCTAAAATTACTGCAAGCATAAAATAGCTCGGAGGCACTAAAAAAGCTCCAGCTGCCATGGCCAGAAACATGAAAGACAAAAGTCCCATTATTTGAGTCAAAGAAACAGTTTTAACTTTTCTCAAATCAATTATGGAAGGATTGCGATAATAACGGGAAGAATTTTCCGAAGGCAGCATCTCTTACACCTCTCAATCTAAATTTAAGATGACTATGTTTATGACTATATTTTATCACTAATTAAGTGTCTTTTCTAATGGATATTATAAACTTAACAAAAACTTAAGATAATATCATTAATGCTTTGGTGCCTGGCCTTGGCACGGTCAATCCATCTTTAAACGGATAGGCCATGGTACCTTCTGAAGTTTAATTTTCTGAAAACTTTCTGGGTGGGTGGAAAAACGCAATGAAAGGAAAGTATTATGAAGTTTAAAGGAGTTATTTTTGATTTAGACGGGACTCTAGTCAATTCACTTGAAGATCTAGCGGATTCTATGAATAATATTTTACAAAGATACGGTTTTCCCTCTCATGAGCTTCAAGCCTATAAGTACTTTATCGGTAATGGGATTAAAAATCTTGTGCGTGAAGCATTACCCGAAACGTCGCAAGAAGAAGCGTTAATTAATAGGTGCTTCGATTTGATGATGGAGGAATATAGTAATAACTGTACTCACAAAACACAGCTTTATGATGGGATCGCCGAGCTACTTAATGAACTAGCTACACGCAAGATGAAATTAGCCGTACTTTCTAATAAGGTTGATGATTTAACAAAGAAAGTGGTCATGAGCCTACTGCCAAATTGGAATTTTGAAGTAATAATTGGAGTCAGCGCTGAAATACCTAGAAAACCAGACCCCTTTGGTGCGCTGTTAATAAGCCAACAATTGGGGATTCATTCAGAGAACTTAATTTATGTGGGCGATACTGGCGTAGATATGCAAGCTGCTAATAGTGCAGGTGCCTATGCGGTGGGCGCGTTATGGGGCTTCCGAACGAAAGAAGAATTAATTTTAAATGGTGCAAAGTATTTGTTGAAACATCCTTTGGACTTAATTCAAATGTTAGAGGTGCTGCCTTAGTTATCATAAAAAGACCGTTGCTACAAAAGTATCGGACAAACCGTTTGGATTATACGATAGGTAGATATAAATAGTTTCAAAATATCAAGAACGCCCTCCTAAATCTTTAGGAGGGCGAAATCAAGGCTTACTTTCTTCAGCCACTATCTCGAGAAACCCAGTAAGCTACAAAGCAAGAGTTCATGCTTGCTTATGGTGAAGTACATAAACTTATGCTAAAGAGTCTAAAACCCGCTGATACATAGCCTGAGGTGTTGGTGCGCTCCCGGCCTGTTTGCCACCAGCTCTTGCTTGAGGTTTACTTCCATTTGTTGAGTTTGCATTTGAGTTATTTGTATTCTGCTTATTTCCATTGGGAGTTCTCGGTGTGGTCAAAAAGGTTTTTTGTTGGTCGGTAAAAACTGCGTTAATGGCGTCAGCTTTTTGTTGTAAAAAATCTTGACTCGGAGTAGCCGTACTAATCAATTCTTGCAAAATAGGTTTAAGTGTAGCTTTTTGGTCGCTGGTTAAAGCATTTTGTTGGTCTCTTTGCAGACGAGTTATGTCCATAGTGGCTTTTAGGGCTGGATTTTGAGCTTGTTTTGAGGCAGTTTGTCCTTGAGTGGCCTGACTAGCAGACGATGGTTGTGTTCCAGAGGCAGCTGTTGACGATTGTGTTGTAGGAGCAGCAGGTGCAGAAGTTGGGCTTGTCGAACCACAACCACCTACTCCAATTAGGGCTAAAGATAATAATATACCAGTTACTATCATGGGTTTTTTGGTTGATTTATGAACTTGAGTTTGCTTCAACTTAATATTTCCTCCTTTTATAGTTAGGACTCTAGCATTACTTACTAATATTAAGATAGGAACTTGTGCATTCTGTGATGAGAATATGAAGATTATGTTAAGATACCACAATATGTAAATAATAATGATTTTCAGGGACGAGTATGGGTATAAGTTCGTGTGGGAACGATTTGAATAGCAGGAGATTGGTTGCTTAAGGAGAATTATTTAGGTTGATGCAGAAGAGAGGAGGGCTAGTAATGGAGGAGCGTCTGGTTGCTCCCCAAGAACAACCTACAGATCATGAGGGAGAAACACTTCGACCTAATCGTATGGGTGAATATATCGGGCAGAGAAAAGTCAAAGAAAACTTGAGTATCTTTATTCAAGCAGCATCTACTCGTGGAGAAGCACTGGATCACGTCTTATTATATGGACCGCCCGGTTTAGGGAAAACAACGCTCGCGAATATTATTGCTGCGGAAATGGGCGTAAGTATCAGAACCACTTCTGGTCCGGCGATTGAACGACCCGGGGATTTAGCTGCAATTCTTACGGCTTTAGAGCCTCGTGATGTGCTTTTTATCGATGAAATCCACCGCCTGAACTCTACGACAGAAGAGATCCTTTATTCAGCTATGGAAGATGGCTGTCTAGATATCGTGATCGGAAAAGGACCAAGTGCCCGTTCAATTCGCTTGTCCCTGCCTCCGTTTACCTTGGTGGGGGCGACAACTCGCGCCGGACAGTTAACATCTCCCTTGCGTGATCGTTTTGGGGTCATTAGCCGTCTGGAATTCTATGAGGTTGAGGAGTTAAAAGAAATTGTCCTTCGAGCGGCAGGTATTTTGAGATTGGATATAACTGACGGCGGTGCGGAAGAAATTGCCTGCCGTTCTCGGGGCACACCAAGAGTTGGCAATCGCTTGTTGAAACGAGTTAGAGACTTCGCCTTGGTTTGGGAAGATGGCGTTGTCACTCAAACAATAGCACGAGAAGCGTTAAATCGGTTGGAAGTCGATCCGTCAGGTTTGGATCAGATAGATCAGAAAGCTTTAAAGACCATTATTGAAGTTTTTGCTGGAGGTCCGGTTGGTTTGGATACGCTTGCCGCCACCATCGGGGAAGAGTCGGTAACGCTTGAAGATGTTGTTGAACCGTTTTTGCTCCAAATGGGATTTTTGCAGCGTACCCCTCGTGGTCGCGTGGCCACCGTAAGAGCCTATCAGCATTTCGGATATTCCCTTCCCCAGAATCAGTCAGACAGTGGACTTTTCCCAAAGGAGAAGTAGTGGCACGCTGCAACATGCTCTCCCACGAGGAACGTGTGCGACTGTGCTAAGACACTTCCTCCTAATGCAGCAAGAATGCAAACAAGAACCGTCCCTACTTGCACTACTTGCAAGACACTTCCTCCTAAGCATATAAGCGAAGGAAAAAGGGTACTCTGAACACCAGAAGGTGGGTGTTGAGTGTGTTGCGGATTGTGCATCGGTTCTCCATTTTGTGTCTGGCTTTATGCCTACTCCTACTGTGCCAGACTCCTCCATGTCAAGCAAACGAGGTTTCGGTTGAGCTGGTATGGAAATTAGGCCAGGCTGGGTGGGTTGAGATAGATGTTGAACAGGGTAACTATCAACTGATCGTGGATACAACAACTCTAAGGTTTCCAGCGGGTTCGACCCTTCAGGTAGGCTGGGGCGGCTGGGCCCCTATTTTGCGGATCAATCAGGAAGAGTATCAAATCTCTAAGGGGTCTGCTTTGGAGTTGAGGGAGAATAACCCGGGTAGCCTGCGTGTTAAAACTCCGGAGGGAAAAGATGTTGTTTATCGTGGGGGGATACAACTGACTTGGCAGAACAGTCATTGGCAGCTAATTAATCGCGTGGATAGTGAAGACTACCTTAAAGGCGTAGTGCCGATTGAAATGAGCAATGAATGGGCTCATGGAGGAATAGAAGCGCTTAAGGCTCAAGCTGTGGCAGCAAGGACCTTTCTTGTTAAACATACTGAGAATGGTAAAAAGGTGATTACAGACTCTCCGGATATCGATCAAGCCTATGCGGGTAAGTTCGTGGAAGGGGAGGCTTCAGCCGCCGTTGAGGCAACGCGAGGTGAGATTCTAGTTGATGATCAGAGCTGGCAACCGATCGAAGCGCTCTATTCTGCGCATAGCGGCGGATATACAGAAGACGCTAAAAACGTTTGGGGAAGTTCAGATATCCACAATGTGTCTCATCCAGACCCCTATTCAGATGGCGTTGGCGGGGCGGCAAATCGTTGGCGCTTTATTGTCTCTGCGCCCGTGCTTGGTTCGACCTTTGGTTTAGGACCAGTTAAAAGCATTGGGCTGGACAAATTCCCCTCCGGTAGGGTAATAAGCGTAAGGCTGGAAGACGGATTTGGGCATTCTCAGACAGTTACGGGGCGGACATTTGTCAAAGCGTTTTATCCGTTTGGACAGCAGATTAGAACGGAGGCGTTTTTAGGTAGCCTATTTGACGTCCAGGTGATCAAGCCCAGTCTCGATATGTACGGAAAATCAGGCTTAACTGTGTTTCTCGACTCTCAAGAATTTTCGGAACTTACAAAGTCGTATCAAAAGGAGCAAGGGCCTTTGCTCTCTAAAATTCTTAGTTCATCGTTAGGAACGAGCACTGATTCTCAGCCGTTTGGAGTCTTTATATTTGAGGGTCGGGGTTGGGGTCATGGAGTGGGGATGTCTCAGTGGGGAGCCTATAATATGGCCCAGATGGGGTATAGTTATAAAGATATATTGTCTTTTTATTATCAGAATACTCTTGTTCATCAAGGATCATGAATTGTCAGGTAAATATGGGTGACCTTAAAAAAGGAGAAAGTTAGATTGAATGTTTCGGATTTTGATTTTGATTTGCCGGAAACGTTGATTGCCCAACATCCGGTGGAGCCCCGGGACGCTTCCCGTTTAATGGTCGTTAAGCGCGATTGTCAAAGGATAGAACACCATACATTTCGTGATCTTACGTCCCTTTTGCATAGGGGTGATGTATTAGTGCTGAATAACACCCGCGTTATTCCCGCGCGTTTGATTGGGGAAAAAGAGGGAACTGAGGCTAAAATTGAAGTCTTACTCTTGAAAAGGCTTGAACTCGACGTTTGGGAGGCTTTGGTCAAACCCGGAAAGCGTCTAAAGGTGGGTCAGAAGGTTCTGTTTGGTGATGGAATCCTGACTTGCGTTCTTCTTGATATTCTAGAAAATGGAAACCGAAAGATCCGTTTTACCTACTCCGGAGTTTTTGAAACCAGATTGGATCAACTTGGGCAGATGCCTCTTCCCCCGTATATTACAGCCCAGTTGCAAGACCAAGGACGTTACCAAACAGTGTATGCCAAGGAACGGGGGTCAGTGGCAGCGCCTACTGCAGGACTGCATTTTACACCTGAACTTCTGGGTGAACTCGAGAAGAAGGGCGTGGAAATCGTGGAGATTCTTCTGCATGTGGGTTTAGGAACCTTTCGCCCTGTCAAAGTGGAAGATATCCGTGAACATGCAATGCATTCGGAATATTACCGAGTGGACATGAATGCCGCAGAGCGAATCAATCGAGCAAAACAAGAAGGACGCAGGGTCATCGCCGTCGGGACAACAGCGGCTCGAACCCTAGAATCCGTGAGTAAGCAAGGAAGGGTTATACCAGGTGTTGGGTGGACGGACATCTTTATTTATCCAGGCTATTCGTTTCAAGTTGTGGATGCTCTCTTGACGAATTTCCACTTTCCCAAGTCAACCTTGGTCATGCTGGTGAGCGCTCTGGCGGGACGCGAACTTATTTTAGAAGCCTATGCGGCAGCCGTTGCTGAGCAATACCGATTCTACAGTTTTGGAGATGCCATGCTCATTTTATGAGAGGGCGATTAAGGGGCATGAGACACGAGACACGAATAACCTAAAATCCCGCATTTTTTTATACCTACAAGGAAAAACACTGTAAATACGCCTTGGGGAATTCTGAACGGGGAACCACAGATTACACAGATTACACAGATTAAGAACGATTAGATAGAAACACACAGACAAAGGA